>CAYTMO010000001.1:0-5836 GCA_964439045.1 uncultured Candidatus Saccharibacteria bacterium
ATCACGCTTTTGAACCCTTCGTCTTGTTGGAAGAGAGCTGGTTTAATATAAATTAATTTTGATTCGAGAATTGATTTTATTTCGTTTTCAACTTTATAAAGTTCTAAGTCATTGTCTGCATATACAGTAATATATACTCCTACGTCAAACATCTTTTCTTGTGCTTGAATTAGGTTGTCCCGGAGTCCTTCTAAGTCTTGATAGGCAGTGTCTAGCATTGGATCACGAACCATACCTTTTCCTTCACGAGCATTTATCTGACTTTGTACTTCGGCTACCTTCTTTTGAAATTGACGAAGTGCAAGCGAGGTGTCTATTGGGTGTATGAATATTGAAACGTCAAAGACTTTATCCAAATTTATTATTGGAGAAAACCAGTTGTCTACTAAAAAACGAGGATAAGAAATTATAAAAAAAGTTCGTGCTATCTTATCTCCCAAGTTTAAAGACTTTGGCGTAATTTTGAGAGCTGAAGGAGCTATAATGTCTTCTAATTCAAGTTTTGCAGATTCATAAATCTCTTCTGGCAAGACTGCCAAAATAGAGGCTTTTGGACCACTTTCTCCTTCTTTATTATTTTTTTGTCCTAACAATCCATCAAAAATTCCCATATTTAAAATTTATAGTTTCTGTATATAAGATACAAAATACGAACCATATAAATTATAATATAGTTTCACGCTATAACCTAGTTATTTTAATACAAAACACAATAGAAATTATTTCATATTTTCTATTTCTATTTTACCCTCTAATTCTCCAGGATTGAATACTTTATAAAATACTTCTACCACCTCTTCGGTGCCTAATTGTGCGGACTTTATACCACAACGAGAAAGTCCTTGTTGGATAACACTCACCCTTTGTTCTAATTGGCTTCTTTTTTCTTCAAAATCCATTTGTTCAGCTAGTTTCATTTCTTCCTTGCTTTTCTTAGAGAAGAATCTTCCTAGAATTCCATTATCTGATTTTATGTTTGTTTGTGTGTAAGGCACTACAACAAAAAAGCTTTTTGTCATTATGCTAACGGTTTCTGTAAAGTTTTTTATAAAATCCATATATTCTTTTGTTTGTAGTTTAAGCAAAGGCTCATTTTGTACCTTCATTCTGTTTTCAAGCAATAAAAGATAGGGTCGAATATCAAGCTTTCTTGATTGCACTGATATTTGTACTGGGAAATCCAGTGTGTTTAAAAAGCTTTGAAATTGTATAATTGTAGCTTGCTGTTCGTCGCTTGACTTTAGAGACAAGTTCGTAGAATTTGCCAACACCATAGCTCGCAGATCACCATCTTTAAGTACAATAATTCCGTTACGAATTTCTTTTATTGGTACAAATTCTTGAGTTGCTTTTGCGTATAATGCCATAATAATTTATTAATTTTCTGTTTGTTCTTTTTTTAGATCTAATACATCTAAGCTCCAAGCCAAATCTCTTAGTTTGTTGCCGCCAAGTTTTGCTTTATTTATAGTAATATTTTCAGTTTGTTTTTTTGTGTTTTCAGGACTTACCTTTGGTTTTTGTATTGTACTTCTTTTCCAAATATAAAGCTTATCTTGAAAAACATACCTGAAACCAGACTCTAACATATTTACAAAAGGTTTATTGTTTGGTTTGTAGAAGGTTAAAGCAAGAGCAAAACCCGCAACTGCAAGTATTGGTATTAGTCCAAGAAAAAATCCTAGTGCTTTATAAAGTACATAACATACTCCTGCCCCCCCAGCTAAATATACAAATTCACTAAAAGTGAAAGGACCGAATATTTTATCTTCTATGTCTAAAAATTGTGGAACTTTAAACTGCATAATAGATGGTAAAAAACTACTTAAAAAATATTTAACTTATTTAATTATAATATAAGCTTGCCTAAGAGCCTAGTGTTTTGTCTTTTTACTCTATTGGCATTCTGTATGGGTCTACAGATTTTGCGTTATTTTCTTTTGTGCTGTTTACAGCAGTTGAATCATTTTGTTTTGAAATATTGTTTAAAGAGTATTCTGTGGTAGCCCCACCCATCTTAAAAGCCCCGGCAAGTTTCTTGGATAAAATAGAATCAATATTTTCTTTGTCTTCTGATTTTTGAGTTGTGGTTATTGGGGTGTTTTGTGTTGATACTGGCTGCTCTTTTCTAGTACTTACTTCTGGTAGAGTCGGAGGCAGTTTTTCGTTTCCTTCATTTTCTATCTTGTTATCCAGTCCTAGTACATTATTGCGTATTTCTCGTAAAACTTTTTCATTTAATTCTTGTGTTATTAGAGTCACTTTTTCTGTCTCTAATCCTAAAGATATTTTTACTGATTCTTCGAACTTGTCTCCTGGAATTTGTCCTAGGATTGTATCAGTCACTATTTTTTCGAGCTCTGATATTTGCGCAATTGTAAGATTATTTTTTTGTCCTACTGAATAAATCTTTGTCTGATAGTCTGATTGGTTTATTATATTCTGGATCTCAGGAGATAATTTTGCGAATTGTGTATTTGTGTTTTGATTTATTGGACCAGACTGTTCTATTTTCGAATTTTCTTTTGTTTCTTCTGGTGTGTTGTTTTTTACAAATGTTTCCAAGAGGTCTGATATTATTGGGTTTAATATAAGAGTATTTATTTCTTCTAAAATACTTTCTATCTTTTCTTTAGGTAATTTTAATTCTTCTGTTACTAGCTTCTCATATTCATCTCTGTGAATTATACCTAAAAGGATCAATGTGGTTTCTGTGCCCAATGTTTGTACTTGCTCTTCATTTAATGAATGCCTGTCGCTTATAGAACGCAAGATCTCAAGCCATTTCATACTAGAAAAAACTTCCTGCGCATTCTTTGGCAACTTACTATAATATTCTGCTATTTTTTGTTGTAATTCTTCTTGATTCATATAATTTTAAAATTAATGATGCCCCCCGCCACCGTGTCCTCCGTCATTATGTTCTCCTCCACCTTTACTACCCCCTCCGCTAGGTAGACTAATATCAAAACCTTTCAATGCAGCAGCTAATACATTTCCTATGTCTTTTAGAGTGTCAGCTTTTCCAGTACCAGGATTTACTCCTAAGCTATTTTTTAAACCAGCTCTCATTCCAAACGCTAAAACCGAAGCTACCCCTACAGTTGTTTTGTTAAAGCCACCTTGAGATGCTTTTGTATCTGGTAGATTTCTTATATCATACGAACCTTTGCGTAATGCTTGTGCAAACTCACCTAATCCTAGTTTTGCTTTTGACAATTCAAGAATATGTTCCCCTTCGGAATGTTCTTTAGCATTCAATTGTCTTACGTTTTTTTGTCCGTTAGTTTCTGTTATTGCTCTTTCCCCTAAGTTGTATTGTTCCTCTATAAACCTCTTTTCATCTGATTTAAGGTTATCGTACTTCTTTGCACGGAAAAGGGTTTTTGCCATTTCATCAAATTCAATTTTCTTGATAATTAAGTCTTGTTCTTTTTGTAAGAGATCACTAAACTTTGTACCCTCTCCGTGTTCTTCTTTTGTTTTTTCATCTAATGTATGTTTAGCGTGTTTTGCGTGCTCGAATTTATTATCAGCATCACTAAGCGCACCCCCAATAGTCTTTCCTCCGCTGAGTGGTGCAGGTATTTTGTGAGCCAGGTTTGCAGCATTTGCTGCTGCCCCTTTACCAAGAATCTTCGCATAAGCAAGAGGATTGTAACTGCTTAATTTTCTGCCACCAGCAAATTGATTTTTAAACCTTGAGCCTATATCAGCATCTCTTTTTCTTGCGTCTTCGTTTCTAATATACTTTGTTGTTGCACCAATTGTGCCTCTGCCCACTGCTGCAGCCCCTAGCGCTGTTGCACCAAGAGCAAGTGTGCCCACTGCTGCTCCAGCTTTGACTATGTTTTTTCCCATTTCTCCAGAATACTTGACTGCGACTTCTTTGGCCTTCATTAAGAGACCTGTGGTTATCATAAATGGTATAACCACCTTCATTATTTTCTGAAAAGTATCTCCAGTGCCATCATAACTAATAAAATTCTTCACATCTAAAAATAAAACAATTATATAAAGAAAAAATATAAAGAAGGGTGCTAATATAGCGTTTCCTATGAGGTCTGACCACCACTTTTTGTATGACATATCACCCATATCAACTTCTGGTAATGTAAGCGAGGCAAAAGCCAAAGGTGAAAAAATCATAGCTATCCAAAGAGAAACGACCCTAGCAACAAAAAGAAGAGCAACAGTTAAAAATACATATGCAGTATAGAAAGTTATAAGTGTTAGTATTATTGTTGTAAAAATAAACCATCCAGCACCTATTTCGTCGTACTGATCTTGTGTTATTAATTCTTGTGGGTCATATTTGTCAATCATTCCGACAGATATAGATTTCTCTCCCCCGTTTTCTGCTGTCAAAGGAGAGCCATTTTTGTCTACAGGTGTTATGTTGTTATAAAATATTTTTGCCAGGATATTGGATCCATCTATTACTACTTTCGTGACAAATAAACTGAAGTTTATAATGAGAGCTATCATAATAATAGTAGCTACCATTTTTTTGCTATTTGAGTGCCCCATATCAAGTATGGTCTTGATTGCTACGTATATAAGAGCAATGATAAAAAATAAATTTGCAATATCTCGAACTACAGCCCAACCCTTTTCTACAAACTCGGCTCGATAAGACTGGTCATTAGTAGAGTAGTATACAAAGAAATCAAGAAACTGCCCAGCCAATCTTGCTAATTTCGCTGTAATTTCCCAGATCAAGTAAAAAAATTCTGCAAAACAACCAGTAAGACTAAAACGAGTTAAATTACACCCTAATGAGTAGCCATCTGTGGGTGCAAGAACTTGACCATTAAAAATACCCGAAGGGTCCTCTCCTTGTGTACAAGGTCCAGCCGTAAAAGTGTTACCGTTTCCTTCGGCTTCTTTGGCTGTACGAGCCGCTTCGCAAGCAGCTAATGAAGTGTGTCCACCAGATATACCTCCGCCTCCTAAGCCCAAAGCAGTAGTCCATTGAAACCACCAATTTTCTGTTGTTGCTTGCGCTAATACTTTGGTCGATTTTTTTTCTAGAGTTAATTCATAATGATTGATGTTAATAGTTGCACTTACAGGCGCCAAGAAAATGCTTAGCATTACGGCACCTATTAAAATTTTTGAAAAAATCTTTTTCACGTATTTATTTTTCTTGCACCTAAACAGAATCTTGTATTCTATTAAATAATTTTAACAAAATAAAATAAATATTACATCCCCAGAAACAGATAAAAACACTTTTAACGTCTGTTAAAATAATATTCGTATGGATTCTTGTTCTTGAATTGTGATGTAGCGTTTCGAATGTCTATTATTTTGTTCAAGTAGTACTCATACACAGTCAATTTGTTTCCACTTAATCTCAATTGATAAGCTGATACATCAGGGCGGGATACTCGGATTTCTCTACCAGTCCCGTCTACATAACCAAAGTCTTTTGCCATTGCGTGGGCTAAGTTTTGAGCAAAACGAAGTAAGCTTACACTAAAATCATAACCATATCTTTTTTGTAGGTTAGTATTTTTTACTATTTGTCTAATAAAGACAGTTTCTACTCCTTCGTGATATCTAACTATCGCATCGTTTGGTGGTATTGCTGTGTCTCCAATACCCAATATTGGACCAAGGATACTGTTTGTTCCTGTCGGAGTTGGGTCTGAAGCATCTGGTATACCATCATTGTCGTCGTCAGTATCTGTGCTGTTTGGTTTTCCATCTCCATCTGTGTCAGAGTCAAATTGATTTGGTATTCCATCACCATCTATGTCATCGTCTAAATTATTTGGTATTCCTCCACCATCATAATCGTTCAAAGTTCCCACCCCTGTAGGGCTATTGT
>CAYTMO010000001.1:5936-6512 GCA_964439045.1 uncultured Candidatus Saccharibacteria bacterium
GTCGTCAGTATCTGTGCTGTTCGGTATTCCATCACCATCTGTATCGTTATCTAAAATATTTGGTATTCCGTCTCCGTCCATATCGGAATCTAAATTATTCGGTATTCCTCCACCATCATAATCGTTCAAAGTTCCCACCCCTGTAGGGCTATTGTCTATAGTGTCTGGTATACCATCATTGTCGTCGTCAGTATCTGTGCTGTTCGGTATTCCATCACCATCTGTATCGTTATCTAAACTATTTGGTATTCCGTCTCCGTCCATATCGGAGTCATCTGTGTTTGGAAACCCATCTCCATCCATATCAGAGTCATTACCGTTTGTTATTCCATCATTGTCTGCATCTGTGTCTTCATTATCAGGTATTCCGTCCCCATCATCATCCGTGTCTGCGGTATCTGGTATACCGTCATTGTCCGTATCTCCGTCATTTGTGCCGTTTCCATTATCTCCATCTCCATCACTTCCACCGTCTCCCTCTCCGTCGTCTCCTGGGTTTCCGTCGTCACTGTCATCATCTTCACAAGGACCACCAGTATCAATTCCAGTTTCACCATGATCTTGTATACCATTAGA
>CAYTMO010000001.1:6612-23962 GCA_964439045.1 uncultured Candidatus Saccharibacteria bacterium
CTACAGCTGTTTCATCGAAGTCTTGTATGCTGTTTGTACAGTGATCAGGTTCGTCATCATCTCCGTTGTTGTTACCACAAGGACCACCAGTATCAATTCCAGTTTCACCATGATCTTGTATACCATTAGAACAATAGTCAGGCTGATCTGTGCCACAAGAACCACCATAGTCTACAGCTGTTTCATCGAAGTCTTGTATGCTGTTTGTACAGTGATCAGGTTCGTCTGTACCATCGTCCTCAGGTTCACATTCAGGTGGTGTACCTTCAAATCCAATAGGGCATAAATCTTCTTCGTTATCAGTGTCATAAGGAGCTATGCCATCGGACCTAGGAGTAGTAAACAAAAAATTTTCACCTCTAAATATCTCATCTGGAGTATTTGTTTCTGCTACGACTCGAAATCTATAGGAAGTTTTTACTTCAAGCTGTGACACTGGAGCTTTTACATTTCTGTGTATATTTGGGTTAAAGTTTTGTTTCGGAGTTTTTCTCCAAGGAGTAAGTGCGTCGCTTAATAAATTACCATCTTTTTTGTATTCAAAATATACTTCGGTTGCTTTGGTTGATTCTACATAACCATTAAGATTTGCTGATCTTGCCTTTATATTGCTTGCTGGACGTGTTCTTACCATAGTATGAGGGCAAGTGGCACAAGGTAGAGTTATAAAACTCTGTACATTCCCCCCATCGTCACTGCCGTATGCAATTTCTTTTTTGTTCGATGCAATTGCACAATAGTAATACACTGTGCTAGGTCTAAGACCAGATAATTCTTGCGAGAAGCCTTGTGCCCCACCACTACCTAAATTTATATCTTCTGTATGCACCATATTATTACCGTATATTTCATTACAAAATACCGGTGCTATGGCCATAGTAGAATATCTAAAATATCCAGTGGTAGGGAGTCCTGATACAGGCATTGCGCGACCATTGAGTGTAGCCTCTGTGTCTGTGATATTTGTAGCTGGGTCAGTAGCTACTCCAAGTCGTGGCGGCTCGGTAGCTTGTCCATAAATATATACAGGTATAAGTAATGTTATAAGTAATAAAATTGTACTAAAGTATTTCTTGTGTTTTTTCATCCCGTTAAATATTTTTGATTAATTTCTAATATTATTATGTATAATGATTGTCTAATTACGTTTATTTATTTATACCCATTGTTTAAAATATTTAACGGGATTCATTTTTTATCTTGCCTATATTTTAGCACATTATTTGTTTCTATAGATTAGAAAATCTTCAAAAACTTTTCGAAAGGAAGTATTCTGTCTCTTGGAGTACCAGGGAACTTGCAAATTTTGTTCAACTCTTCTTGACCATAAGAAATATTTGCTCTGTTTTCTTGATAGACTCTTGTTGCTTCTGCTTCACATTCTCCACGACTTTCACCGTCTGCACGATTTTTTGCTTTTCTGCAACTTTTCAGTTCCTTTTTGTAGGCTCTTTCTGCTGCTCTTTGTGCAGAGTTTCCTAATGTAAGTAGCGGGCATTTTGCATTTAGGTCTAATATGCCAGCTGGTAATAAGATGTCTTGTACTGCTATGCGGTCAGCAGGTGCTTGTCTTCGAGTTACATAGTATCCGTGAGGCAAGAAGCTTTTACCAGAAAGGCTTGCTGTATATGCATCTGCATCTTGGTTGGCATTACCTGTACTTATATTTGGATTTGAAGGAGCTGTAGTACCACCACCATAACCACTCAAAACACTCCAAGTTCCTCCACCATTTCCTGATCCTCCTGCAAAGGTCATTGCTGTTGGTCCTCCTGCGCTCCAAGTACCGCTAGTACTTCCGTTCCAAGTACCACTCCAAGTACCATTTCCTTGTAATACTGTACCAAAACCAGTACTACTCCAAGTTCCTGTCCAGATACCTGTACCATTTGCACCACTCCAAGTACCTCCAGTTGAACCAACAGGACATCCTGAGGCACAAGTTCCTGTCCAAGTACCAAATTGAGAATTAGCTATAGTTCCACCCGGTCCATCTGCTAAAGGATCGTTCCAACAAGGATCATCTAAATCTGGGCTACAATCTGCTTCTTCCTCATAAGGAGGGTAATCTCCGTCGTGTGGAACACAGGTATATCCAACTAAAATATCTGGAGGTACACAAGTAGGCACTGGAGGCTCGTCCTCTACACAGATATCTCCTATCAATGTTTCTCCACTGTTGCAACTTGGTGGTGTTTCGGGAGTGTATCCGTATGTGTGGCCTGGAAATGGTACAAAGATATCTTCTGGGTAAGGGCGCCTTTCTGTTGTTTCAAGCAATGTTGCTGTTTTAGGATCGTTTTCGCAACCTTCTATTAATTCATCTTTGACATACTCCTTTTCATCTCGTGCTTGTTTATACAATCTGTCCACTCGAGATATATCGTCTCCGTCCACTAGGCTACTAGAGAGCCTTCCGAATATTGTCATTATGTCACTGTCCGGTGCAAAATTTGACTCATCTTCAGGATCAAGCAGATCTACTTCTGCTTTTAACTTTTGTAATTTTGTTACAGTGCTTCGCATCACTGCTATTTCTTCTGTGTTGTTTTCTATTATTTGATTGTAACCTGGTATTTTGTTATATGCAGCGACGATTTGAGGAGTCACTTCGGGCATTAAACTTTTCGGATAAGTTTTCTTGATTGCAGAGTCATAAGAATTTATAATTGTTTCCATTATATTTACTACGTCTCCTTTTGAGCCGATTTGGTTGGTTGGTGCGGTGCGGATCCCACTTCTTACCTGTAATGCTGCTGTATAATAGTATCTGGTCAATATTTCCTCAGGTAACCCTTGTCCTGCAATCGCCATACCTCCTTCTATAAGTCCTCCAACATTTAGTGTAGCTCCAACACCAAATGGTGTTATATGGATAGTAATAGCTTTAAGTAGTAAAAATACTCCTTTTACTATGTCTACAAGCCCACCCGCGGTGCTTGGTATTTCTTTGGCTGTTTCGTTCAATCGTTCTTGTGCTAATTGTTTCCAGTTTGAAGCAGGTCCTGGCAAACAGTAGTCAGCTTGGTATATATTTCTTCTTAGATTTTCTAGCTCTAGGTTATAAGAGGTTAATTTATCTGCATATGTCCTTTGTGTATCTATAAATGCTTGAGAAAGGTCATAACGGATATCAAAGTTCGGATTGTTTCGCATCCAAGCACTAGAAGTAGATCCGTAGTAATCTCTTTCTGTTTGAGTTGCATAATAATTATCTCCAATAGCGTCTTGGTTTATAACAAGGAATCCGTCAGATCCTTCACGAGAGAAATTAGACAAACCGTCTTGTATCTTAGAAGAAAACCTAAGAATTAAAGCGTCAGTTAATGCAGCAACTGCACCGTTCAAATCGTCTGCACTCAACAAGTTATTGTCTGGGTAATTTACTAGTTTTGTTACAGCTTCTGCTGCCACTCTTCCAGGAGTTACATATTCCCAAGCTTTACACTGACCAATAGCGAATCCAGTAGGCTTTCCGTTTGCATCTAATTCTGGTTCTCCTCTTTCAAGAGCGGCATTGTGTTCTGCTCTACTTCTCCCTTCGGGTTCGACACATCTATTGTCTCCTAAAAAGCCGCCTGCTTGAGTTAATGCCTCTCGAGCTTCCTCAGCTGGAGCTTTAAAAGTACCCTCGAGTCTTTTTTGTAACTCATTTGATGCTATAAGTTGGAATCCTAAAGGGTTATTGGCTGGTACAGAAGTCATATATGTCCACGCATCCCAACCACCAGAAGCAAAGTCTGCTTGGAATGTGTATGCAGAAAATTCTGGAGTGGTTTGTTGGATAAGTTCATTTAAGGAGTATCTAGCATTGTCAGCAAATTTTTGGTTGAAAGCATTCGCTTGTCTTTCCATAAAAGCTAAAGCAAAAGGAGAAATACAATCACTTTCCCCTACGAAACCACTAGTATTTACATCGGTTCCTACACCACTTATACTTAATGTACAATCTGCGCCTATATTAAGCTCTACTCCAAACTTTAATATTTCTTCTTTAGCTATATCTCTAAAGAAGTTACCAGGATTTTGAATAAAAGCAGGGTTACCATCAAAACCATTTTGAATCCAAGCTACTGTAGCTAAAGTCATTTTTTGCAAAACAAGCTTTATTACCATTCTCCCTATGCTTTTTAAACAAGTGTCGTTTTCTTCAAGAGATTTTGTGGTTTTATCAATTGTTTCAAGTTTCTTCTCAGATTCTGAGACCTTGTTATATGTTTTTTCGTCAAAAGTTTTTACAGACTCAGATTCACTAACACCATTTTCTGCTTGCCATTGTAAACTCTCTTCCCTTTCTGCTTCAGTTGCTCTGTCTAGAGTAGCAAGGTCGCTTTTAGAAAAGAGGTTTTTCATTGCACTTTTGATTTTACCTTTACAAAGCGGAAGTTCAGCAATAGCTGGAGCAAGTCCACTTAAGTATCCAACCACTCCTCCTCCCAAATTGGTTGAGCCATTGGTTGCACCATTGGCAGTATAGTCTCCGTCTTGTTCTTGAGTAGATTGAGCTTTTGCGACATTTATAGATGAAAAGTAAAATAAATATTGTGCTGGAAGAGCAAAACTAAGTATCAGTAAAGATGCAAGAGAATTTTTAAAATATTTATGAAAATTTTTCTGTCTCATTTAATCTAATTATTATAACCCTTCACATAAATTTTACCAAAGTTTTTTATAAAAATTTACATTATTCCCTTAAAGCTTTTTCTAAATCCCCTACTGCGTTTATCAAGTCGTCGCTATATTGTTGATATTGAGAAAGTCCACCAAGTCCAGTTACTGGATCTTTTACTATTTTTGTCATATTAGATACACTAATCCCTGTATTATTTGCACTATTTGCTATACGCAAATGATAGTCTATCAGGCTTTTTGGAACTGGTACACTCATAACACTTGCACCAAATTCTTGATAAGCTTCTGATATCAAAAGTAATTCTGCGTAATCGTTTTCGGCTCCAGTCGTTTCAGAAGATATTAAACCATTTGATACTATGTCGAGCTCGTCCCCAATACCAGCTTCACTATATTTTGCAAAGAGTTTTTTTAATGAGTCGTAATATTTATTTCTACTAGCTTCTGTATCCACATTATTAATTTTTATTTCATCTTGGAAGTATCTATTGATAAGCTCTGGGTTAATCATTTTTTGCCCCAGGATGCTTGAAAAGTTATTTATAGCGTTACTCTCTACTTGTCCGGATGCTTTCATTGCAGTATAAGCTGTAAAGAATTCTCTAGAGAATCTTTCTGTTTCGGTAAGAACTTTATCACTAGCCTCTGTTTCTTCTATATTTAATTCTTTCTTTTTGTTTTCTATATACGTAGAATCAGCCATACCAAAAGTGTTTTTATTGTTTTTATCTGTACCCCAAAGTGCTTCTTCCCAGTCTTTAATACTGTCTCCGTCAGTATCTCTTTCTATTAATGCTAAAACTGTTGGGTTTTCTACTTGTAAATTGCTTTTCTTTTTAAATATAGAACTATTATTATCGGTAAAGTAAGAAATTGAAAATATAATTATAAAGAGACCAAGAGCCCCACTCATATAAATAGTAAAAGTTTTACTCGGTAAGTACTTTTGATATTTTAAATATTGTTGATTTAAAAATTTTTTCATAAATGTCTTTATCTATTTGAAAGACCGAAGTACACAATAGGTGGTACTATATATGTTTTATCTGGAATTGTTTTTTCTTCTTCTTTTTTA
This sequence comes from uncultured Candidatus Saccharibacteria bacterium, assembly GCA_964439045.1. GTDB lineage: Bacteria > Patescibacteriota > Minisyncoccia > Phycocordibacterales > UBA9973 > UBA9973. The sequence goes on from CAYTMO010000001.1 coordinate 12,320, forward strand.
TCTTTTTTATAACACTCTATGACCACTGACTCTGTTCTGTGATTTCCTAAAATAAATCTATCTTCTTTTAATTCATTTCTTGTTACTGGCCTTACATTAGATGGTATGAAATACGGGGTTATTCCGAATCTTGATCGCACGCTCACTATTGAACCACTATTATCGCATTCATACTCACCTTCATTTAGCTTTTCTATATGAGTTATTCTTCCACCTAAAGCTTTTGTTGGTGAAGCAGCAGCAGACGCTACACTTGAAAAGACTAAACAAGCGAATACTACAATCATTAGTATTTTAAAAATTTTAAACATACTACTAGTATATCATTTTTAAAAAATTATTTAATAGATGAAACGAGCTTTACCCAGTTTTCTAAAGACAAGTCTTCTGCTCTTGCTTTTTCTTCTATATTTATCTCCTGCAAGACCTTAACCCAGTCTATGTTTTTATTAAAGTTTTTTAAATTACTAGTTAGAACCTTTCTTTTGTGAGCAAAAGCATTATGTATGACTTTCCAAAATAGCTTTTCGTCTATTCTGCTATCAATTAACTTTTTTCTAGAAATATTCGATATTTTTATTATTGCAGAGTCTACCTTTGGGGCTGGTGCGAAGTATCTTGCAGGAACCTTCATTATTATTTTTGGCTCTCCGTATATTTTAACTGATACAGATAAAATGCTTTCTTTTTTGTCATTCGCTACGATTCTCTTGGCTACCTCGTTTTGTACCATTAGCACCATACGCTCTGGTTGATTTTCTTCTGTTAAAAACTTTTCTAAAATCGCTCCGGTAATGTTGTAAGGTATGTTTGCGATTATTTTATAATTTTTTTTATCTATTTTGTACTCTAGAACATCCCCTTCTACCAAAGTAAGCTTTTTTTCTTCAATTTCTTTTTTAAATTTTTCTTTTAGAAATTCTATCAAGTCTCTATCTTTTTCTATTGCAACTACGTTGTTGGAACTTTCTAGAAGTTTTACAGTGAGCGCCCCTTTTCCGGGACCTATTTCTAGTATCACATCTTCTTTTTTAATTTCTCCAGCCTCAATTATTTTGTTCAATGCAAGCACTGACTTCAAAAAATTTTGCCCTAAAGACTTTTTTGCTCGATGTATATTGTTTTTTTTATTTTCTGCTCTCATTGTTTATTTTACAAAATTTTAGATATAAATAGTTTTTACGCCTGGGTCTTCATCTGCCTTCTCTAATATATCAGCAGGAATATCGCTAAGAAATTCACTCGGTGCATTTATTTGTCTTGAGCCGAAGATTGTTCTGAAGTTTGCAAAAGAAAGAAATACTTTCTCGCGAGCTCGAGTGAGTGCCACATAAAAGAGCCTCCTCTCTTCTTCAGCATCTTCGCCACTTTTCGTATCTCCCATTTTGCTATGAGGGAAGAGTCCATCCTCGAGCCCTGTGATAAAAACATATTTGAATTCCAGTCCTTTAGCAGCGTGGACTGTCATAAGTTTAACACCATCTTTTTGCTTTTTGTTTTCACTGTTTAACATTATAGAATCTTGGTCTGAGGCGAGTGAAGCGTCTTCTAAAAGTTTTTCTACTCCTGTTCCATTTTCTAGATTATCGTATTTCAATGCGAGCGTTGCTAGCTCTTTTATGTTTTCTAATCTTTCTAAGTCTTCATCTGTCCCGCTTCCAAGTTCTGCCTCTATTCCAGACTTTTTAACTACGAACTTTATTACATCGGAAGTTTTTTGTTTTTCTATTACATTTTTTATTTCTTCTAATGTTTCATAAAAGTTGTTTATTTTAAGTTGCATCTTGATAGGCAAATTTGCTTTCTCTCCAGAAAATAATTTCAAGAGTGTAGTCTTACCTATTCCTCGTGCAGGAAAGTTTATTATTCGTTTTATATCTGACAAGCTTTCTGGATTAAGCGCTGCTCGCAAATATGCTAAAGTGTCTTTGATTTCTTTTCTTTCAAAGAATTTTATACCGAGAACTTGATAAGAAATATTATAACGGAGCAATGCTTCCTCCAATACGCGTGATTGAAAGTTTGCGCGGTACAAAATAGCTATTTCGTTTAGGTTAGATAAGTTTGTTTCATTTTTGTCTAAAATTTCTAAAATCTTTGTTGCTACAAAGTCAGCCTCATCGGTTTCATCGAGTGCTTCGTAGAGAGATATTTTCTCCCCTGTTTTATTTTTTGTAAAAAGATTTTTGTCAGGTCGGTATTTATTTTTCTTTATTACTTCATTCGCTGCTTCTAAAATATTTTGGGTAGAGCGATAATTTTCTTCAAGCAACACAATCTTTGCATCTTTATAATCCTTTTCGAAGCTTAAAATATTTTTCAAATTTGCTCCCCGCCAAGAATATATATTTTGATCCGCATCCCCAACTACACATATATTTTTATTTTTTTCTGAGAGGAGTCGCGTCATCAGGTACTGCACCTCATTTGTATCTTGATACTCGTCTATATGTATGTACTGCCACCTGTCTTGGTACATTGTTTTTATATCTTCATTTTCTTTCAAAAGTTTTACAGACTTTAAAAGCAAGTCGTCGAAGTCTAAGCTGTTTTCTTTTGTTTTTTTACTTTCATATATTTTCCATACTTGGGCTACGATTTTAGCCAGAAAGTCATTGGTGTTTTCTGCCCTCTCTTCATAATTTTCTAATTTTGTAAACTTGCCTTTCTCCCTACTAATTATATTTTTTATTTTTCTAGGTTCATATTGTTTTGGATCTAAATTTATTTCTTTGATTGCATCTTTTATAAGTGTGTTAGTGTCGCTATCATCAAGTATGGTGAAGTATTTTGTAAGCCCTAGAAGCTTTGCATTTTCTTTTATTATATACACACCAAGGGAGTGGAATGTAGAAACGAAAGGAATATTATTTTGTTCTTCATATCCTTGTGAGTTCTTCTCTATTTCTTTAAGCACCTTCTCTCTCATTTCTTTGGCTGCTTTGTTGGTGAATGTTACCGCAAGTATTTTCTCTGGTGCTACGCCGTTTTTTATTAAGTTTACTATTCTGTGTGTGATAGTCTTTGTTTTGCCTGCTCCTGCTCCAGCCACGATCAAAAGCGGACCATTTATATGGCTCGCCGCTTCTTTTTGCATAGGATTAAGTCCTTCCAAATGTTTTTCCGAATCTTGCATTGATTAAATATAACACACAATCAAAAAAGACCCCGAAGGGTCTTTTTTGAAAGATAATTTTATTTATTTTTTATTATTCTAATCCCATATCTTTAAATTCTCCAGAGAGTTCTTTGCGAAGCAGTTCTGCTTCCTCTTCTAGAATTTTACCGAAATTCGGCACTTTACCATTCAAAAATTTCATCAATACATCAGCCCCTTCTTCTCCGTCTATGATTTTTTCATATTCTTCTAAGTCTTCTTCGGACATCAGGGGTAGTACTCGTACGAGCACTGACTGGAATACTAGCTTTGCCAGACGGTCTACCATCTCGGCTGCTTTTTCTGGCTCCATTTTATCTAAGTCAAACAAGTCTATTAATGTCTCTTTCATTGTTGCCATAATTTTATTTTATTAATTGATAATTTTTAATTAACACAATAACTTACTTGATCTTAATTCTCGAGTGTGTAACCTCCTGATGTTTTGCCGTATCCTCCGCTTGTTGTGTAGCCACCGTTTTTAGTTTGGTAACCATCTGTTCCAGGACCAGGTTGTTTTGTTGGAGTTGTTTCAAGTTTATAAAACTCATCATCATAAGGATAGTATTCCATTTCTTTCCATTTTCCTTCACTCGCTAATTTTTGTAAACATCTTTCACTATACTCTGTAACTGTTTCTCCGGAATTAGGGTCTAAGAGGATTTTTTCTATTGGACGCAATCCAGTAAGTTTTTCAAGTTTTTCAATATAATCAACTAAACGTTGCCCTTGTAAGTTCAGATCTTTAGTATCCATATCAATTACTTCAGATGCTTGTCGTTCTAGCATTTGATTAACAAAATAATTATCTTTTCCTTTAAAAATTATATCAATATTATTTTCGTGTTTTGTGTGGATGCTTTGTAAATCTTCAGCACTTAAATCGTAAGGGTTTTCTTTGGTTGTTTCAATCCTGTTGTTTATATCCTCTGATTCTGTTTTTTGAGTATCTGTGTTTTTTTGATTATAATAATCATCTCTTTCTCTTCCTTCTTGGTCTGGGTATTGATGTCCTTCTCCTTGATACTTTGCATCATCTTCGTCTAGATAATCTAACTTTTCAATTCTTCCAGGTTTTGTGATCTCGTCGCTATCAATCCTTTCAATAGTGCTTCCTGTATTTGGATATTTATCTGTATCCATAAACTTCTCATTTTGCATCTTTTCTTCCCAATCACCTTTTACAAACCCATCACCATCATCAGGTTTTGCCAACACAAAAGACTCCCCATTCCTTTCTAGAATCAAGTTTTCATTTGCATCAAATCCAATTTTATCCCCTTCGCGAACTACAAGACTATCAAGCTTCGCATCAACGTCGTATACACCTATCTTCGTGACAAAATCTGCCCAGTCTTCCTTTGTCGGGTTTGGGCCCAATTCGTCTGCGAACCATTGTGGGACGACCTCAGTGTCTACTTTTCCAGCCGTTTCGTTTATACCATTTGTGGTATCAAACCCTCCAGCTGCTGTATAAAGGCTTTTTAATGTCTGAGCTATGCCGTCTCCTTCTCCCACCGATTTCGCAGACATAAATTTTGTTTCAGTTTTTTCTTCTCCGTTTTGTTCTGTCGCACTTTCTTCTGTTTGTGTTTCGGTCTCTTCTTCTTGTGTGGTTGAAGTTGCAGGGTTTTCATCTTCATTTTCAATAATTTCTTCTGTTCTTTCTGTTGTTTTATTTAATTCTTCTATTTTTTCGTAGTTTTCTTTTGCTTTATCTAACTCTTCTTGGATCTCTTCTATTTTTTCTGGGTCATCTTCATATCTAAGTTGAAATTCTAGCTTTTTTATTTCTTGAAATGCATTAAATGATTCCTTTTGAGCATTACTTTCTTCTATTTCTGCTTGCTTAACATCTATATTATTATTGTTTTCATATTTGTCTTTTTCCAAAAGCCCTGGCTGATCTTGGATTTCATCTGATATATACTCACTTGCAAATTGAGTCCTAGGGCTTATGTTTACCCTGCTTTGGTCTAGATCTTTTTTTGAGAGCTCTTTATCTGCTATGTCACTTATATTGTTTTTTATTCTGTCTATCTCTTCCTGTTCTTTTTGATTTTTGTCTTGATCTTCCTCTTGTTTTGGTGCGTTGTGATTCTCTCCTAAATTTACATTTTCGTACAGTTCTGTTGTCGCGACCACTCCAGCTAAGGCACCTGCACCTTGAACTAGTTTTCTAAGAACTCTCTGTTTTAAAGCCATTTTTTCAAAATCAGCGCAATCTTGTTCGAATTTTTTTATATCAGCTTCAAGTGTTTTAATATCTATTTTCCCTTTGTTTCCTAATTCTAATCTTTCTTTTGTTATTTGGTCTTCAGTCTTTGCCACACCTTTGACTAATTTTGAAATCACCATACCTCCCGCAGTAGATAATGCTGCAAGACCTGCTGCACCGATTCCTCCAGTAGCTAAAGCTATTGTCACCCCGCTCGTAGTCATTAATATTTGCAAAACTCTTCTAACCTTCTTGTTTTTTATTGCTTCTGACCCCACGATGGAACCCAAAACAGAAAAACCAAGAGCCATCTCAAGTCTTTTACCCAAGTATGTTGTTGCATTCCCTACTCTGTTTTCTACTTCTAGTACTGGCTGTATACCAAAATAGGTTGTTAAACCAAGCAAAGTAGTTGTTAGTGCGCTCTTCAGTAATCTTTTTCCTGCATTCCCTTCTACCATTTTACCGTTTTCATCCAAATGAGCTTCCCCGAGTTTATCCCACTTTTCTATAATCTTACTTACTGTTTTACCCAACCCTTTTTCTTGTAGCTGTCTAAACTTTTCTTCCTCAACTAAAAATACTCGAGCAAAAGCTTGTCCACTTACTGCATCGTTCTCAAGCAAAAATTTTACATACACTCTTTTAGCCTCAGTCCAAGAATCTTCCACTAATTTTAAACCATCTTCGTAGGATTTTTTGTAATTTGGATGCAAATCTGCCGCAGGTTTTTTGTTGGTTTTTACAAATTGAACCCATTCATTCCTTGCTTCTTCTACCACTTTAAGTAAAGCTTCCTTTGCTTGTTCAAAATTTGCTGATTCTTCAGCTTTCTTTTCTAATTCTTTTATTTTTTTATCTGCATCTACAAGAAGTCCTTTCGCATCAGGATTAGCTGCTATAAATTTTTCAAAGGCTTCAACAGTATTTAATCTTAGTGCTTGTTGATAAGCCTGTTCTGGGGTTTTGGGTGTTTCAGGGGTTGGAATAGCTTCTTCAGGAACTTCGGGTTCAGTATCTTCTGATACTACTTGTTCAGCGACGGGCTCATTAAGCGTGTTATCGGGAACACTTGCTTCTGCTGTCTGCTCGGCCGTTGTTTGACTGACCAGACTTTTTATTTTCTCTAGTATAGATATCAATTCTTCAGCTATAGCATTATCCGTGCCTTCAGGATACTTTTTTCTGTATCTCGCAATTTCGCTATCTAGATATAAAAGAATATTTTCTTTTTTTAGGGTGTAATACTCGATGTCAAGAACTCGTCCATTTTTCCTTGGGTTCATTACGCCTTTATATAATAGTTTGCCTTTTACGAGTCTTTTTATAAAATCTTTGTCTTCAAATTTATCTAATGTATTATTGCCATCTAATATAAACGTTATCAACAAGAACAGCTTATTTGCTGCGTTTATATCTTCTGGGCCAACGTTTATTTCTTCTGCAAAAAATTCTTTAAATCCTGCTTTAAATTTTTCAAAAAACCCTCCACTTTTTGGGGAGATTGTGTTTTCTTCTTGTCCTATTGGTGATTCAACAGCCGCTTGAGTTGTTTCAGGTTCTGTTTCTTTCTCTATTTGTGCTTCTTCTAGTCGATTTAATCTTTTTAGATTCCTTCTTCCCTCGACACCATCCGGGTCCAGAGCATCCATCAAATTTAATGTACCCATTTCTATTATTTCTATTTTATTTTCTTCCCCCTCATTGATATTGCCAGCTTTTTTTTCTTTTACATCGGCAGCGCCTCCTTTATCCAAAATCTTGTGCTTAGTACCCTCTAATATTCTTATTGTTTTATCGGATGACCCGTCACTATTTTCTTTTTGAAGTTTTTCAATAAGTTTGTCCAATTCTGCAACAACTTTTCCCAAATCTGGAAGGGAGTAAATGTCTACATTGTGCCTATTAGGTTTTGTTAATTTAAGAGTTGTTTTTTTAATAAAACTTTCCCTTATTAATTTTTTTAAGAATTTTTCATCTTCTGGAGTCATCTCACCAATTACGTCCTCTAAAGAACTACCTTTTAACAAAAAGCTCACTATACCAGCAAACCTTTCTGCTTCTTCTTGTAGCGGGGTTTTTTCTATTTCTACGATTTTTTGTTCTTTTTGAGTTTTTATTTCCGGAGTAACATTATTTGTTTCTCCAGCTAAAATTTCATATCCCCCATCTTCTAACTTCTTAATCAAACCCTCCTCTATAAGTTTTTCTATTATTTTTTCCTGTGTTTCTCCAGATATTCCTCGATATAAAATTCCTACTAATTCTCTTTTTGTTACGACACAAGGAGCGCCTTCTTTCTTTCGTTTTTGGTAATATTCTTGGACACTTTGCTTTGATGTTGGAATATATCGACTTTCCATATTCTCCCGATCAATTTTTTCTGAGGCTGTTTCTGCTTTTTCTATTTTAACTTCATTTAGAATTTTAGTTTTAGAATCTTCGTCTAAGCTACCCAACGCTGCTATTAGCTTTTCTTTGTCAGTAATTAACAAATTATAGTTTTGCATTATTATCCTCTCCTCTCCTTTTTTATTTTTTCCAGGCATTGTTTTAAGAGAAATGACTCCTAGCTCTACTAGTTTTTTTTCTATAGCCTCAATGCGCTTGGTTCTTTCTGGTGGTTTGCCCTGTATATCTAAAACTTCTAGTAGTTTTGCTCGATCACACCATATTTCAAATTCAAATAAAGCATTTATTGCTTTGCCTAAAGTTTCTGGTTCCACAGTTATATCTTCATTGTTTTCAATAGCAGCTTCTATTTCTTCTTGTCCTGCCTCGGCTACTACTACCGCTTCTTCTTCTACAGGTTGGACAGCTATCTCCATCTCTTCCCCTCCTCCCTCACCTATGTTTTCAGCTCTTTTTTCCCCAGCAGCGGCATCATCTGTTATTTCATGAACAGTATCTTTAATGTCTTTTATGAGTTTCTCAGGAATTACAGTCTTGACCTCATTTGTTTTATTGATGTCTTGTTCTATCTCTTCAAGTTCTTGTATAAGTTTTTCTATCACTTCTCTTTCTTCGTCTTCCGGCTTAATTGTGCCAAAGTTATTTATTTTGATTCTTGCCAGTCCAATTAAAGTTTTTTTTGTTTCTATGTTTTTTTCTGATTTTATATTGCGTATCTGTCTTTCAAGCAGATTCTTGAATTCTTTGCTCGGGCTTATTTTTTTTCTCTCTATTTTAGCCATAATTTTATTGTTTTAGCTTATTTCTAATTTTTTCAATACGTTTTTCTTCTAGCTTTTTCAATGTTTTGGAAATTATATCTTTCTGCTTGGCGCGGAGCTCCCCTAACTTTTTCATCGTCTTTTCGTAAATTTCTGTTACTTTATTTTTTTGTTCTTGAGTTAACATTTTGCTTTAGATATTATACAAGCTTCTGTCTTTTGAGGCTATTTTTTAATTAAAAGTTTATGTATTGTACAATATCTTACTTGTAATGTCAAATAAAGTTTTCCACATTTTGGTTGACATACCCCTTCTATTGGGCTACCCTTTAAGTGTACCTAGGACTTGGACTTTCCATTTACTAGGATTTGCCTCCAAAAGGCAAGTTTACCCCGTACAGAAGCCCGAGCAATACTCAGAATCCAGTAAAGACAGTAACCATCGCGAGAACCTTTAGACCCCTTCATTTATTTTGGGGTACACATATAAGACGGTCATCTTGTATTTCTAGCCTTATTTTACAATGGTTAGAAAGGAAATCTTGCGATATTTTGTTTGTTTTATAAAACCTAAACCCAACATACCCCGTGCTATTCTGGCTGATTCCATACTCATTATGGTCTTTTTGTCGTTAGTATTTGTTCCTGTGCCGGCTAGAGCTGGCTTTTTCTCTGACATTGCTAGTTTACTAGGAGCGAATGCTTCTGCTGACTCTATTACCTCTATCTCTGGAAGCAGTACGGAAGATAACTCTCAAACTATGCCCCTCTTAGAAGCCAATGTATCTGCTTCTTTGGTAAAAGACAAAAATACCAAAAAGGAAGGTGAAGAAAGTGTTGTAGACGAAACCAAAGAAGTACAAATTATAGATAATGCCCTCATTCCCACAGCCAATCCATTAGGGACAAGTGAAGAAGAGATAAATGCAGACACTTTTTCTGACCAAGTAAGTATCTATGTGGTTAGAAAAAATGACTCCATTACTGCTATTGCCAAGATGTTTGGGGTGACCACAAACACTATTTTATGGGCAAATGACTTGAAAAAAGGTTCTCCACTTAAAGAAGGTGATACTTTAGTTATTCTGCCTTTTGATGGTGTTACCCATACAGTTAAAGCCAAAGAAACATTAGCTGGTATAGCAAAGTCTTATAAAGCTGATGTAGACGACATATTGGCTTTTAATGGTTTAACCAAAGAAGATAAGCTTAAAGTTGGCGACGAGCTTATTATTCCAGATGGACAGAGATCTGAAGAGGGCGACAAGCCAGTTCCTCCTAAGAAAACAAATTCTAACATTGCCTCTGGTCAAACCAAGAGTAATCTCAAGAGTGTAGATGGATACTTTGCTTTCCCATTACCATCTGGTCCTAGAATTAGGCAAACACAAGGTATACACGATAGATATGCAAAGGATTATGGTGCTCCAGCTGGAACGCCTATATATGCAGCAGCATCAGGTACTGTTGTAGTAGCTAGAAATGGTTACAATGGCGGATACGGTAATTTTGTAATTATGCAACATCCAAATGGTACAGAAACTCGTTATGCACATATGTCCAAGCTCGGCACAACCCCTGGTAAAAGTGTTTCTCAAGGAGAAGTAATAGGTTATGTTGGTACTACTGGCCGATCAACAGGCAATCATTTGCACTTTGAAGTTCGTGGTGCAAGGTTCCCTTTCTAGATAAACAAAAAAGCTAAGAAAAATTTCGCCCTACGCCCTTCCCAGAGTACTGGGCGGGACCCCTCGGGCAGAAATTTTTCTTAGCTTTTTTTTCTTATTCCATCAAAGTCAAAGCAAGCATTGCCCCAACTCCTATCAATATCATAACCATTTGTACTATAGAATTCTTTACCTTTTTGTTCTTTTGGAGCTCGGGTATCAAGTCTGCAACTGCAATATAGATGAACCCTCCTGCTGCAATAGGTAGCAAATATTCTGCAAAAATTACATTATTTTCTCCAAAAACGAAGACAAAAGCGAGCCCAAGCATAGCAAACACTCCCGACACGAAGTTGAGCCATAGAGCCCGAGCTTTTGTATATCCAGCGTGAAGTAACACTCCAAAGTCCCCTATTTCTTGGGGTATTTCGTGTAGTATTACAGCAAGTGTCGTCGCCAAGCCAAGCGGAATACTCACCAAGAAGCTTGCTCCGATAATCACTCCATCGATAAAGTTATGCACTCCGTCTGAAACTAAGACTAGCTTGCCTACTGGTAGCACGGAATGAGTGTGGTTCTGCATATGGTTCTCTTCTGTATCATCTGTATGATGGTGCCAATGCAAGAACTTTTCAATTATAAAGAAAATTAAAATTCCTCCTATTACAAGCACGCTTGCAAGCGTCGTCCCGATAGAGCTTTCAAGGGATTCCGGTATCAAGTGTATAAAAGCGTCTCCGAGCAATGCCCCAATAGCCAAGCTAATAAATAGAAATGTGTATTTGCGTACCGTCTCCTCTCTCAAAGAAAGAGTAAACACCCCCACCAATGATAGCAAGCTCACTCCCAATACACTTACAAATGCATATATATATGTATCAATCATTCTCATACTCTATACTAAGTGCAACTAAGTTGCAACCTCTACCTATCAGCAGGAAGGTGTGGAAAACTCACTTGATATATGTTATTTATTCTTGTATTATATACGTGTAAAATAGCTTTTTGAAAATCCAATAATATCTTAAATGGTTTAATTCAAAAGATTTGGTTTTCAATGTGATGGTTTCTTTTTCTTGTGGGCCGGATATAGAAAATAGTGTTTAATAATTTGAACATTGTTCTCTATATCTTGCTTTCCAAGATTAAGAATTTTACAGTCGGGCCCTTGCGCCTCTCTCGAAGCCAGACGGTCTATGAAAAGGAAACTCCCCTATTGGAGGTTCGCTTATAGCCGTCTGGATTTTCTCCAGACTGTTAAGATAAACCAAACCGTTTTTTATGAATTCCAAACTGTTTTTTCCCGCGAAAGCGCGACTCGTTGCTGTATTAGCGACGGTCATGTTACTCAGTTTTACTGCACATTTGACGGCTACAACCAACATCGCTTTGTTGGACTGCCAAACGACCGCCCTTTATGATGATGCA
>CAYTMO010000001.1:24062-58177 GCA_964439045.1 uncultured Candidatus Saccharibacteria bacterium
GGCTCAATGCTCTTGCCACTTGCGAAACAGGCAGCAAATAGCCAAAGTACGACCGCCGCGAAACACTACCCGGATGATGCAGGCTCAATGCTCTTGCCACTTGCGAAACAGGCAGCAAATAGCCAAAGTACGACCGGTTAACCACGCAGAATTGATGTTTTTTTGAAGAATCATGCCAAACAAAGGAAAGGGCGCCTCATTTGGGGCGCCCCTACTGAATCTTTCCTGCTTTATTGCGGGACAATTGATTGAAAATCGGTTTTTGGGATCTGGGTGCAGCCTCTTGCTGCGCCCTCTCAAAACTAGAGATATATTAGTTTGGTTTGAAATGGAGCATTTCGGGCAGCCTCGCTTTGGGGCTGCTTTTCCCAAACCAACTTGCCAACTTCGGTTGGCAAAAAGATTTAAGGTTTTGTTAACACTAAGCCCCGAATCCCTTGAACATCGGCGACCACCTGGTTGCCAAAAATTATAACTGGGGTTTAGTTTTATTTTTGAAACCTGTGCAGACTCCTCATTCCACTTTTTCGCGCAGGTTTCCTTTTGACTTTTTTCTTGGTTTTTCTCTCTGAAAAACCATTTAAGATATAGCGAAACCTTGTTTCGCACACCCATAACTGTTCTCTTAACCCGACCTCACCTGCGCTTGCGCTTGTGAGGTCTCTTTTTGCCCAATTTTATTTTTCACGCAAAACCCAAGCACCGAATGAAGGTGTTTTTTTATTTTTGTGCGGGATGGGGGAATCGAACTCCCAACCACAGTTTGGAAAACTGTTATTTTACCATTAAACTAATCCCGCATTTGTGCTAAAGTTTCTGCGGACAAGCCCGCTTCTACTTAGCTAATAAGAATATAACATATCTTTTTTTAAAAAACTAGACTTCTTTGTTGTTGAAATTACTCACCGTCTTCACTATAGTAGGTACGAGCCTTTTGTCGAAGACATCAGGAATTATTTTATCTATACTTGGTTTTGGAATAAGTTTTGCAACAGCAGTAGACACAGCCACCATAAGCTCGCTATTTACTTTTGTATTTGGATATTTGAGCAATCCTTTGAAAAGCCCTGGGAAGATAAGTGCGTTGTTTATCTGGTTTGCAAAGTCTGATCTACCTGTGGCTATTACTTTTGCTCCAGAGGCTTTTGCAATATTAGGCATAATTTCTGGTATCGGATTCGCTAAGGCAAAGACGATAGCATCCCTTTTCGTAACTTCTAGATCTTCTTTTTTAATAGTGTCAGGTCCAGATACTCCTATTACTACATCACAATCTTTTAATCCATCTCTTATTCCACCTGAGATGTTTTTTATATTTGTTATTTTAGCTAGTTCTTGCTTTTCTTTATTTAAATCATTTCTGTCCTTACTGATTACTCCTTTTCTGTCCATCATTCGGATATCCTTTACTCCTGCTTTTTTGAGCAATATAGCGATAGCCGTTCCCGCTGCTCCTGCACCCAAGATAGCTAGAGAGATGTCTCCCATATTTCTTTTAGTTACTTTGAGAGCATTGATAAGCCCTGCAAGCACAACCATTGCTGTTCCGTGTTGGTCATCGTGCATTACAGGAATGTCGAGTTTATTCTGTAGAACTTTTTCGATTTCAAAGCAATTAGGTGCTGCGAAATCTTCAAGTAGTATTGCTCCATATGTAGGCGAGATTATTTCTATTGTTCTGATTATTTCTTCTTTGTTTTGAGTGTTGAGTACTACAGGCACAGAGTCCACTCCGGCAAGCTCTCGGAGCAAAACACTTTTGCCTTCCATTACAGGTATTGCTCCAAGCGCACCTATATTACCTAGGCCTAAGACAGCCGATCCGTCTGAAATAACAGCAACAGTACGCCCTTTCATTGTTAGTGTATTTGCTAGCTTTGGATTTTTGGATATTTCTTCTGATATTTTGCCTACACCTGGTGTATAAATTAAAGATAGAATTTCTTTGTTTTTTACAGGAATAACACTTTTGGTAAAAAGCTTTCCATTGTGTTTCTTGTGAAACAATATAGATTGCTCACCAATTGTTTTAGATTTCTTCATTGTCGGGCTGCTGGGAATCGAACCCAGTCTAAACGCTCCCAAAGCGCTTGTACTACCGGTATACTACAGCCCGTTAAAGTTTATTGACTACTTTATATTAACATTTTAGCTTATTTTGTAAATATAAATATTAAATGATTTTACACTTGTTATATAAACTTTAACGGGCTACAGCCCTATTAGTTTAGTTTTCAAGTAAAAAGAATTTTAAACGTTTTTTCAAATAAGCTTTTCCTTGTCCACTTTTCAAAAATCTCTCTCTAGCTCTCGCGTCCAACATATTATTGCAACTCTCATAGTAAATCAATTTTAAAGGTGTTCTTGATTTTGTTGACTCAACTTTACCCGAGTTGTGAGCTAAAAGCCTTTTCTTTAAATCGTCGGTATATCCAGTATACCAATTACCGTCTTTTGTGCTTAATAATAGATATGTATAATACATTTCATATTAAATCGAATTTATTCAGCGACACTAGATTATAGCATCTTTTTATCTTTTATCCAGTTTTATGATGTATAAGTGTTTTGCTTTTCAAGCATATCTAGTATAGATGCAAAAGATACAATTTTTTCTTTAATATTAGAATTAGGTAAATTTAATCTTAGTAATTTCTCGTGTTGGTCTTTTAAGGAGTTAATAAAATTATTAAAAATTTCTAATTCTTCTCTTGTTACTGTGTTTGCGTTTTCTTTTGTATACATTTTAGACAATAAATTAAAGTCTTTGTCCGACAGGCTTAGGTAAAATACTGGTGTATTTTTTATTGGTGCACGTTCTAGTTTTCCATTTATAACTTTTAGTCCATACTTAATCTGAGCCCCGCCTTTTCTGGCTATGTTTTCAATTTTTTGAGTTTTTTTATCTGTGTTTGTTTTGGAAAACTCATTTTGTTTTGTATCATTTTCGGTAACACCATCAAAAGCACAAATAGTTTCACCTGTTTCTGGATTTATTACAATAAAGTCTACCCCTGCTTCATAATCATCTATTTTTGCTGTTCTCGCGACTATAAAATCTTTCTTCAATATTCTATGCAATAGGATGTTTATCAACAACTCTGTATGAGTACTTTTCTGCTTCATTTTATCTTTTTGCCACTCTGCAACTCTTCTTGCTTTAGCTTCCTCACCAGGTTCCTTTCCAGCAAAAGAAAACTCCAGCTCCCTTTCTCCTTCTTTTTTTATGTCATCTTTCAAAGACTCTACGCTATATGGTCCTTTTTTATCTACTGAAAATTCGCTAGTGTTTATAGTTCCGTCTGAATTGAGTAGTTCGCTCAATCCGTGTTCCATACTAATCTTCTGGTTTATTTCATTAGATATGTTACGTAGAACACCAAGCAAAACTTCTGTTTTTTTAAAAGGATCTTCCCTTCTAAATCGAGTCAGGTCTATTATATCTCCTGGTTTATAGCTATTCATTACCATATATTTATTATACCCTATTTTACAAAACTATATCAGGCACTACTTTTACCTTTGCTTTTTTGTTTTTTAGATCTAGATAAACAACCAGTAAATCCACTTGCCATTCTCTGTCCTCCGGAACTCTATTGGACACCAAGTATGTTTGTATTGTCCTTGAGAGTCTTTTTAGCTTCCAAGGATGCATATTGTCCTCTGCTCTATGATTATCTATGTTTTTTGACGTTTCACGGGAAACACCATTATTTAATGTTTCACGATTAACATCGCTCGATGGTGTTATTCCCGCCTTCGCTACAGCTTCGGTGGGTAGGCGTGAAACACTCTTTACTTCTATAAAGTACAGTTTTGATTCCTTTTCGGCAATAATGTCAATTTCTCCCCATTTTTTAGTATAATTACGGTCAATTATTGAATAACCGTGTTTCACGAGAAACCTCGAGGCAATGTTTTCCCCTATTTCACCAATCTTTTGTTTTTTTGAAGTAAAAACTTTAGGCATTTTACTCAAGTATTATACATAAAAATAGCCATAATAGACATTTTTATGTCCTTTATGCACAATACCAACATAGTTATCCACAGTCTGTTATAAAATCCTTATTTACTAAGTACAAGATAAAAGACATTCTATTTGTGCACCCGGAGGGATTCGAACCCCCAACAACCGCTTCGAAGGCGGGTATGATATCCATTTCACTACGGGTGCTTGTCTAACAGATACTTTCATATTATACATCTTTTTTTATATTTAAAAAATATAGTTAAATAATTGCAATAGAAATTTTCTAGTAGTATAATAAAAAAATATTTCTGAAAAAGAAATGTAGGTAGTAGTTTCTTAAGGTTTCTTTGTTAATAATAAGTTTTATGCAGTTATGGTTTAGTGGTTTTTCATGTCATATGAGCCACATTGAGTTTAATTTGTTATTAGTAAGTTTTAAGCGGTTATGGTTTAGTGGTAGAACACGTCCTTGCCAAGGATGAGACGGGAGTTCGATTCTCCCTAGCCGCACTATTTTTCAGTGGAAAAAAATACTAAAAATTTAATAAAGGGATTGTCAGGCAAAATTCCTAAAAATGTTTCATATGTAACAAAGAGGCTAGAAGAATCTGGGTTTGAAGTTTTTCTTGTTGGTGGTTGTGTGCGAGATCTTTTGATGGATAAAGAGCCGAAAGATTGGGATATAACAACCAATGCAAAACCAGAGCAAATTATCCCTCTTTTTGAAAAGACCGTATATGAAAACACTTTTGGTACTGTGGGGGTTTGTGTTGCACGTGAAACGTCTATTTTAGACGTTTCACAGGTAACATTGGAAGGTAGTGTTTCACGAATAACACCCGAATACGACATTATTGAAGTTACTCCATATAGAATTGAAGCAAAATATACTGATTTTAGGCATCCAGACGAAGTAAAGTTTAGTGAAACACTAGAAGAAGATTTAAAAAGACGCGACTTTACAGTAAATGCTATGGCTTTGAGTCCTTTAGGTGAGATAACGGACCTATTTGATGGTTTAAAGGACATAAAGGACAAAGTATTAAGGACAGTTGGAGAGGCTGGTGAGCGATTTAATGAAGATGCTCTTAGGATGCTCCGCGCTGTTCGTTTTGCTTGCCAACTTAATTTTTCGATATCCACAGAGACAACAGAAAGTATTTTGAAAAATTCTGAATTGATAAAAAAGATATCCACAGAAAGGATTCGTGATGAATTTGTAAAAATTATTATGTCAGAAAATTCTGCAATGGGTGTGATGATGTTGCAAAAATTTAATTTATTAAAAAATATTATTCCAGAACTTGAAGAGGGGATTAATTGTGAACAAGGAGGCGCACACATATATGATGTGTGGAATCATCTCTTGATGGCATTACAACACGCGGGAGATAAAAATTGGCCTTTAGAAATAAGGCTTGCTGCACTTTTTCACGATATTGGTAAACCTAAAACTAGAAGACCAGGAAATAAGAAAGCATATACATTTTATGGGCACGAAGTAGTGGGTGCAAGAATGGCAAAAAAGATAATGGAGAGATTAAAATTTACTAGAAAGGAAATTGATCTTGTAGAGGCACTAGTGCGAAATCATATGTTTTTTTCTGATACAGAACAAATTACTCTTTCGGCTGTTCGTAGGATTATTGCTAAGGTGGGAGTAGAAAATATTTGGCTACTAATGAATATTCGTGAGTGTGACAGAGTAGGAATGAACAAAAAAGAAGCGCCATATAGACTACGCAAATATCACGCAATGATAGAAGAAGCCCTTCGTGACCCAATTTCTGTAAAACAGTTGAAAATTGATGGGAATTACCTAATGAAAGATATGAATATTAAACCTAGTCCTAGAATGGGATGGATTTTGAACGCATTGCTAGAAGAAGTGCTCGAAAATCCAGAAAAAAACGAAATAGAGTATTTGAAAAATAAAGTCTTAGAATTGGATAAATTAAACAATGAAGACTTAAGAAAACTCGGTGAAAAAGCAAAAGAAACAAAAGAAGAACTAGAAGAGAAAGAAGTAGAAAAGTTGCACGTGAAACACGGAGTTAGGAAATAATCCTTTAACCCTTGCTATAGTATATAGTATATAGTATACTGTGTACTGTGGATACTACAAGAATAAAAATAATCAATATTATAAAGATACGAGGTCAAATATCTGCTCACGAGATGGGGGGGCTTGTTGGTATTGGACAGTCAATGCTCCATAGGCACCTTAAAAAACTAATTGAAGAAAATCTAATAACAAAGACAGGAATACCACCAAAAGTTTATTACTCTATAAAAAATGATCAGGTGCCTGTCGACAGTATTGAAGATCGTATGACATATCCGGCAGGTTGCACTAGTGCTACGGGGTTTGATCCAACAACAGGTCTTTCTTGTGCAAGCCCCTCAACAACAAGAGAAGAGATAAATGTTATTAACGAAAATTTTACTCTACTTGAACCCGACGGTAACGAAATTGAAGGGTTTAATGGTTTTGTGAAATGGTGCGAGGACAGAAGTTATAAAATTGCTGAAAAGGCTCGAGAATACGTAAGTCTGCTAAAAGAATATGAAACTTTCGAGAAAGAAGGGTTTATAAATGCAACTAGAAAAATAAAAACTTCATTTTCACAAAAAGATACATATCTTGATGAGCTGTATTATATGTATCCGTATAGTTTGCCTGTTTTTGGTAAAACTAAGATGGGGCAGTGGCTATTTTTTGCAAAACAAACACAAGGCAGAAAACTTATGCAAAAAGTCTTAGATACTGTTGTGCCTCGAATTCAGGAATTTATACGAAAAGAAAAAGTAGAAGCTGTTGCCTTTATCCCTCCGACAGTACCAAGAAAGATTCAATTTATGAAAGAGTTAGAAAAGAAAATTTCTGTAAACTTGCCAGTAATTGAGATTGAAAAAATTAAAACGCAAATAGCGATACAACAGAAAAGCCTAAAAGATCTAAAAGATAGAATAATAAATGCAGACTCGACTATGTTTGTTAAAGCGAGAAACCAAGAATATAGAAGAGTTCTAGTGATAGATGACTTTACTGGCTCAGGGGCAACACTCAATGTAGTAGCGAAAAAGATTAAAAAACAAAATACTGTGGATAAAGTTATTGGTTTAACTATCGCGGGTAGTATGAACGGGTTTGAAGTAATTAGAGAGGTTTAGCTTTTATCTTCTAAAAATAAAAAAGCTTTTTATTAACCTTGTGCTATAAGGGAATAGGTTGAAGAGTACTGCGAGGGTAAAAAGTGTAATAGATATTTTGATACTCAAGAAAGCAAGAGGTATTGCAAGTACTGCAGAGATTACGGGGACTAATGTTTTGATAGTACTACCGCTTATTTCTCTTTGTTCTATTTCGGGATTGCGAATGTGTGGAGAGAAAAGCACATATCTACGCATCCAATATAAAGACAAGCCAATAAGAATGGTATGTATGCCGAAAATTGTTACGGCTAGCTCGTTATTGTTAAATTTACCAAGCAATGTGGTGGAGAAGGGGACTAAAGCAACCAGCATAAAGAATAATGCATTTATGTTGGTGAGAGTGTTGTCTATGTTCTTGGCGTATACTGATGTGAAAAAGTGATGAGCTTTCCAGTAGTTGAACAATAAAGCGAAGCTTAGAATATAACTAAGGAAAGAAGGAATTAATTTTACTAATTCAGCCCAGAGTTCTTGATTGGTTGCTTCTTGCCAAAATTCAGGTACCTTTATTTCAAATACTAATATAGTCATAACGATGGCAAATATTCCATCGGATAATTCGTCTAAGCGGGTATGTTTCATAAATAAATTATATCATAAGCTGTGTTAATATAAATATATGAAAATTGGAATTTTTGATTCAGGGGTTGGTGGGCTTTTGATAGCGAAGGCGATACACAAAGCAATGCCGGAATATGATTATGTGTATTTGGGCGATACCAAAAGGGTGCCGTATGGCAACAGGTCTCACGAAACTGTATATGAATTTACTCGCGAAGCGGTGGACTATTTATTTAAAAAAGAAAATTGCTCAATAGTTATCATCGCTTGCAACACTGCTTCTGCTAGAGCTTTGCGAAGAATCCAGCAAGAATATTTACCTAAAAATTTCCCTAATAAAAGAGTTTTGGGAGTTCTTATTCCTGCGGCAGAAGAGACAAAAGATTTTAAAAAGGTTGGAGTTTTGGCGACGAAGGGGACTGTGTCTTCTAATACTTTTATAGATGAAATACATAAAATAAATAGTAAGATAAAAGTTTTCCAAAATCCTGCACCGATGTTGGTACCATTGATTGAAGAAGGTGAGACTAAGCTTGCAGAGCCTTTTATTAAAAAATATTTGAAAGTACTACTGGATAAAAAGATTGATGCACTTGTCTTGGGTTGTACGCATTATCCTATATATAAAAAAGAAATTAAAAAACTAGTGGGCAAGAATATAAAAGTAATTTCTCAAGATGAAATAATTCCAAAAAAGTTAAAAAATTATTTAGCCAAACATACAGAAATACAAAAAAATCTATCTAAAAATAATGAAGTAAAAATTTTGTTTACTGATGTTACAGACAATGTAACAGTACTTTCAAAAAAGTGGTTTGGAAAAGATGCGAAACCAGAACTTATAACTCTAGATAAATAGGGCAGTGGTCTGAGCCAAAATAATCGTTGATGGTGCCAACATCTTTTATTTTATTTTTTAACTTTTCATCTATAAAAAAGTAGTCTATTCTCCAGCCGACATTTCTCTCTCTGGCACGAGTCTTTTGGTCCCAGTAAGTGTAGACATCTTTTACCCCAATATTTCTTTCTCGCCAAATATCTAAAAATTTATTTTTTATTACTTTAGTTATCCAAGCGCGTTCGATAGGTAGGAAGCCGGTGTTTTCTTCATTTGCTTTTGGCCTTGCTAGGTCTATCTCTGTGTGAGCGGTGTTTATATCTCCGCAGAAAATTACTTTTTCTCCATTTTTGCGAAGATTTAAAATAAATTTTAAGAATTCATCATAAAATTCTAGCTTGTATTCTAGTCTATGTGGACCTGAGCCTCCATTTGGATAGTACCCTGTGATAAGAGTGAAATCTTTGAACTTTAAACCGAGGATTCTGCCTTCAGCATCTAACTTTGATTTTTCGCCTTTTAGGCCCATACCATAAAAAACTTCTTTTGGTTTTTCTTTCGTATAGATAGCTACACCGCTGTAACCCTTTTTTTCTTTTGGATGAGAAAAGTAAGAAGTGTAATTTTTGTAATTTCTGTATTCTCCGGGGATTTGATCGGGTTCTGCTTTGGTTTCTTGGAAGCAGACAATGTCGGGAGAATATTTTTCAAAAAGGGGAATGAAGTGTCCTTGTTTTATCGTAGCTCTTAATCCATTTGTATTCCAAGAAATTATTTTCATATTAATGAAAACTATAGCATACTTTTTTATATAAAATTTATTTTTTATTATGAAACTTCTGATGTATCTCTCTCAACTGTTTGTCTGTAGTGTGGGTATATATCTGAGTGGTTATTATGCTCGAGTGTCCGAGAAGAGCTTGGACAGAACGGATGTCTGCACCATTTGAAAGCAAATCCGTGGCGAACATATGGCGCATTGTGTGAGGGGTAACCTTTTTAGAAATACCTGCAATAGTCGCATAGTGTTTTATTATTCTCTCTATGGAATTTCGATTTAAATAATCTCCGGCATTACTTTTCTCTTTGCCCATTCTGGTAAAGAGTGCTTCGCCTATATCTTTCCTTGCGTCTAAGTATTTATTTACTGCATTTCGTGCTTCGTCTGAGATAAAGACTACTCGAACTTTACCCCCCTTACCTCGTACAGAAAATTCACTAGTTTTTAAATTTATATCTCTATTTAAACTACAAAGCTCGGACACGCGGAGCCCTGTAGAAAATAATAATTCTAGAATTGCTTTATCTCGGAGTGACTTAAGACTGTCTTTGTTTTTAATATCTAGAAAAGGTGCGTTTAAAAGCCTTTCGAGTTCTTCACTTGTTATGAGGTCTAATGTTCTTTCTGATGTTTTAGCGAGTTCTATATGCTCGCCTGGGAGGGACTTTACTCCCTTTTTGGCAATGTATTTCAGAAACGATCTTAGAGCAATGAGGTAATAATTTTGAGTTTTTTTGGATAAATTATTTTCTGTATTTGTATTTTTTTGTAAAACGCTTTTTTTCTTCCAAGCTGTATTCGGCTGGCGGTTGAGCCAGAGTCTATACTCACGCATCGACTTCTCATTTATGTCTTCTGGGTTGTCGCTTTTTAGAAAATTGAAAAATCTTGTTAGATACCTATCATAATTTTCTACAGTATTTAAAGATCGTCCTTTTTCTATTTCGACATATTCTAGAAATTCTGTTTTGAGTTGTTTGAGAGATGCCATTAATATCTATTTTAGCATAAAATATTGTGCAACACGCATATTTTGTTAAGTTTATGTAGCCTATTGCTTTTTTTTAGCTTTTATGATAATATCCAGACTATGATAGCAACCAAGAAAAAACAATCAATTATAAAGAAAAATCAGATTCACGATAAAGACACAGGCTCTCCGGAAGTTCAGATTGCTGTTTTGTCTACAAAAATAGACGAATTAGCAAAACATTTAAAGAAAAACAAAAAAGACAATCACTCAAGAAGAGGTCTTATTGGTATGGTAGCAGACCGAAGAACTCATCTTAAGTATCTAGAAAGAAAAGATAAAGATAGATACAAAGCAGTTTTAAAGAAAATGGATCTCGCTTAATAAGCGAGGTTTTTTCTTTATAGCCTTTTTGCTATTCGCAAAAAGTTATTAAAGGTTTATAATACTAATATATGGCAGTAATAAAACATAAAGAACAAAGAGTTGGAGTATTTATTGATACTCAGAATTTATATCATTCGGCTAGGAACTTGTATAAAGCGAGGGTAAACTTCGGTGCAGTATTGAAAGATGCAGTTGCGGGCAGGAAGCTTGTGCGTGCGGTGGCATATGTCATCACTACAGAAGCAGGGGACGAGAAGAACTTTTTTGAAGCTCTTACCAAGCTCGGCATAGAAACCAAGACAAAAGATTTACAAATATTCCATAGCGGTACCAAGAAAGGGGACTGGGATGTGGGACTCACAGTAGACGCTATTAAAATGGCACAAAGATTAGACTCTGTGGTGATAATTTCTGGTGACGGAGACTTTATTCCTCTTGTAGAATATTTGCAGACGATGGGTGTGCAAGTAGAAGTAGTGTCCTTTGGGCAATCTACTTCTTCAAATCTTCGTGACACAGTGGACGACTTTGTAGATCTTTCAGAGAATCCCAAGAAGTATTTAATAGGTGCGAGGTAGTTTTTGCAATCTAATCTAAAAATGTTAAGATTAACTTAAATTTATTAAGTTAATTTGTGTTCGTCTTTAGATAGAGATAATGTTAATCAGGCTAATGTGTCTGTGAAACAGTACTTTATTCTAAAGAGGAACTAAAAATATAATATGCAAAAAAAAGAGTATGAAGTTGAGATTGGCGGGAAAAAGTTAACCGCTATTTTTACTGATTTAGCAGACCAAGCACACGGAGCCGTGATGCTTAAATATGGTGAGACTATAGTGCTCGCTACGGCTTGTATGTCTAAGGATAGACAAAAAGGTTTAGGATTTTTTAACTTGACTGTAGACTATGCAGAAAAGTTCTATGCATCTGGTAAAATTTCTGGATCTCGTTTTGTAAAAAGAGAAGGCAAGCCTTCCGAAGAAGCTATTCTTGCAAGTCGCGTCATAGATAGAACATTGAGACCATTATTTGATCAAGAAATGCGCCACGCAGTGCAAGTTATTGTAACCGTGCTTGCAGTGGACGACAATGATCCTACGATATTAGCAGTGAATGCGGCATCACTTGCTTTGTCAGTTTCTAATATTCCTTGGAATGGACCTATTGGTTGTGTGCGCATTGGTAAGTATGATGATGAAACTTTAAAGATTAACGCAACTACGAATTTAAGAGAGGATGATTCTAAGTATAATTTTGATCTTACTGTTTGCGGTAAAGACGGAAGCATCAATATGATAGAAGCAGCCGCTCATCAAACTAGCGAAGACGAATTGGTAGAAGCGTTGAAAAAAGCAAGTGAAGAGATTACCAAATTAGAAAACTTTCAGAAAAATATTGTAAAAGAAATTGGTAAAGAAAAAAGAATAATTGAAAAAGAAAATATTGATCCGAATTCTGTGGCCTTGTTTAATAAAGAAATATTACCAAAAATGGAAGAAGCAATATTTGCTGGTCCTGGTAAAAAGAAAATTGATGAGCTTCATACTATCTGGAATAATTTAGTTAAAGAAACTTATCCAGATAGAGAAGACTTCCAACTAGAGGATAATTTGTTTGATGACACAGAAAATGAAGTTCTACACAAGAAGGCAATAAATGAAGACAAAAGAGCTGATGGTAGGGCTATGAATAAAGTGCGCGAGCTTTACGCGCAAGCAGGAGGTGTGTCTTCTGTGCTTCACGGGTCTGGAATATTTTATCGTGGAGGTACACACGTGCTCTCGGTTTTGACTCTTGGAGGACCAGACGATAGAAACTTTATCGACACAATGCAGACTGATACAGCAAGAAGATTTATGCATCATTACAACTTTCCTCCATACTCCGCGGGGGAGGCTGGAAGATTCGGCTTTACAAACAGGAGAGAAGTAGGGCACGGTGCCCTTGCTGAAAAAGCGCTTGCAATGGTGTTGCCAGACGAAAGTACTTTCCCATACACTATTCGTGTAGTTTCTGAATCTATGGCATCGAATGGGTCTACTTCTCAAGCTTCTATTTGTGCTTCGACTCTTGCACTAATGGACGGAGGTGTGCCTATTAAAGCACCTGTTGCAGGAATTGCGATGGGACTTATGTATGAGAGTGATGACAAATATAAAATTCTAACGGATATACAAGGACCAGAAGATCATCATGGAGATATGGATTTCAAAATTGCTGGAACTAGAAATGGAGTGACTGCGATACAACTAGATGTGAAGGTGGATGGAGTGCCTATTAAAATATTAGCAGAAGCAATGCATCAAGCAAAAGATGCAAGGTTTACCATATTGGATACAATTGAAAAAGAAATCAGTGCACCAAGAAAAGAAATTTCTCCTAATGCTCCACAAATAATTTCTATCAAAATCAAACAAGACAAAATAGGAATGGTGATAGGAAGTGGTGGAAAAACTATAAAAGAAATTATGGAGAAAACGAAAGCCGAGATAACTATCGAAGATGACGGTACTGTGTACTTCACTGGTAAAAATGGAACAGCTGAAGAAGCAAAAAAGATAGTAGAAGCTATGACTCACGA
Source organism: uncultured Candidatus Saccharibacteria bacterium (assembly GCA_964439045.1). Classification (GTDB taxonomy): domain Bacteria; phylum Patescibacteriota; class Minisyncoccia; order Phycocordibacterales; family UBA9973; genus UBA9973. The sequence goes on from CAYTMO010000001.1 coordinate 37,370, forward strand.
ATTTAAGGTTGGGGAAAGTTTGGAAGGAAAGATTGTAAAGATAGCAGACTTTGGGGCTTTTGTGGAACTTAGCGCGTATCAAGATGGTATGGTGCATATTTCTGAGATTGCACCTGTGCGAGTAGAGAGAGTGTCTGACTTCTTGAAAGAAGGAATGATAGTACCCGTGAAGATAATAAAGATAGATGAAGAACGAGGGAAAGTGAGCTTGTCTATAAAAGAAGCGAATCCAAACTTTTTCCAAAAAGCTAATTAATAATTTTCTATCTATTTTGCTATAATAAATAGGTGCAAGATAAACCTCAAAATAAAATACTAGAAACTTATGCAGAGGATATGGTTAGTGTTATCGCTAATGACAGAGAAGGCTTGGTACAAAAAATAATCCACGAGCAAGAAGAGCGCGAAGCTGAAAAATTAAACTCTTCACCAGAGTCTACAAAGAATAGAATTATGCTTTTTATTGGTATGTTTTTTTTCTTCTTGTCTTGTTTTGCTTTGTTTTATTATTTTTCAAATAAAGATTCTTTAGAGGTAAATGTGACACCAAACTTTGCTCCAATTGTTTTTAACGATGAAACACAATCTATTGATGTAAGTAAAAAGACTAAAGAAAATATTATAGAAAATATATTAACAGAGTTTCAAAATACCGAAGTAAAGCTTGATGGGTTAGAAGGGTTTTATTTTATTGAAGACCAAAAAGCCATAGGTTTTCATAGATTTGTTTCTTTGTTGAAATTCAATTTGCCAGAAAATTATACTGAATTTATTAATGACAACTTTTTGTTAGGTGTTGTAAGGGTAGAAATAAAACAAATAGTACAACCAATAAGTACGGTAAACACACAGCCAGAAATATTTGATTTTGAAAGATCTATTATATTAGAAGAAATTAAAACAGAAAACAAAGAAGAAACTAAAACTGAAGAAACAGCAGAAGAATCTATCCCTGTAATTACTACCACCCTAGAAGAAGCCCTTCCCGAAGAAATACCTAGTAATGTTGAAAACATCGAACCTCTCAGGGTAGACCCAATAATATCTGGGCCAGAAAATCCATCTCGCAAAGATTTGTTTATGTTGCTTCGAGTGCGTTCTTTCCAAGATGTTTTCCCTACTATGAAATCTTGGGAAAATAAAATGTTTTTAGATTTGCATAGCTTTTTTGGAGTAGACATATCTGTAGATACTAATTATCTGCTTACTAGAGATTTTGAAGATGGAATAGTCCAAAACAAAAATGCGAGAATTCTTTATGATAAAGACTTTAATATTGTGTTGATGTATGTATATGTAGATGATAACTCGCTGGTAATTACTAACACCGAAGATACTGTGCGTGAAATAATAAAGCGCCTAGCGGCAAGTAAGGTAAAAAAATAAAGTAATTAATATAAATTTGCCTTTCGTTTTGGAAATGTTATGATATTGGAATGGCATTAGATAAGAAAAAAATTAAAGAAAAATTAGAAAAAGAAAGAGATTTACTTGTTTTACAGATGAAGGATATGGGGACTATGAATCCAGAAACTGGTGAATGGGAGGCTGTTCCTGAAGATGTAGCTTTTAAAGCTACAGATCAGAATGATATGGCAGATAGATTTGAGGAATATGAATCTAAAAGTGCAACTATTGATATATTAGAAGCAAGGCTTAAAAGTATTAATAATGCGCTTAAGGCAATAAATAAAGAAACTTTTGGTACTTGTAAGATTTGCAAGAAACCAATCGAAATGGCAAGATTGGAAGCAAACCCTGCAGCTCGTACTTGCAAGAAACATTTAGAAACAAGTTAAGTTTTAAGCAGAGCCTCCCCTTTCGGGGAGGCTCTGCTGTTTAATTTTTAAATTATGAGTTTCGCAAGAGTTTACTCCGCACAAGTAAATTTGCTTTCTGGAGCTATCGTCACGATAGAGGTGGATTTGTCGCGTGGATTGCATTCTTTTAGTGTGGTTGGACTACCAGATAAGGCGGTGGACGAATCCAAAGACCGTGTTAGCGGCGCTATTAAGAATTCCGGTTTCAAATCTCCCAAAGCTCAAAATCAAAAAATAGTAGTATCGCTTTCTCCTGCTGATCTTAAAAAAGAAGGTCCATTTTTTGACTTGGCTATTGCACTTGCATATATGCTTGCAGCAGGAGATATAAAGTTTAACAGCGAGAAAAAAATTTTCTTAGGAGAGTTGGGGCTCGATGGTACACTGCGACCTATTAAGGGCGCACTACCATTAGTTCAAGAAGCGAAGCGAATGGGATTTGAAGAAATATATTTACCCAAAGAAAATGCAGTAGAGGCAGCACTAGTAGAAGGTGTAAAAGTTCTTGGAGCAAAGAATTTAAAAGAAGTGATAGAGCACATAGATGAGACTAACGACAAGTTGATTGAAAAAGAAGGCAAACAAAAAAATAAAATACAAACTCAACCTAAGACAGAAATAAAATATGAGAAAGAAAAAAGAGGTGCAGACTTTTCTGATATTCGCGGACAAGAAGGCGCCAAGAGAGGGCTCGAGATAGCAGCTGCTGGTGGACACAATATAGCAATGTATGGACCACCGGGTACAGGCAAGACGATGCTTGCGAGAGCATTCTCTGCAATTTTACCGGAGCTTTCTCTCGAAGAAGTTTTAGAAATCACTGGCATACATTCTATCGTAGGAGCGAATCGTGGAGAGCTAATTTGTACTCCACCATTTCGTGCACCGCATCATACTTCGTCTTATGTTTCACTTATCGGTGGGGGCACATTTCCAAAACCTGGTGAAGTGACTCTCGCACACAAAGGAGTTCTTTTTCTCGACGAGTTTCCAGAATTTGAAAAGAGGGTAATCGAATCTCTTCGCCAACCACTCGAAGATAATATTGTATCAATTTCTCGCGCGAAAGGTTCTGCAATTTTTCCTTCGAATTTTATTTTAGTTGCAGCGATGAATCCTTGCCCTTGTGGCAACTCTGGTTCAAAACAAAAAGTATGCATTTGCAAACCCAGCGACTTGGACAGATACAAAAGAAAACTTTCTGGTCCTATAATGGATAGAATTGATTTGTGGGTTTCTGTCGGAAATATTGATTACAAAAAACTTGGTGACGAAAGCAGTGGAGAGAAAAGTGAAAGTATCAAAGAAAGAGTTTTGACTGCACGCAAAAAACAAAAAGAAAGATTTAAAAAATTTAATAGAGAGATAAATACAAATAGTGAAATGAATGTAAAAGATTTAAGTGCTATGGTAAAACTCGCAGATGATGTGCGCGAAGTGCTAGACAAGAGTGCAGAGTCTTTGGCTTTGTCTGCTCGAGCATATCACCGAGTTATCAAAATCGCACGTACTATCGCAGACTTGGAAAACAGTGAGGAGATAAATTCTTCACACATCTTCGAAGCGATACAATACAGACCGAAAGTCGTTTAGATTTTTATCATTATGAATATGTAACTTATAAATTTTATGCAAAAGAAAGTAATTATTTTTGATATGGATGGGGTGCTTTTTGATACTACTGCTGTAGCCACAAGGCATTTGTCTTTTGCGTTTCCAGACATTACAGATGAAATCCAAAAGGAACTTTTAACTGGTAATTTTCACGAAGAGATAAGCAAACTTAGTTTAAAAAGAAGAGTTGAGACAGACGAAGAAAAAGAAGAACGTAAAGTGCGTTACGCCAAAGAAAAGGCTGAGTCAGCTATGTATGATGGTATACACGAACTACTTCACAAGCTTCATAATGAAGGATATATAATTGCACTCAATACTTCTGCTTATGAACGAAATTGTCTGCCGCTTTTGGAGAATGTTGGTATTACCCATATGTTCGATTTCTTGGGCACAGCTGATATTTCTAAAAGCAAAGTAGAGAAGTTCCAGATTATAAAGGACAAGTACGGAGTAAATCAAAAGGACGTAATTTTCATAACGGACACATTGGGAGACCTTCGGGAAGCTGATATTGCTGGTGTGCCTACTGTTGCAGTGACGTGGGGTGCTCACAGTGAAACATACTTCTATCGTGAAACACATAACAACCTACTTAAAGTAATATCTTCTGTTTCAGAATTAGAAGATTTTATAGCTAATTATTAAATTAGGCGAGTTATACCTGTGTTTCTTTTCATAGTTAACTGGTTACTCAAACCAAAAGTTTGAATAACAGTTTCTCTTTGTCATTCAAATTGTTTTACAGAACGTTATTCAGCTTGTTTTACAAGGTGTTAATCAAGAGATGATTACCAAATTTAAAAGTCTAAAAGACATATGTCTGGAATGATGATATATTGATTTATATGGAAAAGTATCCACGTCGTAAATTTTTAGAAAGGGTTACTAAGATCGGGTTTGGATTTGCTGTGTCTACTATACCAGGTAGCAGTCTTCTAGCACCAGAACCCAACCCAGGCAATAGTCCTAAAAAAGAAGTTGAAATAACAAAAGAAAGTCCACGCTTAGTTGTGAATAATTATATGGACTATCAAAAGTTAAAACCTGAAGTTCCACTTTACACCGAGATTCACAAAGAAGTCGATCCCTCTTTATTCAAGCTTCCTGGAGAAGAAACTCGGCACGGAGCTACCACAGAAGAAGGTAAAATGATTCGTACCCTTAGGTTTCAAAATATTGCTGATGCAGTAGAAGATAGATATGACTTACCAAAAGGAATTCTATTGGCACTTATATTTAACGAATCAACTGGTGTGGAATACTTAGGGAATGCTTCTGGAGATGGAGGCTATGGTCTTATTCATACTCAGGCAAACGTAGCACGAATGTATGGTTTGAAAGTTTTCAAAGATTGCAAATCATTGGTTTGCAACAGTGAGAGAGGTTGTAAGGATTCTCTAGGTCGCTATCAAAATCATGCCGAAGGTTTAAAGAATTATATACAAGAACACAAGAGAGAAAATAGGTTTGACCGGAAAGCTTTAGCAGACGAAGATGAGAGATTAAATCATTTGTTGAATATTGATATGATAGGTAGAATGTTTGCTCTCTCGATGAGTGGACCTAGAATAAAAACAATGGGGCAGGAATTGGATCCATTTGAGTCTGCTATCTACCAGTTTCATGTAGGCTTCCCTAAAAAATTTTCAGTAAAAGATTCTCCAGAAGAAAGACTAGAAAAAGAAAATAAAAATAAAAAAAGTTTTGATAAATATAAAAATTATATGAGTAGGTTTAAAAAAGTTATGAAAGAGCTTAATGACCCAAAAATTTTAGATGAGCTAAAGGACGTTTTTGAGAATTTGAATAAAGATATAATGATAGACGGACAAGAAGCAACTTTTAAAAAATACATAGAACTTATGTCGAAACAAAATGAAAACTTTGGTCTCGAAGTTTATAAAACTTTACCAAAGTATAAGTTGTCTGTTGCGAGCGTCTAGTTTTTTTGCGATAGAAATATTTATTTATTCTGGTCTACCTTCGTCAGCTTCTTCAAAATTTACTACAGTTTTGTTTTCTACTATTGCTTGTTTTCTTTCGTCTATAGACATTAGTACCAGCTCTCCTGATTCGTTTATTTGCTTTTTAATATTTTCATAAACTTCTTCATAATATTCTTCGTGTTTTTTAAAAGCCTCTTTTGTTTCAAACGCCTCTCTAGGCCAACCGTTTTGATATTGTTTGTATAAACTTTTTATTACTAAAAATAACTCTTCTTTAGAAAATTCACCCTCAGATACCTTTTGAACCATTAAGTGTTCAGCAGGTTCTCCAGAATCTTTTTCACCAGTTTCGATATTAAATTTCATTGGTGGCTGGTGATATTTGAATTCGGTTAAAACTCCATCTTTTTTAAAATAGATTCTTTTTAAACCAAAAAGATTTTGCAACCCTTCTGTTCTTGGGCTACATTCGGCAATCATAAAATTTAGTTTTTTATTTCTTTTTTCTGCTTCTAGATTTGCATCAATCAGAGATGAGACATAAAGTTCTCTAATTATTCCAGTATTTCTGTACTCCTTGTCTAGTGCTATATACATAGCATAAAATATATTTTCGTTTGTGGGCTTACCATCTGTGCCTTCTAAATTAAATTGCTCCGACACCCTTATACCTATTATTTTCCCCTCATTGTTTTTTATATAAAAGCATCTGTATTCTGGTCTTGGTTTTTCGTATTTTGTTTTCCCTTCAAGTTTTCTGATAAAAGTTTCTTTTGCATTTAATGTGTCTTCGCCAAAGTGTGTATCAAGAAAAGCCAGGAATTCTGCAAGATTCTCATTTTCTTTTGATTTTATTGTACCTATTGTAAAGGCTTCGTCGTTTTCTGCTATCACTGTGCATTCTACATCAAGGTTACTTCTATCCTTCACCCTACTTGTTTCTCTCGCTGCATCTATTATCTTCCAAGAAGGTTGATTTTGTTTGGAGTTATTTAAGCACTCCTCACAAAAATTTTGTATAGGTACTTTATGTTTACAGGTTTGTGTTTCTTGAGCTATTTGAGTTTGCAATTTTTCAGTCATTTGATTCTGTATATATATTACGATATCTACAGAATGAGTCAATGTTATTGTTTCTTTTTCTTTTTATCTATGATATTCTTTTGGTATGAAAATAGGCTACGTCCAATACTCTCCTATTATTGGAGAAAAAGAAAAAAATTTAGAAATAGTGAGAGAATTATTACGTGGTGTTCCTGGGGACTTATTTGTTTTACCAGAAATGGGGATGACTGGATATCCAGACGCAACTAAAGAAAGACTCGTAGAACATTCAGAAAAGCTGGATGGTTTTTTGGTTACTGAGCTTACAAAAATAGCTAAAGAAAAAAATGCGTGTTTGATTGTCGGCTTACCCGAAGTTGATGATGGCAAGGTTTACAATACCACCGTAGTTGTCGGTCCAGAAGGATTGATAGCTGCACATCAAAAATCTCATCTTTTTATGGAAGAGAAAAAGAACTTTACTTCTGGAAAAACTGCACCCACTATTTTCGAATGGAAGGGAGACAAGGTTGGTGTTGGTGTTTGTTATGATTATATGTTCCCTGAATTTTGGCGAAAAATGGCTTTAGAGGGGGTGAGACTTTTTTGTAATACTGCTAACTTTGTTTCTGAATATGGCTTCCCTGTGATGAGGGTTCGAAGTATTGAAAACGGTGTCTTTTCTATAACTACTAATCGTGTGGGTATGGATGGTGAACAGATGTATAAAGGAGGAAGTGAAATTGTTGATAATCGCGGGCACGTCTTGTCAAAAGCAAGCGATTTCGAAGAAGAAGTTGAAGTTGTAGATGTTAATTTGGTTCTTGCAGATGATAAGGTATGGAACGGAATAAATGATCTTTTTAAAGATAGAAGAGAGGATTTGTATAAATAGACTTATCCACATATTGTTTGTTGACAGTGAACGCTCGTTCACCTATAATTAAAACATATAAGTAATATGCTCTGCTGTTGTGGGGCACAATAAAAAATGTCACAAACACAATATTTAAAAATGTTAGAGAAAGAGATCCAAAAGATAAACAAGATTATAGACGAGAAAATAATAAAAGGAGAAGAGTATACTAAAGAAGCACGAGATCATAAATTAATGCTTAAAAAAGTCCGCTACAATACCAGAGCGAAGAGAAGTGTTTTTCAAAGATTGTTTCCTTTTCAAAACTTTCAATTCTAAGATAAGGTGTAGTCTAAAATATGGAAAATACTTACAAAAATAAAATACAATCTTTCTATACAAAAAATAAAAGAATGCCCAGTTATTCGGAGATGATGGAGCTTTTCGGATTCAAATCCAAGAATGCTGTTTTTAAAATTGTAAACAAAATGATAGAAGCTGGAGTGGTAGCTAAAGATCATTTGGGGCGACTTGTACCTTCAAATACCTTCGGCGAGATTCCGATGCTTGGACTCGTGAAAGCTGGCTTCCCAGAAAACGCAGAAGAAGATTTGCTTGACTCTGTGAACTTGGAAGATTTGTTAATTGGTAAAAAGGAGCTCACCTATATGCTCGAGGTAGATGGAGACTCTATGATAGATGCACATATAGAAAAAGGAGATATGGTATTAGTAGAGAAAACAAATCAAGCCAAAGACGGCGACATAGTTATAGCAGAAGTAGATGGAGAGTTTACAATGAAATATTTTAAAAACAAAAACGGCAAAGTCTGGCTCGAACCAGCCAATAAAAACTTCCAAAACATTTATCCTACACAGAGTCTGAATGTTATTGCCAAACTGAAGGCGGTGATTAGGAAATATTAAATTTCAATATTTACAAAACACAAAAGCCCCATAAGGGGCTTTTGTGTTTTGTCTCTGAAGAGACATTTTGTTATACAAATTGAGATTATTCTACTGCATCCTTCAAACCTTTTGCAGGTCGGAATTTTGGAACTTTCTTCGCAGCTACTTTTACTTGCTCTCCAGTCTTTGGATTGCGAGCCATTCTTGCTGCACGTCCTTTTACAGAGAAAATACCGAATCCAGCGATTGAAACTTCGCCACCTTTTTTCATAGTTGCGATAATCGCTTCAAATATGCTGTCTACTACTTCTTCTGCTTGTACTTTTGTACCACCCAATTTTGCTTGAACCAAATCAGCTAATGCTTGTTTATTCATATTTTTATTTTTTATGTTAAATCTTACTTTTTAAGTAAATATTTCTAATATTTCGACCTTAGTTTTATACCCTTATATTATATAACAAGGGTTTTTTAACGCAATAGGTAAAGACCTTTTTCCGATATAGTATTTTTATCTCGCATATTCGATGATTCTGGTCTCTCTGATCATCGTGACTTTGATTTCGCCTGGATATTTTAGTTCTTGTTCGATTTTTGTAGCTATGTCTCGTGCCATAAGCTTGGCTTCTACATCGGTTATCTTTTCTGGGGTTACAAATATACGTATTTCACGTCCGGCTGAGAGTGCATAAGACTTTTCTACTGAAGGGAAACCGTTTACTAATGCTTCTAATTCTTGAAGTCTCTTTAAGTAGTTCTCTACTGAGTCTCGGCGTGCACCTGGACGGCCTCCAGATATAGCGTCCGCTGTCTGGACGATGATGGATTCTATTGTTTCATAAGGGTAATCTTCGTGGTGGCTCTTCATTGCTGTCACTATGCGTTCATCTGCACCGAATTTCTGAAGGATTCTCATACCTATTTCTACGTGTGTGCCTTGTACTTCGTGGTCGAGTGCTTTACCTATGTCGTGTACGAGGGCTCCGGCTTTAGCTATCGCTACATCTGCGCCAAGCTCTTCTGCAAGCATTCCAGCGATATGCGCCATTTCTATAGAGTGTTGCAAGACATTTTGACCATAACTAGTACGGAAATAAAGGCGCCCAATAATAGCTACAATTCTTGGATCAAAGTTAAATATTCCACATTCGTATACTGCTTGCTCACCTTTTTCTTTAATTATTTTGTTTATTTCTTCTTTTGCTTTTTCTACCAATTCTTCAATCTTAGCTGGCTGGATGCGTCCATCTAGGATTAAGTTTTCCAATGCTAATCGAGCTACTTGTCTTCGGACAGGATCAAAAGATGAAATAACAATAGACCCTGGTGTATCATCTACAATAAGTTCTACTCCAGCTGCTCTTTCGAATGCTCGAATATTTCTGCCTTCTTTTCCTATAATTTTACCTTTGAGTTCATTGTTAGGTATAGCTACAGCTGTAACCATAAGGTCTGAAGCAGTTGAAGCGGCGAGGCGTTGGATGGAGGTTGCCAATATGTCTTTTGCTCGGCGTTCTAACTTCTCTGAATTGGTATTTTCTAATTTAACCATTCGCACTAAAAAGTCTTCTTCATATTTCTTCTCTACTTCTTTCAAAAGCTCTTCTTTGGCTTCTTCTTGGCTTAATTTTGCTACTCTTTCTAGTTCTGTTCTTTTTTCTTCTTCTATTTTAGAAACTTTTTCTTGAATTTTCTTTATTTCCTCTACTTTTATCTTTATTCCTTCTATTTCTTTGTTTATCTCTGCTTGTCTAGTGTCTAAAAGTTCGTCTTTTTTTATTAACCTTTTTTCCGTTTCTTTAAATTCTTGTTCTTTCTTCTTTTCTTCTTCGGCAACTTTTGCCAATCTTTCTTCTGACTTATTCTTAGCTTCGTCTACTATCTTTTGGGCTTCTTCTTTAGCTCCTACCATCATTTGTTTGATGTCTATCTCGATGGAGCGTTTTTTACCTAGTGCTATGATGAGGCGTAGGTAATACCCGACACCAACACCCAAAAGGAGCACTACGACCCCTACTAGAATTGTTGTTATTAAACTCATAAGCTTGTACCAGCTTATAAAAACAAACCATTATGTTCTTAAGTTGTATGCTTTTTGGCTAGATACGCAAACAAACTTCCTCGATTTTTATCGATATTTTCTTCCGTACCACTTGTTTTTTGTAAAATTTTGAGCGACAACATATATGGAGTATTCCTACAAACCAATTTAAAATAAATTTTTAAAATTAATAGAACATACTCAATATATCAGAGAAATTAGGGTTTGTCTATTTCTTCGCTTCTCCCGCTTTAGACTTGGTGACGATTTCGTCTATGATTCCGTACTTTTTGGCTTCTTCTGCATCCATAAAGAAGTCTCTTTCCATATCTTTTTCTATCTGGGATAAGGATTTTCCTGTTTGTTTGGCAAACATTTTTGCTAGATTGTCCTTTAATTTCAAGATTCTTTTTGCTGAAATAGCTATATCTGTAGCTTGCCCTTCTGCTCCACCGAGAGGTTGGTGAATCATAACCTCTGAGTTTGGAAGGGAGTATCTTTTGCCTTTTGCACCAGAAGCCAAAATATGAGCAGCCATAGAAGCCGCAATACCTACACATACAGTAGAAACATTGTTTCTTATATGGTTCATTGTATCAATAATTGCTAAACCTGCGGTTATCGAGCCTCCTCCTGAATTTATATACAGACTAATTTCTTTCTTTGGGTCTTCAGATTCTAGAAATAATAATTGAGCTATAACAATGTTTGCAGTGTGGTCGTCTATTGGACCAGCAAGGAAGATGATGCGCTCACGAAGAAGCCTAGAATAAATATCATAAGCTCTTTCTCCGAATTGTGATTTTTCTATAACTGTTGGGATTAACATAAATATATAATAACAAAAATCAGAATTTTCTCAAGCTATTACAAGAAACTTGTAAATTCCCAAAGGATGAGGTATCATTTCTGTATGGAAACAATAAAAATAAAATCAAAGGTTGAGGAATTAAATGATAGTTTTGTTACCAAAATGATTTCGCTAATAAACGAGGACGGGTTAAATCCAAGGCTTAAGACAGAACTTGAGAAAATACTAACGATATTTCAAAGAGACATTATAATTGGCACAAGACATGACAATACAGATTTGCTAAATAATATCAATGCATTTTTATTAGAAGTTGCAGATAGTGATTCTTATCCGGAAATTCAAGAACCAAAATTTGAGACTTTTAGAACTGAGCTAGAGGCTGTAATAAATTTAGTTAATGATTACCAAAAGGACTAATAGATAAATCAAAAAATCCTCAGGCTAACCCTGAGGATTTTTTGATTGTATTTTTATAGATTTTCCAAAAATTGGAAGATTTTTTCGTTAGTTAATATGTTTTGAGAATGCATTCTTGCGCGTTCTGGGTCTGCTTCTTTGTAATGTTCCAATATATGAGCGACTTCTTTTTCTACTTCTTCTGCGTCTGCAATAATATTTTCTACTTTTGAGATTTCATTTAATACTAATCCTAGCTTTGCTTTTTTCTCTGCATCATTTCTGAATTCTGTCCTTAGCTCATCTTTGGTTTTGTTTAAATGTTTTAAATAATCTTCGAATTTTAGACCCATTTGAGTAATATCTGACTCCATTCTGTACAAAATTTTATCTAGCTCTAAGTCTATCAATATATCTGGAGTATCTATCTCTGCTCCTGCTATTATATCTTCGACTATTTTGAGTCTTGTTTTTTCTTTTGCTAGATTTTGCTTTTCTAACTTAAGATTTTCTTTTAACTTTTCTTTAAAATCAGCAATACTTTCAAATGGACCCATAGCTTGCACGAATTCATCATTAAATTCTGGAAGTTCAGGCTCTTTGTTCTTTTCTTCTTCTGTTTCCTCTCCAGTTAATTCAGCTATATGTTTCTTTTGTGCACGAGACTTTCTGATATCTAAAATAGTATTTTCTACTTCTTCTTCAGTTACTTCAATATCTTTGTCTTCTTTTTTTAGATTACTTACTATTTCTTTCGCTACCTTTTTGTAGTCAGGGAGTTTTACTTCTGGCATTAATGTAGTCTTGATTTTAAAACCAAGAGGGTTCTTGCGGGCGAGCTTGGTTATAGCTATCTCTGGGCGACTAATTACATCCAATTCTTCTCCTTCTATTATCTTCGGATAGTGTTCTCCTAGTGCCATTTCTGCCATTTCTTCTAAGATGCGTATTTCTGGGACATTTGAAAGTAATATGTTTTCTGGTACTTTGCCTTTACGGAAGCCATTTATTTCTACATTTTCGCCTACTTTTTTTAAAGCACTACCAAAATAAGACTCAAATATGTCTGCATCAAGCTCTCCTTCAATCTCTATTTCGCTTTTAGGTAATTTTGTTATTTTTGTTTTCATCCCGTTAGAAGTTATTTTAAACTTGATTAATATTAATAATACTAGCCCGTAAGCAAACTTCTAACGGGATTCATATGTTTTCCAGTTTATATTTATTGATGTGTTTTGTCAAAAAAAATACAAAACAAAAAGCAGGAAAATTTTGTAAAAAATTTTCCTGCTTTCCTGTCTAAAATATTTATTTTTATATTGCAGCATCTGCGTCAGCAGTCACCTCATTAGTTGCTTTATCTCCTTCCATTATTTCCTTGTCTATTAACTCAAGTTGCGCTTCTATTACAGCTGCTTGATTCAATTCTCCTAGTGATTGTTGTTCTTCAGTTTGTACTTCTTCTTGGACTTCTGTTGGCATATTGGTTTTAGACATCCACATATAGATTCCTCCAAGAATCAATATAACTATTACAATGATTGATCCCATAAGTGCACCGTTTGATTTTTTTGTTGTTGGTTCCATAATTTTTTAAAATTAAAAATAAGTTATTAATTTGAATCAGAGTTTGTTTCTACCTGAACCTTTCCTGATGCAGAAGTGTTAGCGCTTTTCATAGCTTCTCTTTTTGCTTTGATAGCATCTTTTAAAGTCTTTGTAGTTTTTGCTAATAAGTCACGAGACTCTTTGAAAAGAGTTTGAATTTTTGTGGTTAAGGTTTTTATTTCAGTTTTTTGAGCTACAGTCAAATCTTTTTCAACAGCAAGGGTGGCAACTTTTGCAGATAATTCTGCTATTTTTGCTTCTGCTTCTACTAACTTTGTCTCAGCTTGTGATAAATTTGCTTTCGCTGTGACAGTGTCTACTCCGATAGTTTCAGCTTTGGTTATCTGTTCTTTTACTCTAGTTACTGTGTTGTTTAGATTTTTTGCTATTTTTTCTAAATTTACGGCTACTTTATCTCTGCTTTCCCATCTACTTGTATATTGCTTTGCTTTCTTTTCGTCTTTTTCAACAGAAATTTTATTTTTGATAGCGTCTATTTTAATTTTCGCTTCAGATTTGATGGTTTCGATATTCGCTTTCATTTCTTTTCTTTTTGCTTCGAATTCATCTTTCCAAACCTCCATTTCTTCTTTTCTTTCTTCTTTTCTCCCCTCCATTTTCTCTTTTTCTTCTTCCATCTTTTCTTTTCGTAGTTCCATTTCAAGCTTAGCTTTTGCAGCCATCTCTGCTCTTTCTGCAGGAGTTAATGGAGCTCCACTTACTTGCGTGCTAGTGCTTGTGTTTACATTGATACCCGCTCTATTTTCTTCCGCTTGGGTAAAACTTACAACCGAAACAAATCCTAAAACAATTAATAAACCTACATATTTCTTCATATTTTTCATAAATTTAAAACTTTTAAATACTTTATAATTTGACCTGCTTATATTATACACTTAATAAATTTTTACCCAAACAAAAAGACGGAAGTTTTACTTCCGTCTTTTTGTTTTAATCTTCAAATTTTGGTAAATATTCAGTTTTATATCTTTCTTCACACTCTTTTATTACTTTTACTGCTTCTTCGGCATCATAAAATGTTTCTACTGTGCCTGTACCTGGTTTTTTTAAGGCTTTGTAATTTTCCCAATAGTATTTTGTTTCTTTTTCCCAGTATTCTCCTAAGTCTTTGTAGGATTTTATATGGTCTGATCTTTTGTCGTCATTTAGTACTGCAATTATCTTGTCGTCCACCTCTCCGCCATCAATAAACTTCATTACCCCAATAATTCTAGCTTCTACTAGAGATCCTGGAACCAGTGGTTCAGTGACATTTACTATTTCTACATCAAGAGGATCTCCATCGTAATCCCAAGTCATAGGAATAGCTCCATATGTAAAAGGGTAGGCAAGAGAAGAATATCCTACACGATCTAGCTTTAATTGTCCGCTTTCAGTAATTAGCTCGTATTTATTGATGCTTCCTGCAGAAACCTCTACTATTGTATTGATTATTTTTTTTTCTTCGTCTACGAAAGATGGAAGAATATGCAACAAATTGAGCATATACTTCGAAGGCTTATGATTTATATTTGCCATAATTATTTAGTTAAGTATTAATAACGAATTTTATTCTTCGTCTTTTAATTCTACATCTTCACCGTCAGTGGAAGCAACTTCACTTGTTCCGCTTTTGATGTCTATTCTCCACCCGGTAAGCTTGGCTGCGAGGCGTACATTTTGTCCACCTTTACCTATAGCAAGAGAAAGCTGGTCTTCGGCAACTTCTATTACAGCTTTGTGTTCTTTTTCATCTACATCAATAGAAAGTACTTTTGCTGGGGAAATAGAGTTTGATACGAAAACTTTCGGATCTGTAGACCAAGGGATTATGTCTATTTTTTCTCCACCGAGCTCACCAGTTATAGTATTTACTCTTGTGCCTTTTTGACCCACGCAAGAACCAACTGGGTCAATGTGTTCATCATTTGAAAATACAGCAATTTTGCTTCTTGCTCCAGCTTCGCGAGCAATAGACTTGATTTCTACTACACCAGATTGAATTTCCGGTGCTTCCATTTCGAAAAGTTTCTGAATAAACTTCGGATGTGTGCGGGAAAGTCTAAGATTTATCCCTCTTGCTGTGTCTTCTACAAGGTAGAGGTATGCTCGTACTCGTGCCCCTCGCACAAAGTGCTCTCCTGGAATTTGTTCATCTACCCCCAATACTCCTGTAGCTCTATTGAAATCTATATATACGTTACCTCTTTCTACTTTTTGAACTATACCAGAAATAATTTCACCTTCTTTACTACCGTATTCGTCCATTACGGATGTACGCTCTGCTTCGCGGATTTTCTGCACTATTACTTGCTTTGCTGTTTGAGCTGCAATTCGTCCATAATCGTCTTGTTCTGGAAGAGGGAATATAATTTCATCGTTTAATTCTACATCCTTCTTTATTTTTTTCGCATCTTCGATCATTATATGGTGCTCGGAATTGAATCGTACGCGTTCATCACCCTCTTCTTTAAGAGAGTACTCTTCTTCTCCACTTTCTTCTTCATCTACTTTTACAACACTGTCATCTACTACTATCTTTACTTGAAAGAAATCAGTTTTACCTGTTTCTATGTCAAATTTTGCACGCACTATCTGGCCTTTTTTGCCGTAATCTTTTTTGTACGCGGCGGCCATAGCTTGCTCAATAGCGTCTAATATCTTTTCCTTTGGAATTTTTCTTTCTTCCTCAAGTTGTTCTAATGCTGATTTAAATGTTTTTATGTCTAACATATATTAAGTTTTATTAACTATTAAATTTTTTCTGCTCACTATAGTATGAACCCTAGAGAGCAAAAATATAGATTACTATATTTTTATCTCGACTCGGACGTTGTGAACATAAATGTTCACACGCTCCTCGCTCCTAAAAATAAAAGCCCTGTTTCGGACAGGACTCATACAATACAAGTATATCATAAAATTTTAGAGATGCAATAAAAATTTTACATATATTTATTTATCCACACCCTAATTTTACTTACATAAAAATATTATATGTTGTATAATTTTAATATGATGCGACAAAAAGTTTTTTGGCTCGTCGTTATTTTGGTACTTATTGCAGTATCGATATTTTTCTATTTTTATATCAAGAATAAAGAGGTGGAAGTTTATGTTCCTCCTGTAGTAGAAAAGACCCCTGCAGAGATAAAAGAAGAGTCCGAAAGAGAAGCTTTAAAGAAATTAAATGCTAATACTCCTAAACCAGCTGAGCCTGTTGTTGAAGAAGTAATGCGAGAAACACTTGAGGATTTTAAGCCTGCACCAACTGTAAAAAAACTTACAGAAGAAGAGATGCGTAGAAGGCTTTTAGAAGCTAACTCTGAAGCTAATCCTTAATTATGCAAAATAATTTTAAAAAATTTTTAAGTCTAGGATTGATTACATTGTTTTTCACAGTTTTTGTATCTTTTTCAAATGTTGCGAGAGGTAGCCTAACAGATAATATTTCTGGTTTTGCTTGGGAAGCTGACAACTGGGTAGATAAAAACAGCAATGGAGTACGAGATAATGTTCCTGCCGGTAATGAAGATATGTCGGAGCCAGGCGGTGCTGGATGGATCTCCTTTAATTGTACAAATAATCAGTCAGATTGTGGTACTTCAGATTATGGAGTAAGTGTTAATACTACGACTGGTTATTTGACTGGTTATGCTTGGTCCTCTAATTATGGCTGGTTGAAATTCGGCGGACTTTCTGGTTTTCCTACTGGTTCTGGTACTACAGCAGACAATGCAAAAATAGATTTTACTGGTGGTACACCAACTGCGAGACCTGTTACTGGATGGGCTCGTTTTTGTTCTGTATATGTTACCGGTTGTAGTGGTGCCTTAGCTTCAAATCTTGTACGAGGTGATTGGGATGGATGGGTCAGCTTTTCGGGTACAAGTCCTAACTACGGTGTGACTTTGGATACTACAAATGGTCAATTTAGCGGTTATGCTTGGGGTGGTAACAGTAATTCGGGAGGGAATACCGGTAAAAATGTCGTAGGCTGGATATCTTTCAATTGTTCTAATAATAATACTTGTGGCACTTCAGATTACAAAGTTTCTTATAATACCTCATCAGTAAATTTGACTGCTGGTAGTCCAAGCGGAGGCAGTGTTGTGTTGTCTTGGGAAGGTAATAATCTTATTTCTGGTAATAATTGTGACGGTACTGTTTTGAGTGGGCCTAATGCTACCGATAACTGGACAGGAGCGCATTCTTCTACGAGTCCATTTCCACGAACACTCACTGTTACTGGTTTAGTAGATGGAACTTATCAATTCAAAATTACTTGTGATGGAATTGGGGGAAGTACGGAGGATATAGAGACTGTCGTAGTGGGCGTAGATTTTGATTTTTATGCTACTCCATCAAATGCGGGCTCTGCTCCATTCCAAACTACTTTGAGCTGGGTAGCTAGACCCAACAATCTTGGCGCTGGATTAATTACTAATTGTACTGCTAGTAGTTCGCCGTCTGTGTCGGGATGGAACGCTTCCACTGTGATACCGAACTTCCCTCCTAATGGTTCTAAGGCAAATGTAGATGTACCAGTTAATCCTACACAATATACTTTGAGTTGTTTGTATGGTTCTACCCCAGTATCTAAAACTATTTTTGTAACTAGAGTTGTTACTGAATCAGTACAGCTTGCTAATCCAGGAGGAGTTAATAATAACTTGACCACATTAGAGTTTGCACTAACTAACGTAAATGAAAATACTTGTGTAGCTAGTTCTAGCCCTTTTGTGCCTTCTTGGAATGGACCAATAACAATACCACCTTATTCAAAACCGAATGTTGCTGTACCAGCCGGTCCTAGTACTACTTATACTTTGACGTGTACTGGTAGTAATAGTGGTAATCCTATTTCTGGCCAAATCACGTTAAATGAAAATAGTGGCGCTTCATTTATTACCAAACCAATATATATTGAAAACTAAATCCACAAGTTGCAATCGCTTTAAATTATCCAAAACATTATGAACCAAAAAATTAACAACAAAACAAGAACTTTATTAAAATCATTTTTGATCCTAGTTCTTTTTGCTGTGTCTCTTCAAGCTGTTGCAATTTGGCAGGCTCCATCTGCCGGTTTTCCCCCCTCAGGTAATGTAGCTACTCCGATAAACTCAAGTAATTCTGATCAAATAAAATCTGGGGGACTCACTGTTGGTTTTTTCCAATCAAACGGAGTTTCCATATTGACACAGGATGTTGATATTGGCGGCACCTTGACTCTTTCTAGTGGTTCTCCTGAAGCTGGAAAGATTTTGACTTCATCTAATGCTTCTGGAGTTGCATCTTGGTCTACTTTCTCTAGTATTTTAGGAAATACCACAATAAATGTTACCAATGGTGGTACAGGCCTTGGTACAATTGGAGCAAATTCAGTTTTAGTTACCACTGCTGCTGACACAATTACTCCTATTGCCCTAGGGAATGGAGAATCTATAAAACGAACTGCATCAGGAAATGGCTGGACAGCATACACTCCATTGTCAGGAGGAGTAGTCACTTCTAGTGGGCTTACTATGACTTCGGGTAAACTCTTAGGAAGATACACTTCACCACCCGCTACAGGTGCAGTGCAAGAAATTACAGTATCTACTGGACTGAACTTAGACTCTTCTGGTAATTTAACGGCAACAGCGACTGGTCTACCGTCACCATCTACTGACGACACAATGCTTGTAGCAAATGGTAGTGCTTGGGAAATAAAAAGTATTCCAGATTGTGATGATGTTAACGGGAATCATTTGAATTATAACACTTCCAATAATCAATTTAGTTGCGGTAATAGTTCTAGTACTCCTCCTGCTATGACCGGTACACTTACTCCTTCTTCATCCTCTTGTGTTATCTCAGTAGGTGCAAGTAGTTGTACTAGCGGAACTCTGACTTGGACTACGACAAATCCTCAAGGCACATCGCAAGTTACGAACAATAGCGGAGCTACACCTGTTCCAACTGGAAACAATAGCTCCTCTGCATTTACTGTGCCTTACAACTCTGCCTTCTCTGGTGTTACTACTTTCTATCTATACAACAACTCTGCTCTACTAGCTCAAGCAACTGTTACCACTTCTTGTGCAGGAACTAGTACTTGGAACGGAACGACTTGCGCCAATACTCCTCTTCCCCCTACTTCTTCTTCTCCAGTAATTAGGCAAACTACCCAAAATAACGGTTCAACACCAAATACAACCCTAACCTTCAATGTTCCTTCTTCTGTCCAAAATCAAGATTTGCTTATAGCATATGTTTCGCACGATGCGAATACTCTTACTAACTGGCCTTCAGGTTGGATGCATTTGTTTAAAACTTCTCAAACTACTTCTGGGTCCAGTGTTCAAACTTTCGAAGCTCGTTACAAAATATCTAATGGATCAGACTCTGGTACAGTAACTTTGAATGCTGATATAGCTACTACATTCGCTGCTCAATTGTATGTTTATGTTGGACATACTTCTGTTCCAGAAGCTACTGTAACTTTTGGCAATAGTACTAGTCCTGATTCACCAAATCTAACACCTTCTTGGGGGTCAGCCCATAATCAATGGTTTACTGTTTTAGGTTTAAATAGGGGAGGCACTTATGCTGGTGGTTCCGTTACGCCTCCTACAAGTTATACAGGTCTCTCTATTGGTTCAACAACAAATCCGTCTCCTGGGGCAGCTTTTGTTACCACTTCTAGGTTATTGTCAACGACTTCTCAAAACCCTGGAGCTTACACTTTAAGCACTCAAGATTATTGGATAGCAGCAACTGTCGCCGTAAGGGGACAATAAAATTATTATTATTAGTAGTCAAATTATTATCAACAATATTATTATGAACCAAAAAATCAACAATCAAACAAAAATCTTATTAAAATCTTTTTTTATTCTAGTTCTCGCCGCTATATCTCTCCAAGCAGTTGCAGTCTGGCTACCTCCTACTGTGGCCCCGACAGGTGGAAATGTAGCTACTCCAATAAATTCTGGTGGTGATGCACAAATAAAAAGCGGAGGACTTACTGTTGGTTTTTTTCAATCAAATGGAGTTTCTGTGTTGAGTGGTTCTGTTGATGTTGGTGGGACTTTGACTATTTCTAGCGGTGTTCCAGGGACTGGTAAACTCTTGACTTCTAATGCTTCTGGTGTTGCCTCTTGGTCTACGTTTAATAGTGCCTTAGGTTCTACCACAATAAATGTGACCAATGGTGGTACAGGCCTTGGTACAATTGGAGCAAATTCAGTTTTAGTTACCACACTTGCTAACGATATTACACCAGTTGCTCTAGCTCCTGGTCAGTCAATAAGAAGGAATATTACCACAGGTGCTTGGGAGCCTTTCACTCCGTCTTCTGGTTCTGTTAGTTCTGTTTCCGCTGGAGATACAAGTCTAACTATAAATCCTACTACTGGGCTTGTATCTGCTACTTTAAATGTAGGAAACCCAAACACCTGGACTGCTACGCAGACTTTTTCTAATGCTGCTAATTCTGCATTATTTACTGGAGGTAATGTGGGTGTTGGAGACTTAACACCTGCTTCACTTTTTACTGTAGGTAATGGAGATAGATTCCAGGTTAATTCTACAGGTAACTTAGTGAGAATAAATAATATTGTTTATTCTTGGCCAACTGGACAAGGTGGAACTGATACTTATTTAAAAAATGATGGATCCGGGGGGCTTACCTGGTCTTCTGTAGCTGCTTCAGGATCTGGCGACAACCTCGGTAACCACACAGCGACTCAAGCATTAAATATGGCAGGTAGT
>CAYTMO010000002.1:0-55635 GCA_964439045.1 uncultured Candidatus Saccharibacteria bacterium
AGTATAACTACAAAAAAAGCAGTAATCTTTGGGTTTACTTCTTGGGTATATAAATACTACGAACAAAGGAAGAATGATCCATTTTATAAGACTGCACTAAATCAATTATTTTTGGCTCTAAGAAAAGAGAATTTTTATCATTACTCTAATATCCCAGACGATTTAAACTACTACCTTGCAACCTACATAAAAGCATCTGAAATTTCAGATAAAAGTTCATTTAGTTGGGATACATGGGGTATGCCTGAAGGTCGTGTTTATACAATAACAATTAGAGGTGATCTTAAAAACCTACTTATAGATAGACTTCTTGACGTTACTGTAAAAAATAAAGACCTAGAGATACAAGTAAAAGGTAAAAATTATAATGACGAACTTGCACTTCTGAAAGAAAATTCAGAGTTTGATCCATTCAAAAATAAAACACTTGAATCTTTTTATTCAACAAGTGGTATTACTGAAGATGAGTTTGGTGTAGTTAAATCTAAGGTTCATTCGATATTTAAAATAATTTCAGAAAAATATGACGAAGATGTACGCATAAATCTAATAGAGCAACCATTGGATGAAGCTAAATTTACTAATTTTGGAAAAGAGAATTTTAATTCATATGCAAAATCAAGAGTCATGTTTAGAATTAGTAACTTTATAAAAGATTCAGTAAAAAGAAAGAGTGGCTTTGGTTATAATATACTGCTTCACAAAGAGCAGTTTGTGGTTGAAACAAATATTCACTATACAAACGATGATCAGTTTGGTGAGAATTTGGCTCGCTCAGAAGACAATAAAATACTTGAAGCAATCTATAAAAAATTCACGAAAATACCACCTTTAGCTAAAGAAAAAATCGGAGAGGTTGTTTCTAAAAATAAAAATATAAAGTCTATTGTTTTATGGACTAATAACTATTTTAACATTCAAGACACTAATCAAGGAAACTTTAGACCACACTGGCAAGATCAAGGTTCAAAGATGGATAAAGGCTCATACTATCAGGGATCCCTGGATGGTGTGGATGTTTATATGGTCTACAGGTTTGACGAACATAAATCTTACCCAGATACATTATTTGCATTTGAAAAAGAAGCATTCTCTATGAAAGAATTCGAGCTGGAGATGGAACCAATTGATAATGTGCAAACTAAAATTTTTAATGGCAATGATACATCTGTTCATCTATCTGTTACCAATTTATCTGATCTAGAAGATGAGAGGGTTAAAATCGTAGAAAAGTGGATATCCGATGATCCAACTGAAGTAATTGATAAAGATGCTAAAATCACTGAACTTAAAACTAATGTTGTTTTCAAGTTCTTTAAGGGTATCGATACTGAAGACCTTTCGGTAAATCAAGATAAGGTTAAAATCTTCGAATTAAGGTAGCTGTTGGTAACCTTGCTACACAATAATCTTAATGTAAGCTAGACTACAAAAATACCATTTAAAATGGTATAATCAGTTTACAATTGAATACAGTCGACCTAACCCCTTAGGATTTCTTAAGGATATGGTTGCAAATCGCAACGAGCATAAAGAACCTATCACTAGGGTCGCTCGTTGCGTTATATCTGGAAACGGATATATGAGTCGCAAGACTCTACCTAGTGGTAGGCTTTTTGCGTCTTACCCTAGAATTATAAATAATACGCAAGAAAAAAATTATGAATAACCAAAATCGCAACGAGCAAGTTTGGAGTAAAGTTCTTAGTTCAAATGAAGAACTTAAATATGAGTTTTCAATAGGAAGCCAATATATAAAAACTTACCTCATTATTTGGGGAATTATTAGTTTGTGTACTCTTATGCTTGCTCCTATTGTATTTGCCTTGGCATTTCTGTATCTAAAAATATATTTACCGAAAGCAAATATTTATGGATTTACAAATAAAAGAGTCCTAATACATAGAGGTTTTTTCTCAACAGATTTAGTTAGTGTAGATTACAGTAAAATAACAGATGTTACAGTGAAAGAATCTTTCCTGGATAAAAGTTTTACTAAAAGTGGACAGTTGTATATAAACACAGCGGGATCAGGTGGTAAAGAAATCATCTTACAACATGTAGCTAATCCTTATGAGATTAAAAAGAAACTCGATGAATTGAGAGATGGTAATTAATGATTTCATATTTAATAACGACTATCGAATCTTTTCAAACTTCTCAGAATATTTCTTAATAATGTCTTCGACATCTTCGCTATTATTAAGATTAAACGTAAAACATCCCTCTGTAATTTCAAGAACATATAGAAAAGATTCCTCTATATAAAAGTACTCCATTGCAGTATCTAGAAGCATGCTTAAGCTGTTGTTAAGTAGTAATACCTCGTCTTGATATGAATCAATAAAGCTTTTATAGTGTTCTGTCATATCAATATCAAATGTAGACGAGACCTTTTGAGCCAATTCTTTGAACTCACATAGTGTTCGGTAATTCTTTATTGGTATTGCATGCTTTTTTACGAAAAGGAACATATTTGAAATTGGCATAAGTAATTCAACTTGCTGTTTGTATTCTTTAACAAAAGAAATATTTTCTTTGCAGTTATATAAACTAATGCCAGTTATAATCTGAACCTGTCTATGCATCCCCAAGAAATCCTTTTCAATTGTTTGCTCCGTAAGCAAGTCAGTATCAAATAATTTTTGAAAATACTCTTTTGATTTTTGCAGTTCAGTATACCAAGCTATAAATAACCCTTTGTGATTATTTTTTGTGTTTCCATTCCATGTATCAAATCTTTCACTCATAAAAATCGGTGAATATTCTTTTGTAAACAAACCGTCATCTAGCCATAGAAATATCTTTTCTTTAATAAGGGATTCTATACTTGTATTTTTACTCTTTGCATATAATTCAATTGCAGATAAGAGGCTTTCTTCAAACTTCTCATCTTTGTCCATGTACGCAATATGAAGATCATCAGCTAGTTTGATGAAAATCTCTTTAATAGGAAGTTCAGCAAAGAAAACATGGAGTAAGAAGCCGTCCTTTTCTGCTGTACTGCGTTTTATCTTCTTTGCTCCCTCATAATACATACGCGAATAAATACGATCTATGATCAGGTCCTTGTCTTGTTTAGTGAGAGTATCTCCATTTTTAAATCTTTCATAAAGAAAAACCTGCTCACTAAGGTAGTTATAATCGCTGGTTGATCCTTCATCCAAAAGAAGCAAATCACTTTGAATGTCTTTTGGAAGACTGTTGAAGGTAAATATATGCAGTACTTTTAAGTATTCTAAGTAGGTTTGTGCCGTAACGAACTTTATACTTTCTTCATGGGAAATGTCTTTCAAGAATTCAGTCTCAACTTTTTCTTTAAATTTTCTCGCGTGAGAGAGGAGACTATCAATAACTCTCTGATTTCGCAAGAGAGATATTTCGGATCTATATAAAAACATCTGAGCATCCATTTTCATGGTATCTTCAAGCTGAACAATATTTATGTATTTGTTGTATTCAATTGCTTCTGATCTACTCGGCATCCATCCTTTAGTTAGAATATATAAATCAGATTCCGAAAGGTGTCCCTTACCAGTCTTTTCTCTGTGAATATCATTATGAACAAGTGCTTTCACTCGTTCAAATGGAGTTATGTTTGATCTTCTTAAAATATTGGTGAGACTTTTCATATCATTTGTTTTTTCTTAGTGCATTTTCCAAGAACTCGACCCGTTCTTTAAGTTCTGTGTTGACTATATTCTTTGAAAGCGTAGAAGTAAGCTTGGCAATCATAGATGCCTGCTTGAGTGACATTTCCTTATTCATCACTTTACGGATGGTATCCGAAAGAATGTTATTTATCTCTTCTAGATTAATTGGTTTAGTCATACTAGTTATTTTCTACGATTTCAAACCAAGCTCTCACTTCATGAGCCTTGCCACTTTTAATAATGTTTTTGTAGAGTGCAAAGATAACATTTGGGGTTAGCTTTCTTGCCCAAGAATTTATATCCTGAACTAATCCATCTTTCTCAAGTCTTTTGTTCCAATCGGTAAGCGTTCCGACATCGATATTATATTTTTTTGAGAATTCTAGTTGTGTTTTAATTGCGAGTAACTCAAACACAGTTTCTTCTTCAATGCCAAATTTCTCGAGAGCTACTCTTGGTTGTCCCTTAAGAAACGAAGGAAGGGACTTCCAAAGAGCGTAAGTCTCGTAGACTTGCTTTTTATATGGATCTTTAGAAAAATCTTCTTCCTGCATATATCACTTAAAGCTTTACCGCAGTCTCGCCAGTGAGCCTCTCAAGCCTTGTGAGGGATGTTTGTACATATGCCTCATCAAGCTCTATTCCGATACACTTTCGACCCAAGTGCTGACATGCGACCCCTGTTGATCCACTTCCAAGAAATGGGTCATATACAACATCACCAACTCTGGTTGAGTTAAGGATTATTTTCCTTAATAGTCCAATTGGTTTTTGCGTGGGGTGGAGTTTAGATTTATGAGGTCTAGGATGATAGATAACATTTCTCGCTTTAGACTGTTCCATTTTGTGTTTGCCAAACCATCCGTATGCAATCAGTTCATACATCGACAAATAATCCTTTCTGCTCATGACAGGTTGATTCTTTAACCAAATAATCATTTGGCTATAATAAAAACCAGCAGACTTCATTCCTAAACGTAAGCTTGGAAACATTAAGTCGGCATTGAAAATATAGACCGCATTGTATTCTTCAAGATATGGAATAGTTGCACCTAAATATTTGCGAGTGAAATTCTCGTATTTTTCTTCTGATTGCAAATGGTCATTGGCGATAATTTTTTCATTATTAACACCGAGCTTTGAGAGTCCTATTTTATTTTCTACATAGGCAACACCATAAGGAGGGTCAGTCACGACTGCTCTTATTTTATTGCTTCCTATAACCTTTGCGACAAATTCTTTATCCAGAGAATCGCCACACCCTATAATGTGATTTCCGACTCTAAAAATATCTCCTTTATTTATTTTCATAGATTTTCTTCGCCTTAAGATTGGTAAATTTTTCCCAACGATCTATGATAATCGTCGCGAAGAGTAAATCTTTTTCGACCCCACGCCATACACGATTTAATTCTTCACATGCAATCAAATCAGATCCGCTTCCAGCGAAGCCAGAAAAGATAATATGCATAGGTGCAGAGCATCGTTTGAAAGGCTTTTCATTTAAAGAAACTGGTTTCTGTGTCGGATGTAAATAGCTTTGAGTGTTATCTCTTTTAACAAGCCAAAGGTCTATCATGTCCTGCAATTCATCAAGAACCTGATTACCAGTTGTTACTTCTTGATTAAGAATTTCATTTGCATTTCTGAAGTTTGGATTTAAGTATGGTTTACCAAGCGTGCCGTAAGTACATGGCTCATAGAGCCTATTCCAAGCAATTTTCGGAGTGCAGTTCTGGTTCGATTTTACCCAAAGACAAACTCTTCTTTTCTTGATTTGATATTTATCATACAGAGATTGAGTTAATCCTATGCTATTTGGGTCTGACCAGTAAAAGAAGTGCGAGTCTGGTTTGGCAAACTTTTTTGCTGTCTCCATGCTCTTACTAATAAATTCAGAGTATTCCTCTTCGCTTTTATTATCTTTGTATTCTCCACCATATTTTCCTCCGTATTCCCAAGAAATATTATAAGGTGGATCACAGAAGACAATATCGGCGAGATCGTCTTTCATGAGTTCTTTAACTTGGTCTTCATTAGTAGAGTCGCCAACTAAAAGGCGGTGCTTCCCGAGTTCCCAAACTTCTCCTAACTTCACTTTTGGTGCCACTGTTTCTTTAATAGCTTTTTCAACATCAAAATCATCTTCAACAAGATCCACATCATCAAATAGATTCTGTAATTCTTCATCTCCAAAACCAACATCAAGAAGCATGTCCATATCGAACTCTTTCAAGAGTTCTTCATCCCATGACCCAGTATTCTTATTAAGTCTCAAGTTGAGTTCTTTTTCTTCTTCGAGTGTTAGTTCCCGTGAAGGAATCATGCACTCAATTTCTTCAATACCAAGATCCGCATACACTTTTATTCGTTGTTCACCTCCAATAATTATATTCGCCCGTGATCCTATATTTAGAACTATTGGCACGACTGTACCAAATTCTCTAATAGACTTTTCCAAGTCTCTTCGCTCACTCTCGCTTAACTTTCGCGGATTGTATCCGTTTTTGATCAGGGCACTAAGTTTGCGAGAACTATGTGACCATGTGGGCTTTTGTTTTGCCATAGGGTTAATTCAGAAGAGGGTCTTAATAATGCTCTTCTACCCTTATTCGTCATTGAATGACAAAATGACAATTTCTTTTTATTATCTAAAATTAATTACTGAAAAATCCTTAATACAAAAGACCTTTTGCTCTTTGGAACAAAAGGTCTTTATTTTGTCATTTAAAACCAGATGACTATATTTCTCCTTTAAGTAAAAAGAGAGCTTGATAACCATTCTTCTTGGTGTAGTGAGGAATGGGGTTTGAGTTCATACCAAAGAATTTCTTCAATCCTTCATTTAGTTCATACTTTACATTTCTACCAAACTTTTTATTCCAGTTAGACTTCGTTAGTGCTCCACCATGTTCAGCCATCACTTGTAGTAGTGTCCATTTAAGATCATGTTTATTTGTTTTAGTGTTCATAAAACCCATATCTTTATAATCAAACTTTTGTGACTTCATTCCTGGGTAGGAAACCTTTACAAGGTGCCCATCCAAAAACTTAATACTTAGACTTTCCCAAGTTGCTTTCTTTGGTAGGATGTACGATGCAACCACAACAGTCTTTTCTTTTTTATTTGATCCAGACCCAATATCTTCAGTATTAACAATCCGAACATTTTGAACCCTTCTTTCGGGAATAATATAATTTTCTTGAACTAGTTTGTTTATCTCAGCGATTCTTTCTAGCTGTGGGGCTATATTCCCGTATACAGATTTAACTGTTTCAAGTTGTTTTAGAAGTGGCTTTTCTATCTTTTCTTTCATATCAGCTAGCGATTTTAGAGCTTCTTTAGCTCCAACAGGAATACTCCCTTCAGGGAAGGTTACAGAGCTTTTCTCGTCTTTCATTTGTTTTGCCACTAATTCGCCAACTGTCATTTTCATACTCTAATTATATCAAAATTGGCATTTGTTGGCATTTACCGATACCTATTTACTCTCAGATTTTAAACCAAAATGAGTCTTAATTTTGAGTAGGCCAAGAAACGATTTGTCCGTAGTAGTAATCTGCGATTCGTTCTATATCCTCATTAAATGATTTTTCGTTGTCTACAATTTCTCCTAATCCAAAAAATGGAGAGTCTGGTTCGTGATTGATAAAAAAGTCGCCTTGAACACTGTCACAGCTTGGACAAACATTTGCCCAATAAGTTTCATCGCTCATTGCAGTGTGTCTTTGTTTAAGGGTTGTAGGAATTGGTGCTGGTGGCTCGCTAATTTCGCCCGCTAGTAGCGAATCAGTCCATTTAAAGATAATGATCTCCTTACCGCATTTCCAGCAGTTATAAGGGGTATATCTATACTGATACCCTTGGGGAAGCGTAGTATTGGTCTCAGAAGCCACTTTGGCAATTAGTCTCTTAAATTCAGTAGTTTTGTCCATTTCTTTATTATAAAAAATACAAACCATTAAAACAATTAGCGACCCACAAACCTAAACTTCTGTATCAAGAACGTGCTAGAATACCCTTACAAGGGTTGCACCTACGGGTACCATACCCGAGTACACCGCAAAAAAGTGTTATAATATTTTGTATGAAAAACTTTTTCATACTATTATCGATAATAATTGTCCTAATAGTAATACAGTTAATTTTTGGTAGTGCATCATTGATACCATTTGCGGTAGCTTTTTCCCTTTCTTCCGTTGCAATAGGTATATGGTTATCTCTCCAACAATATTCATTGAAATTAAAATCTGAAAAAGTTGAAACAGATGTAAAGTTGGTAACTATTTTTACAAAAATTATGAACATAGCCCATGCAAGAAGTGGATATGTAGTTTCAGAAAAAGCTATAGAGAAAATATTTGATAGTGGAATTTTAACTGAAAGTGAAATCAGGAATGCTTCAGCTCTTAACGACAGATTGGAAGAGTCCGCCATTTTAACCATACCTGTAGGTATAGCAGAACAAGATGCTGCCATCGTAGCTATAGCAAAATTAGGAAGTAGGCATGAGGTGTTAAAGGATATTGCTATAGTAGGGCTAAACTCTATAAAAAGTTTTAAACCTGAGTTGGCGAATAAGTACCTAAAAGAGCTAGTGGATTAATTCAAAAATCCCTTTTTTATTAATAGATTAGTTCCAACTGCGCACCAAAACACCCGCAAATGTTTTTAACTTGTTTTAAAGTTTTTGCTATAATAAAACTATGGATACAAAAGATATTGAAAAAGAAGACGAAGAAAATAGAACTAATAATCAAAATAATACTAGCGATAGTAATAACAAAAACAACAGTACTGGGAATTATGACGAAGAAGAGGCAGAAGTCACGCCAACAGATTAATGCGAATGCCCTGTATGCGCATTTGGTAGATTGGTGCCTTTGTAATCTTTTAAGAAATACACAGCAAGTAGTGTGGTAATAGGTACAGTCAAGATAAGCCCTATGCTACCTACTATGGTTCGTATTATTTCTGTAGCGAAGATTTCTTGATTGATAATGCTCACCCCAAGAGAATTCGAAGAATAAAATAGTAAAAGAAGTGGAAGTGATGCGCCGGTGTACGCAAGAGCTAAAGTATTTACCAATGCTCCTACATGATCTTTACCAACGCTTAAAGCCTTTTTATAAATTTCTTTTTTAGACAAATGCGGAGCCGAACTATAAAGCTCGCGCACTACCGCAGACTGAGTAATCGCAATGTCATCAAGCACTCCCAGAACTCCAATCATAATTCCACCCAGAAGTAGCCTAGTAAAGTCGAGAGTCCCGCGTGTATTTAAATTAAGATAAAAGGCTTCTTCTGTAGCAAAACCAGTAAAGTGAGCAAGAGTAACTCCTACATATGCCAAGATTCCTGTAAATATAACTGCAATGACGGTACCACTAAATGCAACAGTCGAGATACGGTTAAACCCGTGCGTAAGATAAATAGCCAGGAAAAGAATAATAGTGGCCACCACAATACTGGTCAGTATCGGAGGGTAGCCCGCCAAAAGACTAGGAATAAGCACATATACAATAACAAAGAAACTTCCAAGTAACCCCAGAAGTGACCGCACTCCTTGCCTACCAGAGAACAACAACACAACAGCAATAAATAAACCTATAAAAAAGAACATCACTGGTCGACGGTCTATGTCTCTTACAGAATATGATTCCCTTCCGTCTATTGCATCGAGAGTATAATAAAGAAAAAATTTATCACCCTTTTCGAGAATAATATAATCGTTTTCTATTGTTACAACTTTGCCATTTTGCTCTCCTTCTAAGATCTTTATAGAAATAGTCTGCCTAGTCGTAGGCAACCCTATACCCTCCACTTCTTCTGTACTTTGAGCGAGCACCTCCACTACTTCTGCTTTTAATATTTCAACCTTATCTTGAATCAATTCTTGAGCAGACACATTGGCAACTCCAAAAAAGCAAAATAAAAATAAAATAATATTAACAAAAAGTATTTTAGACAAATTAATCATTATTCTTTAGAACAAGCATTACAAATTCCAAATAAATCAAAAGAGTGGTGTGTGATTGATTTAAAGTCTTTAACTTGTTTCAATGCTTTACTAATCAAACCGTCTGCATCACAACCAGTAAAGTCACTTATCTTTTTACATTCTAAGCAGATTATATGGTGATGGTCGTCTTTGTGATCTTGCAATTCATACTGCGCTTCCCTCTCGCCGGTATT
Source organism: uncultured Candidatus Saccharibacteria bacterium (assembly GCA_964439045.1). Taxonomy (GTDB): domain Bacteria; phylum Patescibacteriota; class Minisyncoccia; order Phycocordibacterales; family UBA9973; genus UBA9973. The sequence continues at coordinate 9,850 of CAYTMO010000002.1, forward strand.
TACTCTTTTTATCAAACCCTTTTTTTCTAAAGTCTCAAGTGTTCTGTAAATAGTTACCTTATCCGCTTTGTCTTGTTTCAACTTTTCAAAAAGGGTGTTCGCGGATATTGGCTTTTTTAATTTAAAAAACAAATCCAAAAGAGCTACTCGTGGCAATGTCTTTTTCAATCCTGCCTTATTTAGTATAGCTTCAGATTCATTTAGCTTATCTTTCATATACAAATATTAGTCTTTTTCGCACAAAATGTAAATCTTTAAAACATCTAAATGCAACATACTTGCATTTGTATGAGTATCAGTTATATTATATTTAGATGCAACTTTGTTGCAATTGTTCATTTAAACATTCACAAATTTAAAGATTTTTGTTATGTGTAAAACATGCGAGATTAATGGTATTAAAATGGAACTTGAATTTCTTCAAATTCCTGCCGCCCAAACAATGATTAAAGATCTTTCTTTGATTAAAGCTTGGCAAAACCTATTTACATCAGGATGGTATGAAGAAGATTTGATTCAAAGGGCGTGGGCACACCTCAAATGGACCGAACGCGAAGCTGAAAAATGTGGTCAACCGCATTGGGTGGGTAACGCCAAAGCATTCTTGTCTTCGATGGCAAAAGGCTTCCTAGAACCTTTCGATCGAAATAAGTTCATGCCAAAAGACTGCGACGAGAACTACGCTTTTAAGGTTCGAGTCATTGACGCAATTGAAGAAGTGTCTCGTTTCTACGGAAACCGTTGCCCTTCTGTGCTTTGGAATTCTTTTGCCTATTTAGGAACAAGGGAACATCCCGAAGAATCGCGTTCTATTCTGAAAGAAGCCGCCGAACTCCCCCACCACTATGCAATTGTGGATACGATGTTGCACGCGTCAGCAAAGTGCTACAAACTTTTGCTCACAGTGCAGTCTTTCATGTTCCAGCAAACGGGGATGGTAATTGACCACAACTGTGACTGCAGTTGCAGTCTGGTCAACCTGCTTGCAGGCTTGGGCGATATGGCCGTAGTTTTTAAAATCCGTCCGGACCAAATTTTCGAGGCAACGCAAAGCGCGTTCACACACATGCTTGCCGAGAGTCACCTAATTCTGAACTGCAGGTTGCCGTTCGAATACACAGTAACCAAGGAAGCTGGTTTGTTACAAGGAATTACGGTAAAACAGTAAGGTAGTATTCAAAAATAAGCTCCGCTTGCTTTTCTAAGGCAAGCGGAGCATTTTTATAAATTAAACAAAAACACAATGGAAATATTTTTTATTACAACAAGTATTGCGGGTTTTGCAGTTATTTGGAGAAATTGGCTAGAAGATCATCAAGAAAAAAAAGAATACATAAAAACAAAACTAGGCTCCTACAACAAGGTACTTTTATGTGGTTCGTGTTTTACTTATTGGCTCGCTCTAATCGTTTTATTTTTTAACAATCCTCTAAAAGAAACGGGTTACCTAATTGATAATAAAATTATATTCTTTTTTGCGTCTTGGATGTCTGTCGCGTACATCTCCGTATTCCTTAGATTTTTATATGTATTAATACAAGAAACAGTCAGTGAAAAAGTACACAAAACACATCACAAACACTAAAAATCTGAAATTAAGATTATTTACTAATCAACTTTAGCTTTTTCCCACTACCCAAAATAAGCAAAACTATAGCGATAGAAAAATGTGGTAAATGCCCCACGAGTTCTATTGGTCCCAACAAATAAAGAGTAATAACCAAAAAGACAGCTAAAGCGATAGTGGTCAATCTTGTAACCAATCCCAACACAAGTAATATACCGAAGGTAAATTCAGCCACCCCAGCAGAGAAAGCAAACCAATAGTCACTCATACCTAAAAATTCCATAAAATTCCAATTGTGAGATTGTAAAAAGTTATTAGTTAAAGAAGGTGTTAATATCTTTTCGCTAAAAGCAAGAACCATCAAATTAAGTCCTGTGCCTACACGTAGGATTGGATTTCCATAATCGTGTATTGTGTGAGTTAATTTATTAAAAATCTGCGTATCTTTTATTTTCCATTTTGGTCTACCAACTATGATTGCATATATAGCAAAGCCTAATATTTCTAAAGTATCAAGCATTTCTATCGCACCATATTCTCTAACACCTAAAACAAACAAAACCAACAATAATGCTCCCCCAAGCTTTTCATAAAAACCAAACAAAAACATCAGTCCCACTAAACCTTGAATGACAAGCATCAGATATCCAGAATCACCTTCTGCTATCAAGTTAGGAGCAAATACAAAACCATAAAAAGTAAAAATTAAAAAAGCTAAACCAAAACCGATACTAGCAATAGACAAAGCATAAGGGCTCCATTTTTCTAAAATATTATTTATTCTAGAAGGGACATTTAACTTTTTCTCTAAAACAATTGCCAAGAAAATAATGAACAAAACTATGCATATTGAAATTATTACTGGAATATCTGTTATTTTATAAGGTTCTACATATTCAACTGACTCTGCAAACCATTTTACATGAGCAAATGTCACACTTGGAACCAAAACAAAGAGTAATCCAAACAAATACATTAGGTTTTTAGAAAAAATTTTAAACATTTTATTTGATTAAATTAATAATACTTATTATCACTAGCTCAATAGACGAAACCTTTGCCAGATGGTCAATCTTTGTTTTATTATACCAAAAAATGACTTATCCACCATTGCCTAATACCTCACAGCTTTCGTATACTGATTTAGTAGTTGCGAAACTATGCAACTACTATAAGTAGAGCATATTTTCTACTTTTTTACTAGGTTTTTAACACAAAACATTATGGAAACATACAAAAACAATTGGTTCAAGTATATACTCGGCTTTATTGTCTGCCTTTTAATCCGTCTTATACCCTTTCGCCCACCGAATATTGAGCCAATACTTGCCACACAGATGCCTTTTTCTAAAAAGTACGGCTGGATTGCAGGATTTACTTTTGCTTTTTTAAGCATTGTTTTGTATGACATCATAACTGCAAAAGTAGGAATGTGGACCTTTATTACAGCTTTTGCTTATGGAATTTTAGGTTTATGGGCAAGCTTTTATTTTAAAAATAGAAAAAATAATTCTTGGAATTATGCAAAATTTGCTGTTTTGGGAACCTTGGTTTTTGACATTGTTACTGGGCTTAGTATTGGACCGCTATTTTTCAATCAATCCTTCACTGAAGCATTCATAGGTCAGGTACCCTTTACCGCATTGCATCTCTTAGGAAATGTAAGTTTTGCAATTATTCTCTCCCCTCTTATTTACCGTTTTATTATTGAAAACAAAAAATTAGAAACAAGTTTCTTAATAAATATCTTTAACCCAAAAAGAATATGAAGAAAATTACAGATAAAAAGTATGGAGTATTAAAAGAAATAATAAAAAGAGACGGTTCTGTTGTACCTTTTGACAAAAAGCGTATCACCAGAGCGATTTTTCGTGCAATGCAATCCGTAAAAGAAGGAGACGAGACTTACGCAGAAAAAGTAATGCACGATGTTTTAGACAAAATATTAATCTTAAAAAAGGAAACAGAGAAAGTAAAAACTTCTAAAAAGTTTAGACTAACAGTGGAGTCAGTCCAAGACATTGTAGAAAACGAACTTATTGCTTCAAACTTTTTAAACACAGCTAAAGCATATATTGTCTATAGAAAAGATAGAGCAATAGTAAGAGAGAAGGTTGGTTTTGTGCCAGAGAAGGTTAAAGAACTTGTAAAAGAAGGTAAAAAATATTTTAGGAATCCCCTTGCAGAATTTGTATATTACCGAACATATGCAAAATGGATAGATGAAGAAGGACGCCGTGAAACTTGGATAGAAACCATAGATAGATATATAAGCTTTATGCGTGAAAATCTAAACGGCAAGTTAAGAGAAGCAGAATATGAAGAAATAAGACAAATGATACTCGAGCAAAGTGCGATGCCTTCAATGCGTCTTTTACAATTTGCTGGTAAGGCCACCAGAAAAACAAATGTCTGTGCATACAACTGCTCTTTTATTGCACCGAAAAGTTTCCAAGACTTCGCAGAAATTATGTATATATCAATGTGTGGTACTGGAGTAGGATGGTCAGCAGAGAGTGAAAATATTCAATCCCTCCCTCAAATCCAAAAGCAAACAGGCAAAAAGGTAATTACTCATACCATACCAGACAGTAAAGAAGGTTGGGCAGATGCCTTTGCTCTTGGTCTCAAGACTTGGTTTGAAGGTAAGGATATAATATTCGACTATTCGTTGATTCGTAAAGCTGGATCTCGTTTAAAAACTATGGGAGGTAAAAGCTCTGGACCAGAACCTCTTAAATCGTTACTTGATTTTACTCGCACAAGGATACTTAAAAAACAAGGTAGACATTTATCAAATTTAGACGCACACGACATAATTTGTAAAATTGGTGAATGTGTAGTAGCTGGAGGAGTAAGAAGAAGCGCAATGATTTCCCTTTCAGATTTAGACGACGAAGCTATTCGTGATTCTAAAAAAGGACAATTTTATTTAACCGAAGGGCAAAGAATGCTTGCGAATAATTCTGCAGTCTACCTTTCAAAACCAAGTACTACAGAATTCCTAGACGAATGGATTGCTTTAGCAAAAAGTGGCTCAGGCGAAAGAGGAATATTCAATCGTGGTGGGCTCAAAGATACATTACCAGAACGTAGGCTTAAACAATTTAAAGGTGGCATATATCCAGCTTGGGGTACTAACCCTTGCGGAGAAATTATTCTGCAATCAAAACAATTTTGTAATCTCTCCGAAGTTGTGGCTCGTGCCGAAGACACAGAAGAAAGTTTATTGAAAAAAATTCGTATTGCTACCATTATCGGCACTTATCAATCTACTCTTACCTACTTCCCCTACTTATCTAAAGAATGGAAGAAAAATTGCGAAAAAGAAAGATTGCTTGGAGTATCTATCACAGGACAATGGGATTGTGAATTGGTTAGAAACAAAGACATCTTAGAAAAGATGAAAAAGGTAGCTATCGAAACTAATAAAAAGTACGCCAAAAAATTTGAAATAGAACAATCTACTTGTATTACTTGTGTGAAGCCTTCCGGTACGGTCTCTCAGACAGTGGACTGTGCATCCGGTATGCACCCCCGCCATTCTAATTATTATATTCGCAGAATTCGTATTTCGGCTACTGATGCATTGTTTAAAATGCTGAAAGACCAAGGCGTGCCGTATTATCCAGAAGTTGGACAAACAATGGAAGATGCTTCTACTTTTGTATTAGAATTCCCAGTTAAAGCCCCAGATGGCGCAATATGCAAAGACGACATAAATGCTATTGCTCAATTAGAGCATTGGAAAATGGTCAAAAAACATTTTACAGAACACAATCCTTCTGTAACCGTGTCTGTAGAAGAAGACGAGTGGCTCGCCGTAGCAAATTGGGTTTATGATAATTGGGATTTAGTAGGGGGGCTTTCTTTCTTGCCTCGATCAAATCACATATACCAACTCGCTCCATATGAAGCAATTACAAAAGAGAAATACGAGGAAATGAAAAATCGTCTTGGAGAATTAGACTTTTCAAAAATCGTGACTTATGAAAAACAGGACGAAACAGAAGTAAAAAAAGAGTTAGCTTGCGTAGGGGGACTTTGTGAAGTATAAATTTATGCTATATACAAAAAAAGGAGACAGTGGAACAACAAAATTGTTTAATTGTGAACAAGGACAAAGAGTAAGCAAGGCTGATTTTATTTTTGAAGTTCTTGGTAATGTGGACGAATTAAACTGTTCTATTGGTTATGCAAAAGCAATTTCTAAAAAGACACATTGCACTTTATACATAGGTGGAGAAAAAGTTTCATACGAAGAAATACTCGAAAAAATACAAAACATTTTATTTTGTATTCAAGCTGAATTGGGTGGATCAAATATATCCATTACAGAAAAACACACATTGTATTTAGAAAAAGTTATATATGAAGTAGAAACAACACTACCACCAATAACATCTTTTATAGTTCCAGGTGGTGGAGAGCTAGGCGCATATTTAGATGTATTAAGGACAATCACTCGCAGGACAGAAAGATATTTGGTTCTATTGAAAGATAAAAACACAAAGGATTTAAACAAGGAAAATATAATTTTTATGAATCGCCTTTCAAGTGTCTTTTATGCTTTGGCTCGTTTTGCGAATTATCAAGAAGGACACATAGAAAAAGAACCTAATTATCATTAATTGCTTTTTAATTTTACTTATTACATACTTTAAATTATGAAAATAAAACAACCCCTTCCCCGCAAGGCCTACGAAAAAAACGCCGAAATATACAAGATATTAGCAAATCCAAAAAGGCTAGAAATATTAAACTTATTAAGAGAGCAAGAAATGTCTGTAGAGGACTTGGTAAAGATACTTGGCATAGCCAAAGCCAATGTGTCTCAACACTTGGCATTGCTCCGCCATTCAAAACTTGTTGTGGTTAGAAGAGATGGGTTAAATGGATACTATAGTATTATTGACCCTCGAATAGTTGAGCCTTGCAGAATTTTACACAAATTAAATACACATAAATAAAACTTTATTTGCAAACAAAAAACACAGCTTGAAAGCTGTGTTTTTTGTTTAACATTAACGTATTAAAACAATTAATACATTAATCTATTGCGAGTCATATTACCAACGACACCGTCAGCAGATAAGTAATTTGCTCTTTGAAAAAGAATTACAGCATTGTATGTACTCTGATCAAAGTAAGCACTAGAATTAATTCCACTTACCAAGTATCCTTTTGCTGAAAGCAATGATTGAAGGCAAGCTACATCAGCACCATACATTCCAAAGCGTAGTGTGCGGCCGATATAACACCCAAAGCCAGTGGAAGTTCCCAATACAGAACCCACATTAACATTACTATTTACGTTGATAGTAAATGTAGTACAAGCACTTGTATTGTTACTCTGGCAGATAGTAATAGTAGTGGAACCATAAGACAAAGCAGTAACAGTCATAGAGCTACTACTAGTCTGGATATTTTGATAGTAACAAGGTTGCCCAGTAATAGTGCTGTACACCGCCCCAGAATAACAACCAGGATTTATAGATGCAGATCCAGTAGTTGCAACACTTGGGTTTGAGTTGCTAGATACATACAAGCTACTACCGTTTGAAGAATTAAAGGTTACAGAATTTCCTACAGAAAGAGAAATATTTGAAATATTAATTCCAGTATTTGTACCATAATTAACTCCCCCTCCTACTGTTACATACAAGTTCACACAAGAATTTGTATTTCCACTTTGGCAAATATTAAATGAAGTTGTACCAGAAGTACTTCCATAAACTGAAATAGTATTTCCACTTATACTTGCTGTAGCAACATTCGGATTTGAATTACTAGAGACATACAATGTTCCGAAATTATTGTTTGCAGTTACATATGAAGTCTGACCAACGTTCAAAGAAAGATTTGTATTACTCAATGTAAATGTTGAAGAATACGCTGAAGGCCAAGCCATAGAAGCTGATTGTTGGTTATTTACCAAAACATAGACCAAGCTTCCTGAAGTGATATTGTAACTATTTGCACTTACATAAGTAGAAAGAAATCCACTACTGTTTGTAGTACCTAATACTGTACTTTGTGTACCGTATGACAAATTGTAATAAAGAACAACGCTAGAATTCGGGTCTCCTGACACATTTATCATCACATTATTACCACTTGAAGACAAAGAAAGTGTTGGGTTGACGGCGTAAACTTTAGCGACGAAACCAGTGAAAATTGCCAAAAAAGCAAATAAAATCAAGAACTTTTTGTATATTTTCATATTTTTAAAAAGATTAACTAACTAATAAAATCGACTTCTACTACTGGTATAACATATCTTTATTCATTTTACCAGAAACAAAACAAAAGCAGCCGAAGATATTTTTAAATACAAAAAATAGTATAAATTTGATTGTTTATAAAAAAATATAATTATATAATAAAAGTATGAACGAGAAAGAAGCATCTAAAGAAAAAATAAAGTGGCTCGCACCAGAATATGAAAACAAAGAACAAAGCGTAGATTGGTTCTGGGCACTTGGTGTAATAGTGGTCACTACAGCGGTGACTTCCATAATTATCAAAAATTATTTTTTTGCAATACTTATGGTTTTGGGTGGTGGGCTGCTCGCATATTTTTCAATTCAAAAACCAGGAATGCTAGACTACGAATTAAACGAGAAAGGGTTCAAGGTTAGAAATCGCCTATACCCTTACGAAAACATAAAAAGCTTCTGGGTCCAAGAAAAGCCCAAGCCACTATTTTTTATAAATACTGAAAGATTCTTTATGCCTATTGTAGTAATGCCTCTATACGGCAATATCACTGAAAAAGTCAGACAAAAAATGCTAGCCAACAATGTGCCAGAAGAAGAAGTGAGAGAACATCACCATATAAAAATAATGGAAGATTTAGGGTTCTAAATCCTAAAAAATTTGAATTTTTACTAAAAAATGCTAGGCTAAGTCTGTTAGTCTTTTATGCCCTCGTAGTTCAATGGATAGAATGCGAGCTTGCGGAGTTTGCGATCTAGGTTCGATTCCTAGCGAGGGCACAAATGGAAAATTACCCAATGCGGATTAATAAATATTTAAGCTTCAAGCAAATCGCAACCAGGCGAGAAGCAGATGAATTGGTTAAAAATAAAAAAGTTTTTATAAATGGCAAGCTCGCAGTACTCGGCAGTAAAGTAAACGAACAAGATAAGGTAGAAGTAAAGCAAGGCAAGGATGCGAAAAAATATGTTTACTTTGCTTACAATAAGCCAGTAGGTACTATCTCCCACTCCCCTCAAAAAGGTGAACGCGATATAAAACAAAATCTAAAGAAAATAGCTAAAGATGAGAAAATTGCAAAAAATGCAGTAGATATGAACAGTCTCTTCCCTATTGGTAGACTCGATAAAGATTCCCACGGATTGATAATACTTACCAACGATGGGCGCATTACTGATGCAATGCTTAATCCAAAATATTTTCACGAAAAGGAATACATAGTAAAAACTAAAGAAAAGCTTCGCAGTAACTTCAAAGAAAAAATGGAAAAAGGAGTAAATATCGAAGGTTATCACACCAAGCCCTGCAAAGTAACAATAGTAAATGAAAACACTTTTCGAGTTATCTTAACCGAAGGTAAAAAGCACCAAATCCGCCGTATGTGCGCAGCTCTTTTCCAAGAAGTTAGTGATTTAAAAAGAGTTAGAATTCTCAATATAAAGTTAGAAAAGTTAAAACCCAATGCTTTAAAAGAAATTGTTGGTGAAGAATTAACTACTTTTCTAAATCAAGTACTTCATCAATCCTGATTTGTTTTACGAATTCGGGAACGTGGGAGACGAGGATCATTGTGCCTTTGTATTCGTCTAGTGCCTTGGCAATAACTGGTAAGTGACGGAAGTTTATGTGGTTTGTCGGCTCGTCTAGTATAAGAAGTCCTGGTTTTATTAAAACAAGTCTTGCGAAAGCCACAAGCCCTTTTTGCCCTTCGGATAGACTGCCTATCTTAGTACGAATAAATTCTCCTGTTATTAGAAACCCTGCTGCCACAGAACGCATTCGTTCTTCATCGAGTTTCTCCCCTCCTTCTGCCATAGCGCTAGCAAGAGACTCATATACAGAGTGGTCGAAGTTCAAAGTAGAAAAGTCTTGTCTGTAATAACCCACCCTTATTCCCTCTTTTATTTTTGAACCATCATCTTCTCCTTTTGCAATCTTTTCAAGTAATGTACTTTTACCAATACCGTTTGGTCCTTGTAATAACAAATGCATATTTTTCTTAAGCGATACTTTCGCTTTATGCTTTACGATTTTTCCACCCTTAGCTGTAGTAAAAGAAGTAATACTTAAAACTTCTCCTATCTGGTCAGATTGTGCAGGTATTTGAAATGGTCTGATTGTTTTATCTTCTTTTCTCACATCCACTATTTCTTCTTCCAAGTCTTCTGCAAGCTCTCTCATCCGTCTTGCTACCAATCTCAATCTTCCTCCTTTGTGAGCAAAGACATTTGCTTGATCTTTCTTTGCTTGGATTTGTTTTTCAAGCTGGGCGTTTTTCATATTTTCTCTTTCTTTTCTGGCTTCTATGTCTTTAATAACGTTGTGATAGTTGCCAAGGTATTGTTCTACTTTTCTAGTATATACATCTAGGTAAAGAACTCCTTCCGTAAAAGCATTCAAAAATTCCGCATCGTGAGAGATAACCAATACAGTCTTTTTATAATTCATTAAAAAATTTGTAAGGTGGGCAATACCGGCTTTGTCTAAATTGTTTGTAGGCTCGTCCAAGAGAAGCAAGTCTGGATCTTGGATAAGTGCTTGAGCAAGCAAAAGTCGGGCTTGTTGGCCACCAGAAAAGCTTTTGATAATTCTATCGTGAAACTTTTCGTGGCCTTTGAGATTTACTACTTCCAAAATCTCATCTATCTTAGGATCTATGTCATACACCTTTTTTGTAAAAGCTTTTTCAAAAAATTCTCTTACAGTAAAATCCATTTCATCTCGTGGAATCACTTGTCTAGAAGACGCAATACTTACTCCATTTACAATATTTATAGTTCCGGATTCTGGAGTGTTCACTCCAGAAATAAGTCCAAATATAGTACTTTTACCTGCGCCGTTTTGACCCATCAATGTCAGCTTCGCTCCGCGACGGATACCAAAAGACACTTCGTCTAGAATAGGCTTGTTTACTCCCCATTCATATGAGACTTTATCAAATCTTACTATTGTTTCTCTGTTTTCTCCTGCCATAGAAAGATATTAACTTAATTAAGCCAAAATAGAAAGCCTATGGACAAAATAGTTTTTATATTATATATTTAAGTTGCATATAAGTTGTCTAAATTTTGTGGGTCTCGACTCTAATCTTTAGAAAATAGTCGACGAAACACTTAAATTGCAATTTAACAAATAACTAAAAATCAATGACTGGAACAATAAAAAGAATCACAGATAAAGGTTTTGGATTCATCACTGCAGAAGGACTTGCGAAAGATTTATTCTTTCACAGCAACAACCTTGTAGGTGTGACTTTCGACGAACTTCGCGAAGGTGACTCAGTTTCTTTTGAAACTGAAGAAACTCCAAAAGGCCTAAGTGCTATAAACGTACAACGCGTATAGTAGCTTAAAACAAAAACCCCTCGCTTACGAGCGAGGGGTTTTTGTTTTAAGCTTTTCTTTTTATTGTTCAAACTTTTCTCCTTTAGCCCAAGCTTTGACTGTAGCGTAATCTGTTTCTCCGCAGATAAATTGCTTGGTTTCAGTATTATAAAAAAATGGTACACCACCACAAAGATCTTGATCCATCTCCAACAACTTCTTTTCGTTTTCTTTGTTGTGCCAAACTTCAAAAGTATCTACTTTAAGATTTTCTTCTTTTTCCAACTTTTCTACAAGCTTATGCATATGAACACAGTGCGGACACTCTGTACCATAAAATTCTAAAAGATGACTCATAAAATTATTTATTTTACTAATCGGGATAAACGAGATTTTTTGCGAGAAGCGTTGTTTTTCTTAATTACTCCTTTTTTCGCAGCTTTATCAATAGCAGAAAAGGCAGTGCTTAGCATCTTTTCTGCATCTTTTTTACTTGTTTTTACGGTTTTCTCGATTTTCTTAATAACTTCTTTCATCGCTTTTTTGCGACGATCATTAAGAGCCTTCTTGCGAAGGGAACCTCGAACTGCTTTGTGTGCTGATTTTGTTATTGGCATATGTTTACAATCTAACAGAAAATACCTAAAAATGCAATTATTTAATTCACTGCATAAAAATGCCACCTCTTGTGTTATGATAAAAACTATATGATAGGGAGCATAAAAGGACAAATTATCTTTAAAGCAGAAAGATTCGTAATAGTAGAGACAAATGGTGTCGGTTACAAAATATGGTTATCTACAGAAAGTCTTAATAAAATACAAAAGGTTGAAGAATCTTTCTTTTTTATTCATACGCACATACGCGAAGATGCACTGGACTTGTATGGATTCTTAATCTACGAAGAATTGGAATTTTTTGAAATGCTTATTAATGTCTCTGGTATTGGGCCAAAAGGAGCACTGACTATTCTTAGTGTTGCCTCTCTCGATACATTGCAAAAAGCAATTTCTACTTCAGATATTTCTTACTTAACCAAAATATCCGGCATCGGCAAAAAAACAGCAGAAAAAATGGTCATTGAGCTTCGTGACAAAGTAGGCAAAGTAGAACAAAGTGGCAACTTAAGAGAAGAGCTCGATGCTCTTGAAGCATTAAAGGCACTAGGCTATTCTCAAAACGAAGCACGCGAAGCATTGAAAGATATTGATGCAAGTAAAAATACAAATGAGAAGATAAAAGAAGCTTTGAAAAGATTAGGTGGAAATAAAAATAAATAAAAATTATGCCAGAATTACCAGAAGTAGAAACCACAACAAGAGGCTTGCAAAAAGAAGTCGTGGGAAAAACAATAAAAGATGTTTGGACGGATCTTAATACCAAAGACAAAAGGAAGTCTGATACAGTAGCGAACCCAGAATACTTTAAGTTTTTTAAAAAAGAAGCACAAGGTAGAAAAATAATAAAAGTAGAAAGAAGAGCTAAAAATATTTTAGTGCATTTGTCGAGTGGAAAAACTATTTTGATACATCTAAAAATGACCGGGCATCTACTCTATGGTAAGTACAAATTTTTAAATAAAGAAAATAAATGGGTGCCGGATGCAAAAGAAGATAGCCCTCTTCACGACCCGTTCAATAGATTTGTGCATTTTGTTTTTACTCTTTCGGATGGGAAACATTTAGCTTTTTGTGATACACGCAAATTCGGCAAAATAACACTGTTTAACACTAAAGAAATGAAAGAAAGTAGGCACTTGCAAAGTCTCGGGCCTGAACCATTACACCAAGACTTTAGTGTGAAACTTCTAAAAGAAAGATTAACAAAAAAACCAAACAGCAAAATAAAGACGGTCTTAATGGATCAAAGCATCTTGGTAGGAGTGGGGAATATTTATTCTGATGAAATACTTTGGGCTTCTGACATACATCCAGAAAGAAAGGTCACAGAAATTACAGATAAAGAATTAAAAGATATCTTTAAATCTATGCAGAAATTACTGAACAAAGGGATAGACTTCGGCGGGGACTCAATGTCTGACTATCGAAATATTTATGGCTTGCGGGGAGAATTTCAGATGCATCACCGTGCCTACAGACGAACTGGAGAAAAATGTATGAAGAAGAATTGCGAGGGTGTTATAATAAGAAAAGTTATTAATGGGCGCAGTGGGCACTTTTGCTCTGTACATCAGATTTGATAAATTTTAAATTAATTTAAAAAAGTAAAACAAATATATGAAAATATTAGGACTTATCGGTATAGTTATATTGCTTTGGTTTATTTGGGTTTTTTCTGGTGGTCCAGAGCGTTATGACCAAGAATCAGGACCATATATCAAACCTCCTGCCCCAGTAGGCACAGGAGAAACTTACGGACCGGATTTATAGAATTCTTTTATTTCTTCGGCAACCTTTCTTTTATTTTCTGCTTAAGCCCCACAGACGCTAGAGTATAGCCTCCACCGAAGCCGTCGATAAATCTAATATGGGTATTTTGAAGCTCTTTGATATAGCAAGTCATCACAGAGGATTTGGCTACATTGATTCCATAAATCAGATCCCCTTTTTTCTCCATTTTATCTAACCATTTCAAAAGCTCTTCCCTCTTCTCTGGTGTTCCTGCAAAAATAGTTTTTAAAGAATTATCTATTTTCAATGTATCACTCGAGGTAGACATATCAGGATAAGACCCTCGAAAGACGCGGTGGAAGAATGCCTTGATATGCTGACTGCTCCATTTAAAAAATCCAAAGAAAAATGTTTTCAAAATATATACAAACTTCGCATCACCAAATTTCAAATGAGAAGAATGTAAAATAGTTTTTAAATTCGTAGTCGGTGAAAGCACTCTAGGATGTATAGGATGTCTTTCTTCAAAGGAGCCATAGATCTTTTCTAATTCATCTAATGTTTTATCAAAAATAACTTCTGGCTCTTCTCCGCCAGTCGGCAAGACAATTAAAGAAACAACTTCATCATCTGGCCTCGGTGGGAAGATAGCACTCCATCTGCATTCGAGCCCTGATAGATCTATAGGTTTGTGCTTGGTATTTTTAGCCAAAAGATACTCTGGAGAATGCTTCATTAATGACTCTGCGTAGCGAATCCCTTCCCCGAGAAATATTGCTTGCTGATAATGTGAAGAAATATGTAACTTGGCTACTCGTATAGGGAAACCAGCTTCATTCACCGCTGACATAGGTATAATGCTCACACGGAGATCCATACCAAAGCTTTTTATTGAATTAGTTTTAAGCGTAGCTAGTCTCTGCTTGCAGAGAGAAAGCATAACAGGCGGTATTACAAAAGTCGCCCCATCCCCTCCATAAACGAAAGGCACAGTGACTCCATAATGCTTGGCAGTGTTTAATACAACACTTACAGAAGACACTGCTATCAAATTTATTTCTTGGTATCTTTCTGCCTTGAAGTGCACAGTAGAATCTACAATGTCAGTCATTATGATATACCAGTCACTCGGCACGGGTTCGAAATTTTCAGCATTACTTAAGAGTTTATTTAAATTGTAATTTACAGAAGGAAGGTATTTATAAAAATTCTTTGTCTTGGACATTTTTAAATTATAGCATTATGTGGATATACACAGTAGCGAGAATCGTTCTTGCTAGTCCGAGCCCAAAGCTCTATCTATAATTTGTACTCTAAATAAAGTGTTATAATCTAAATCATGAATTACTTAGAAAACTTAAAGCCTTTTTTATTCGACATAGCGAAAAGAACAAAAGAAGCGCTAGGTGAAAACTTTATTGGTTTTTATGTTGCGGGCTCACTTACTATGGGATCATGGAATCCCGAAACTAGTGATGTTGACTTTTTGGTTGTCATGAAAGACAAAGTTAATAAAAATCAAATTGAATCACTCGAAAAAATTAATAAAGAACTATCCAATAATAGTATCTACAGGAAACTAGAAGGAGAATATATTCCCTTGTACGATTTACAAAAAAAGAACTTCTCAATAACTGCTCCGGCATTAGAAAATGGACAATTTAACTCTAGCACACCCTGCATGCTTTCATCTGATAATATACTATGTTTTAACGAAACTGGGGTTACGATACTAGGTACAAATTTCAGAGAATTAGATTTAGTAGTTAGTGTTGAAGAATTTAAAGATTCTGTATATGGAATGTTGCTTGAGTCAAAATCAAAAATTTACTCATCGGATACATTGTCTGAAAAAGTTAAAATTTTAATAAACATTATGCGATGTATATACTCTTTAGAAACTAGTAAATTACCTACTAAAAAAGGATCTTTAGAATTCTCTCGCAAACTACTGAACGAAGATACCTACAAAAGTATTATAAAATATCTGGATACAAAAGAGGAATTTAATCTGCCTAAAGAGGTCTTATTACAACTATACAAACACGCCTTAAATTACAAAAACTGATTACAGGTACAAAATCTCAATTATAACAAGACTATCCTTGCTACCCTCTTGCTACTCTTTTAATTTTTCTAAAATAAGATTTTTAACTTCTTCTTTGTTAAAAGAAATACTATTTTGTATTCGCAAGATAGGCATATCTGCTTCTACAAATATTCTCTCTACATTTATATCTCTTTCTATCCTATCTTCCCTTTCGTGTGATTTGTCATCTAATTCAATAGCGAGAAGTGGTTTTAAATATGTTTTATCACAAATAACAAAATCTACAGACTTTTCATTTATATGACGAAAAGCAGCTTTCCAGTTTTGCCCAACTACTTTGTAATCCAATATTGCATCTAGGTGAACTTGAGGAAATATATAGTACTCATTATTTAATATTTCAGTTAAAATACTGAAAAACTCATTTTCTTTTTTAGTAATCAAAAAATCCTTGCGTTTATATTTATACAAAAGCTTTTTCTTCTCTTTTGTTTCTATAGAAAAATCTTTTTCAAAGAACTTTAGAATAATAACAATAACTATCATTATCCCTAAAAGTATATAAATTGTTGTCATAAAAAGATTATATCACTTTTGCCTGTGGCAAGAATGTAGCAAGAACAGTTCTTGCTACATTCTTGCCACAAGAGAATCTTTATTACTGCCTTTTGCTAGTCCACAGAGCACTGTCTGGACACACCCTATAAAAAAATATATACTTACTAGTAAGCAAAGTGTGGTGTAAAAAGTCGAAGAATGTTGTTTAAAACTTGAGCAGAGAAAGTAATTGTGGACCCGACCAGAGTTGAACTGGCACTGCACATTTCTAAGACGGGCGTGCTACCTTTAACACTACGGGCCCTAAAGCTTATATTACTTTCTCTGCTGGAATTTTAAACTATTTTATTTTCAAAAAAACTACCTCATAAGGATACCTACCTTTAAAAGTGCTTACTTTTAAAGGGTTATATAACATATTATACCTGCCATATAGAGTGTGAGCAAGTAATGCATCATAAAGTGTTATAATGGGGGTAATGTCAAACTTAAAAAATAAAAATGTAGTAAAAATAACGCTCTTTGGGACATTCAACGGGACAAATAAAGGGCATCTTATTTTTTTAAACAAGCAAAAAAGATATCCACAAATTTTCTTTAGTGAGTTTTAAGAAATTAATTACTTTTTAGACGACTTATAAACGATATAAATTAGAGAAAATACTAGATAAGCGACTGAAACAATCAAAGCAATTAAATCTTTTTGTATTGGTATATAAACATCTCCTGCATCCCAAGGAGTTATAATTACAATAAGTAAGTAGATAAGTATATAAAAAATAAATGTTTTTTTCCAAGAAACAAAAACCTCTGGTTTTAAAAACACCATAATTAGAGAAGGAATAAAGGCAACTACACCTAGCATTAAAACTAAGATAGAATATCCCACCAGATCAACACAAGAGGAATCGTAGTGTCCACAAATACCAAATAAAGTTTCTCTTTGTACCAAAACAAAAAAACCAATAGTACTAAGTAAGCTAATTATAAAAACTACTTTTTTTGTAAAAAACTGAAATATCTTTCCCATAAAATTAAAATTTAACAAACCTTTTAAAAATCAAAACCCCTAACACTAACCCTAATATAATAGCATACCAAATAAAGTTTCCTTTAACTTCTGTATTTATTACAGCGCTAGTAAGAGATAATTCTTCTTTGGGTTCTATGTTTGGCTTCTCTTCTGTTTCTTCTACCCGCTCATCTTCATAGACTACTTCTTGTTCTATTTCTTTTTCTTTAATTACTTCTACTTCTTTTGTAACTTCTTCTTTTTTTGTAATCTCTGCGCCTTGCACCACACCAGAACTTTGTTCTGCATTTTCTGTATTTAAAGCAAACATTATTTGTTCTTGTTTTGGTTCTAATGGCGCAGGAAAGCCTGAGCCGCCGCCAGAAGAAGAGCTACTAGGAGGATTGTTAGTAGGTGTTTCTTCTGTTGTTTCAGTCTCCTCTTCTTCTGCAACTGGCTCCTCTTCTGTTCCTTCCTCAACCACTTTCGGGTAAACCTCATCCACTTCCCCATCGGCATTTTGGTCTACTTCAAGCTTGGCTAGTGATAATTTGAAATCTGAATCAATTTTCATCGTAGCAAGAGTTGTACTTAGACTGGATATATTTTCAAAGGTTGTAGTCTCTACTACATCGTTACCAAGTTGTTTCTCTATGTCTAAAGAAAATGCTCCACCTGAAATACCTTGAAGCTTCAATGTGTAAGACACTCCAGTAGGAGTAGAAATGAATTGAGTATCACCAAATGTCTTATAGACTACATTTGGTATTTCTTGTTTGATTTCTCCTGCTATAGGGTCAAGTCCTGTGTATCTGCCTTCAGAGTCTGTGATGCCGAGTGCAAGTGGTGAGTGGAGAATGTAGTGGAGACGAGCATCTTCTATTTCTATTTTTAAATTAGATTCTGTATCAGTCACAATGTTTGTAGAATCAGAGAAAGATAAGTTTGTATTTACTTTGGATTTAATAAATTCCCGAAGATTTTGTATTTCTAGAATATCTTTGTGGTCTCTATTAATATTAAAAAATGGTTTATTGTATTATTTTAAATCCACCCACCACCTCTCCACATTCGGATTATCATTAGGTGACATCCAAAGTGCGCTAGGGGTGACTACAGTAGCGTCACCATCTACCACAAATCTAGGATTGACGGCTATTTTGTTATGCTTCATAGAATAATTTATTCCTGCTATTGTCTCCTCTCCCCAGCCTGCTACTTGGATTACTTTGGTATCAGTATGTGGTTGCCAGTTGTCTATAATAGTGTGAGTATCTTTGGCTTGTTGGTATAAGACAGGGTTACCGATAACTGGTAAATTGGTGTCTTTGTAAGCTGGCTTTGTTCTGCCATCTGCACCAAAAATATAACTTTCTAATTCTGCATAGCTACTGATATCAAAACCATATTCTTCGATAAAAGAATCGAGGACTTCTGTGTCTTTAAAAGAAATTATTCTCTCTGGAGCAAAGGGAATCTTGTTTACCAAAGTTTCAAAATACTTTTCGGACGGAAGAAGATTGTAAGCTACAGGCATATTCTCGGCAAGCCATCTTTGTCTTTCGTTTTTCATTATGAGTCCGAAGCCTACATCCCTACCGTGTAGTAGTGACACAAGCGCTTCTGGGGTGCCGAGCTGTGGCATAGCCACCAAGATAACTTTATCTATCTTTTCATAAAGAGGATTGTTGGTATCTTTTAACTTTTGTATCAAAGCTTTCGCTACTAAGCCACCATTGCTATGGGTTACTATGGTCACTTTTCCATTTCGAGAAGTAGCTTGTAAGTCTTGTAGGGTTTTTAAAATAAAAGATTCGGAGAATTCTTGAGTTTGGCTGTATGAAAGCTTGCCGTCTGTAGCTTTACCATTTGTAATAATGTCTTCTAATGAAAGCCTCCAATCGTAAGGAATAAATGCATAGTCTTCGATAATACTTTCATCTTGTTTCCATTTTTGTAAATCTGCAAGGAAGGATTTGTAAATATTAAGTGGGCCTATCTCATCAACTATTCCAGTCTCAGCCTCGATACCATCATATTGTGTATCGTCTTTAGTATAAATACTGTATGCACTTTTACCCGTTGCATCACTTCTTAATAACTCTTGTTTAGAATCACTTGTATATGACCAGAGCTCTTCATCTTGAAAGCAATTAGTAAGTGGTGCTACTGGTACACAATCTTCAAAGCCTGTTTGTCTATATAATTTACTCCCCATCATCCCCGGCAGGAACATCACATTTGAATTACAGTCTATAGTACAAGGTTCGGGTACAAAAAATGGATCAGTAGTGAGCCAAGGATCAAAAGACACATTGTCTGATACAGCATTACCTAAGCCTGATTGATTAGTATCGTGGTATGGTCCAGTAGCATCACCCCAAAAGTTTTGAATAGCATCTACAGCACCAAATACTCCAAACAAAGTATTATTACTAATTAAACTATTGCGGATAATGACATTACCGGAATTTTGATATACACCATATTGATTGTTTATAAACTTAGAATGATTGATATTAGTATCTCCTCCAATTTGGATTAAGCCGTAAGAATCATTTTCTACAAACTCACTATTTGCAATGTGCACTATACCGTTCTGGTTATTTATTCCATATTTTGAATATTTTAAAACTATATGTTTTAAATCCCCGAGTGAGTTGTTGTTAAATTTAACATTACCCCAGCTACCTTTTTGAGCTATTGTTTTGTCATTATCTAAATTTGTATCACCTATTAATGTATCGTCTGAAATAGAAGTAAAATAGACTTTCTCTCCTTCTGTGCCATTAATATTTAAATATGAGGTAGAGCCTACTGTAATATGAGAAATTGAATTTCTAAATTTAATAATTACTCCTGGTTCTATCGTAAGCGTAGATCCGTTCGTGATATATAATTGGTCAACTATGTATGGGTTGTTATCTTTGGTCCAAGTAATATTCTCAGTCACATCTCCTGAATATGTAACAGTATTTGTTTGTTTTAATGGTGTACACAATCCTTCTACCGGACAATCAAAAGCCATATACCCATAAGCTTCTTGATAATCACCATCTAAATATGGAATTAAATAATATATACCAGCACTGCCATCTAGTAGCTGCCCATTCGCTGGATCAAAATTACCAAAGTTTTTTGTACCAGCATTAATATTACCAATACAAATACCATTACCACGTGTCGGTGATCTGAAAACTATATTATCAATTGTGTCTTTAGCAATTTGAAATGAGTTAAAATGAATACTATTTAGATATGGCGGAGTATCGCAATACACAGCTCCGTTAGTGTTTAATGTGTACGGTATCTCATAAGAAAAATCTGCGTAAGATGTTGTTGGCAGAAAAATTAATACAGAAAATATAGCTAGCCACAAATACTTTAAAAGTGACATTACTCCATCAATATACCAAAAAGGTAAGTTTTGTAAATAGATAATTTATTTAACCAAACACCCGAATAGTATAACCCCAAGTGCCACAGAGACATTAAGAGACTCCTTTTTGCCTTTCATTGGTATCTCGGCTACGATGTCGCAATGTTTTAAAATATTTTTTGGAATACCGGTAACTTCGGCTCCTACGATGAATACATTTTTGTTTTGTAACTTTACTTTTTTATAATTTACAGAGTTTAATGCTTGTTCGATGCCTATTATTTGGTACCCTTCTTTTTTTAACTTTTTGATTAACGCTATAACATCTTTCTTTTGCTCCCATTTTACAAAGTCTTCTGCTCCAAGTGCTGACTTATGAAAGTCATTCCTTTTCCTGCCGAATCTATCAACTGGTGCTGGTGTGTACCCAGTAATAAATATCTTGTCTACCCCTGCAGCATCAGAAGTACGGAACATTGCACCTACATTTTCTACACTTCTGATGTTATTTAATATCAAAATATTTTCTTGTTTTTTCTTTTTCATTTTTTTGTAGTATAGCAATATTTAGTCTTTCGTGAAAATAAACAACATCTTGCTTTGTGTAAAAAATCTGTTAAACTCACATTATGATTAATATAGTTTTAAATTTAATATTCCGCCGAAGAGCAACTTCAAACAATTTGAGGTCGCTTAGAGTGTTTAATTAAAAACTTAACTAAATTATATTAAATTTTCAAAAGCGGCCTTAAGGTCGTTTTTTTGTTCTTTTAGCCTTGAGTTTGGTGATTTTAGAAATCATCTTATTTGATTTTTAAAATCACCAAATTCCTGCAACAATGAATTTTTTTAAGAGATTTTTTCTAAGCTCCAAGGGGGCAATCAACAAAAAAAAAGAGCCAAATAAAAAAACTACTGACCAAAAAAAGAAGCTTAGAAAGCTTCGAAAGTGGGACAAAAGAGACAAGCAATCTCTTCCGACTGGGTAGTAGACTTATCACGATTCCCTCACTTTATTAAGGTGAGGGAATTATTTTAAAAAATTCTTATTTCGTTTTTGTTTATGGAAATTAATAGCAAATCTATGAGACTCGGCGTTCAATGCTATTATTTCTTTTTTATACTTTTGAGCTATTGTAGTGTCTCCTAAAATTTCTCTGGCTTTATGTTTATCATCTTTTACCACTCCTACAACTGGGATATTTAGTTTAAAATCTTGTAAAACTTTCTTAGCTACATTTACCTGCATAATGTTTCCATCTACTACTATCAAACTAGGTGTATGCCACTCTGTATGCTTAAATCTTCTTTCCAATACTTCTCGGAGCGCTCCTGTATCATTTGCATTTTGCTGACTTCTAATAATGAACTTTTTATATTCATTTTTTTCTAATTCACCGTTTTTCGATACCACCATCACCCCCACCATATTCTGCCCAGACATATGAGCAATATCGTAAGCTTCTATTCTAAGAGTTGGATTAGCAAGACTTTTTCGAGCAGTGGTGCTGTGTAACAGAATATCCCGAGAAAAAGTCTTGCTGACAGAATCATCTTTAATCAAAGCCACATCATTAATATGCCCTAAAGCGAAAATCTGTCTTTTTATCTCCCCTGCTTTCTCAAATTCTTTTTGCTTTGCATACAATTTCATTTCTTTTTGCAAACTTTTTAAAATTGATTGCTTTTTGCCTTCAAAAAAAAGTTTTATGTTTTTGATATTTTTTAGCAAAATTTCTTTTTGTTCTGGAGCAAGTTTTATTTGTCTATAAAATTCATATGTTCCTTTGACTTTAGACTTTTCATCCAAAAATGGAAATATCTTTCGTACTAATTCCAAAGCAGTTTTGAGTTGAGAACCATTGGGGAATGGGCCGTATATATTTGTGAAAGAAACAGGGAAATTTTTCGTCGCGTCGGAGCCCTTTAGGGTAAAATGCGAAAAATTTCCCTGTTTCTGTAACTCTTTGCCTCTCACTATCAAAACTTTCGGCAACTCTTCTTTGGTAATACAAACATAATTAAAGCTCTTATCGTCTTTTTCTTTTGTATTAAAGTATGGCTGGTATTTTTTAATTAAGCTCGCTTCAAGTATCAAAGCTTCTAGAACACTATCAGTTTCCTGCCATTTTATACTATTTGCTCTAAAAACCATTTCTAAAATTAGTGGCCCACGAGTTTCGATCAAATCTTTACTAAAATAACTTCGTACTCTGTCTTTCAGGCTTGTTGCTTTACCGACATATAACAACCCCCCACCTTTATAGCCCCCTTCGCCAAGCTTCGTTGGGCCAAGGAAAAAGTAAACTCCAGGTTTTTCTGGCAAATTAAATTTTTTAAAATCATTTAATTTCATAAATTACTTTTTCTTTAGAACTTTCTTTAAATACTTGCCAGTGTAGCTGTTTGTATTATTTGCCACTTCTTCTGGTGTGCCTTTAGCAATCAACTTTCCACCATTTACTCCTCCCTCAGGACCAATATCTATAATATAGTCAGAACACTTTACTATGTCTAAGTTGTGCTCAATCAATACAACTGTATTACCTTTGCTTACAAGCTGATTTAAAACTTCAAGGAGTTTTGCCACATCATCATAATGCAATCCTACTGTAGGCTCGTCTAATAAGTAAATAGTCTTTTCTAAATGTGGACGATATAATTCACTAGAAATCTTTACTCTTTGTGCCTCACCACCTGAGAGAGTGGTGGCAGATTGACCAAGCTCCAAGTATCCAAGACCCACATCCATAAGAGTCTTTAATCTATCTGAAATAGCCGGAATATCTTTGAAAAAAGTTAACCCTTCTTCTACAGTCATTTTCAAAACTTCATAAATATTTTTCTTTTTGTATTTTACTGTAAGAGTTTCCTTATCAAATCTTTTACCTCGACAAACATCACAAGTCACATACACAGTCGGCAAGAAATGCATTTCTACTGCTATCTCTCCATTGCCTTCGCAAGCTTCACATCTACCACCTTTTACATTAAAAGAAAATCTATTGGCCTTCCATCCACGAAAACGAGCTTCTTCTGTCTCAGCAAACAAATCACGAATATGAGTAAATGTCCCAGTATATGTGGCAATGTTACTTCTTGGAGTTCTGCCTATTGGAGACTGATCTATAAGAATTGCACGAGTTAAATACTCTGTACCAGTGAATGAAGCACAGTTAAATACTTGCGCTGTCCGGTATTTCCTCTCAAGTCTGCCTTGCAGATTTTTATATAAGATCTCATACATAAAAGAACTTTTACCTGAGCCAGAAACTCCGGTGATAGAAGTCATCACGCCGAGCGGTACTTCTACATTCATATTCTCTATATTAAAAACTTTTCCTCCAACAATACGAAGCACACCTTTCGCTTCGCGTCTTTTCTCTGGAATTTCTATTCTTGCTTCTTCGCGAAGATACGCAAGTGTGCGAGAATTATTTGTATTCTTTTTTGCAGTAAGCAATTCATCAAGCCAACCTTGAGCAACGACGTCTCCTCCGTGCACTCCAGCCTTCGGACCAATGTCTACAATGTAATCCGATGCATAAATAGTATCTTCGTCGTGTTCTACTACTAAAATAGTATTTCCCAAATCTCGCAAGTTAAGTAATGTTTTTATCAGTCTATCGTTGTCTCTCTGATGCAATCCTATCGTTGGTTCATCCAATACATAAAGCGCACCTACAAGCCTAGAACCTAGTTGTGAGGCAAGGCGTATGCGTTGCGCTTCTCCACCTGAGAGGGTGTTTGCTTTACGAGAAAGTTGCAGATAGTCGAGTCCCACATCAAGCATAAAAAGAAGCCTTGCTTCTATCTCACGAACCACAGGTAATGAAATTTCTTTTTCTTGATCTGTAAGTTTTAAATTTTTGAAAAATTGATAGGCCTCTGCAATAGACAAAGATGCAAGGTCTAAAATATTTATTTTATCTTTTACTTCTTTTTTATTCTTAACACTTTTATTTTCTTTAGTATTTTTATTTTCTAAAGTATTGCCAGTCAAAAACACATTCAATGCTTCTTTTCTAAGTCTTGCGCCATTGCAAGAATCACAAGGCTCATCCCCTCCGAAATACTTTGAACCCAAGCCGTTACAATCTGGGCAGGCACCATACGGAGAGTTAAAAGAGAAAAGTCTTGGCTCTACTTCTGGAAAAGAAAATCCATCATTCTTACAAGCAAACTTTGCAGACATTACGAATTCTTCTGTACCTATTTTTATAGTTACCAATTGATCAGATTCTAAAAGAGACCTTTCAAGTGCTTCTGCAAGGCGCGCCCTGCTCGCATCTTTATTATCGACAAATTCGTGTACTAAAAAATGGTCTACTAAAATATCTATATTATGTGCTTTATTTTTAGAAAGGGTTATTTGTTCGCGCAGCTTTTTCATCACACCGTCTAGGCGGATTTCTGAGAATCCTTTGCCGAGCAAGTCATATAGAAGCTGATAGTATTCTCCTTTGCGTCCACGAACAATTGGAGAAAAAATACTGATTTCTGTCTCATCCCATTCTACGCCCATTACTTTTCGTTTTTTATTTGCAGGAACTTGGGAAGCAAAATCCTGATCCGTGTCGGAGCCCGTCGGATTTTGACGGGTAAAACGGGCAGAATTTTGCTTTCCAAGTTCTTTGATTTTCTCAAGTATAAAATTTAAAATTTCTTCATTAGAAAGTTTTTTAATTTCTTCGCCACATTGTGGACAATGCGGATGCCCAATACGAGCGTACATCACACGCATATAGTCATATATTTCAGTAATAGTAGCTACGGTAGAGCGAGGGTTGTTGGATCTTGATTTTTGATCTATAGAAATAGCTGGAGAGAGTCCCGTGATTTCATCTACATCGGGCTTGGGCATTTGATTTAGAAATTGTCTTGCATAAGAAGAAAGACTCTCTACATACCTCCTCTGCCCTTCGGCAAAAATAGTATCGAAAGCAAGAGAGCTTTTACCAGAGCCTGAGACGCCAGTAATAACCACCATTTTGTTTCGTGGCATTTCTACATTTATATTCTTCAAATTGTGCGTCCGTGCACCCCTCACTATGATGCTATCATGCTTGTTTAACTTTTCTTTCATATATATTCCTTAAACAACAATTATAGCAGAAAAATCAATAAAAATCTCTAAATATGATATAATCAGAAATATGAAAGAAGATAGCCTTGAGCAAAGAAAGCCGGCATCAAAACAAGAAATACAAAAGATAAAACAACAATCTAGAGATGAGCTGGCTGGAACTATCCGTGAATCTAGAAGAAACCGAGATGAAGAATTAAAAAAACTCGAAGAAGCAAAAAAGAGATTTTTTAAATTTTTATCCCTACAAAAAGACAAACCAAAAACAATCATACAGGAAATAAAAAACAAAGAAGGCGCTACAAGAAGATTATTAAAAGAAGGAAAATACGAAATTGATTTACAGGAAAAACTTCTATTGAAAGAGAGGGAGCAAGTTTTATATTCAACTATTATTGAACCTTTATCTAAAATAAAAAATCTAATCTTAGATTATGAAAATCGAGATGAAGTTAAATCAATCTCAAAAAACTTCAGTGAAGAAAATTTCAGAATCTTTATGTCTGAAAAAGACCCAAATGAGGTTGGAGCTATAATTATAAAAATATTCGACCTTCTAAAAACCTCTAAATACTCCGACGCTTTCTATCAAAAAATAATTAATCTTTCAGAAGATTATTTTGAAGAAATTGAAGCTTTCTTACCAAACAACTTTCATTCTTTTTACAATGCTGAATTTATAAACAATTTAGTAGGTGCTCAATCTTTCACAGAGGGAAACCTGCCGGATGAAAAAATAGTCGAGGCTATTAAAAGCTTTGAACCATATTACAAAGAACAGGTTTCTTGGCAACACAGATACTCAAAGTTATCAAGTTTAACAAACTTCATATTAATTAAAGGACCTGACAGCCTAAAGGAGTGGATGAAAGAACAAATAAAAAGCGAAATAGAAAAAGAAAACTTTTCTATTATACCTATATTTAATAATTTTGATGTAGGATCCTCTCTTGAACTTGAAAAGGTCTTTGAAGAAAATATTTTCCAATATACACAAAAAAGATTTAGCATATCCAAAGAAGACTTTTTCTCTGCAGGGCATTCAAACACGGAAATATACTGGTCCGAAAACTTAAAGACAATGTGTAACATAGAACGAAAAATTACTGGTGGAGTAAAAAGGTTATTAAAAGATTACGGGATTCATGAGTTCAATCGTCACCCACAAAAAATATTGATAAATCAATTAAAAGAGGAAAGCGTGGATAGACCTTACGGAGTTGTGATATATCCACACAGTGACCATAACAATAATTTTGATAAAAAAGATACTGTCTTTAAAAATTTTTATGAAAAAGATAAAAAAAATCGTCTATTAAAGGTATTTGAAGTTGGTAGTAATCATGATCTTTTAAAATACTTAATAAAACTAAAAAGAAAATACAAACACAAAATATCATATCTTATACTAGGAGGGCATGGCAGTACGGAGGGAGTCGAATTTGCCGATATGTTTATGTCTTACAAAGCCGGTACAAGTCAAGGAGAGTTAACAAAAGATGTTTTAGATAAAAGAGAAAAAACTCTTAAAATGATATCTGAATTTTTTACTCCAGACGCGACCATAGTCCTTGTGTCTTGTTCTACAGGAGCAGAAGGAGGGTTCGGAAGTAAACTTAGAGATAAAATAAATTTAAGAGTGTTGGCTCCAAAAGAAGATAGTAATCTAAAAAAACTAGAATTCAAAGACGGGAAGCTCGAAGTTGAGTATAATGTAGAAAAAAATGTATTTAACAAAATAGAAGTATAAACAAATAATTATGGAAACAATTGTAAAAAGTGAAAAAGAATATAAATTAGGAGATAGTGTGACTCAAAAAAATATAATAAGTTTTGCAATTACCAGCTTTGCTATCTCAAGAAATAAAATGGACGCACAAATCTTATTTGTGGATTGGTTTATTAAAAGTAAAGCAAGTCAGAATCTGGGCGAAAACCCCGCAGACAAAGTACTATCAATGTATGAAAAGGCAATGGATAATGAACACAAAAATGAAAGTGTTGCGCAAATAATGGAAGCTTTTAATAAAGTCCAAGCTCATAACACTGGGCCTTCTGGTAAAGATTATGTTTTATCAAATTTTACAAAAGATTTTGAACAAGCTGTGACAACTGTAAAAGAAAGCAGATACGCTGATAATGTATTATGGTTTAATCTTGGAGTTGATTCAATTAATGTATACAATATGTCAAGCAGAGAGTTTATAAACGCAATTAGTCCTTTATTTACAAAATAATTGATTTACTTTTCCATCCTCTCTCTCAACACCCCTATCTCATCCCTTAGTATGGCTGCAGTTTCAAAGTCGAGTTCTTTGACGGCTTTGTTCATTTCCTTTTCTTTAATTTTAATTATCTTTTCATAGACTAGGCTAGTCCTCTCTTCGTCGGACATATGGAGCTTCACTTCGGTTACATTGCCATCTTTTGTTTTCTTTTTAGTTACTGTGCTTTTGTCTAATGCGAGCTCTTTTGCATAAGCTTTTTTAAATACTTCAAGATCAATAGAAAGCTCTGCGTTCACTGCTTTGCCGTGCTCGCTCTCCATAGCTTCGGTAATGTCTTTTATATTTTTCAAAATTGTCTTTGGGGTGATGTTATGTTTTTTGTTATAAGCTAGCTGAGTATTCCTCCTCCTGATAGTCTCTTTCAAGGCGCGCTCCATCGAGCCAGTAATCTTGTCTGCATAGAGTATCACTCGCCCTTCGCTATTTCTCGCTGCACGGCCTATAGTCTGAATGAGGGCAGTCTCACTCCTTAGGAATCCTTCTTTATCAGCGTCGAGTATCCCAATAAGTGCTACTTCTGGCAAATCTAAACCTTCACGAAGAAGGTTGACTCCTACTAACACATCAAATTTCCCTTTTCTGAATTCGGTTAGAATTTTTATTCTGTCTATTGTCTTTACATCACTGTGCAAATACTCTGACTTAATTTTCTTATCTTTCAAGTATACAGACAAATCTTCTGCCATCTTTTTCGTAAGTGTAGTCGCCAAAACTCTAAAACCTCTCTTGATTGTATTTTCTGTTTCTTTTATAAAATCTTGAATCTGGCCGGGGTAATTTGAGCTCTTCGAAATGTGTTCGGAAGAATCTCCGCTACGAACAGAACTATCTTGCCCTTCCAGGGCAGAATGCGAATCCTGGAGAACATCTTTCGAAGAGCTAGCAGCCACAGGTCGAACAATGGTCTCTGGATCAACTAGCCCTGTCGGACGGATGATTTGCTCTACTATCTGCTCACTTTCTTTTCTCTCTACATCGCTTGGGGTTGCACTAGTGTATACTACTTGCCCGATTCTCTTTTCAAATTCAGGATATTTCAAAGGCCTATTATCCTTCGCAGAAGGAAGACGAAAACCGTATTCCACAAGTGTGTTTTTGCGAGAAGCATCGCCTGCATACATACCATTTAATTGAGGCAAAGTTACGTGTGACTCATCAATAATAGTTAAGAAATCAGGTTCTTTGTTTTTTGTATGAGGGAAATATGAAAGCAAAGTTTCTGGTGCTTCGCCCTCCTTCTTACCAGAGAGGTGTCTGGAATAATTTTCTATACCAGAGCAATACCCCACTTCTTTAATCATTGCCAAATCATAATTAGTTCTTCTTTTGATTCTTTCTGCTTCTAAGAGCTTTCCTTCTTTTTCAAAATATTTGAGCTGAGCTGCCAATTCCTTTTTTATATTTGCTAAAGCAATTTTAGTTTTTGAATCTTCGGTGATGAAATGCTTAGTCGGAAAAACATAAATATCTTTTTCTTCTGCTAAGATTTTTGAAGACACAGGATCCACTTTTAAAATCTCTGAAATCTTCCCTCCTGACATCTCAATGACGTACATAAAAGTATCAGACACAGGCACGAATTCTACTTTAGAACCAATAGAGCGAAACTGCCCGGAAGAAAGGTCTGCATTAGTCCTTTCAAAATGAATTTTGATTAAACTTTTCATTAATGTAGTCCTATCCATTTTCATTCCTACTGAGAGCTTAAGATTTTCTTTCTCATATTCTTCTGGTGAACCTAAACCATAAATACAAGAAACAGAAGCGACAATGATGACATCACGACGAGTAAGGAGGGCCTGAGTGGAAGCGTGGCGAAGGCGGTCTATTTCTTTGTTTATCTGCGCATCCTTTTCTATATAAGTATCAGAGACGGGCATATATGCTTCTGGTTGATAGTAATCATAATAAGACACGAAGTAATGCACCGCAGCATCAGGGAAAAATTCTTTAAACTCTTGTGCAAGTTGTGCAGCGAGAGTTTTGTTATGCGCTATTACAAGAGTAGGCTTGTTCCACTTGGCTATGACATTTGCCATTGTGAAAGTCTTACCTGTACCTGTAGCACCGAGCAATGTCTGCTTTCGCATACCTTTTTCTAAGCCTTTCATAAGCTCCGAAATAGCCTTCGGTTGGTCCCCGGCTGGCTCGAATTTACTCTTCAATTTAAAAATACCTTCAGACATATTGTCCTACTATCATAACATATTAGACTTTATAAAAATTATCCTGTAGCGGTTTGATTACCTAAATCAGGAAAAAATATATCATTTATTCCTTTTAATCTACCGTTTTCGTCAAAACGAATAATTATATCTACATCTGCTATATTATTCATAAGCCAAATTATAACACTTTGATCTACGGTCTTCATTAATTGCTTAAAATCAGAATCTTCTTTTATTTGAATATATTCCGGTAACTCCAAAACTTTTTTTAGAATTTCTAATGTGAAGTCTTCGGTGCAAGGGTCGTATAGTCCAACCCTTACCAAGTTTTCTCGAAAGGAAGATATGCGGGCATATATTTCAGTCGGTGAATCTAAATAATCATCCCCAGAATGACCTTTCCAATCCAAAAGATATTTAATAAATCTATTCATTTCCGAGCCTCCATCATCGGACTGGTGCCCCAATATTTCGTGTGTGGCAGTGTTAGATATTTCGCTCTCTCCTTCTTCAGAATCTCGAAGAAAAACCAACGCAGACAAAGGTATGTTTGTAGTCGTGGTGTCTGAGGTTTTAAAAAAAGTCTTATATAGCTTAGGATAATAGGCTCCCTTGGTGTTCTCATCTGGCCAAAAAGCAATAATCCAGCGTCCGTTTTTTACATTTTCTAAGCGTGAATTTATAAGCATATCTATTGTTTCCCAATCCTCTGGTGTCAGTGTATTCAAATCTGGTTTAGGAAAAATATTTTCAAGCTTTAAAGCTTCAGTCAAATCAACTTCCGAAGAATCCTTCCATTGTGTTACATAATTCTCAAACATATTAAAAATTCTCAATGTATCACCTTGTTCATCTTTATCTATCCTGTTCATCTCGGGCATTCCTTTAAAAGCTTCTTCACTGTAGCCAATCTTAGACATCTTTTTAAACCAAAAGTACTCTCGTGCCATCCGTTCACGATATTTAGGAGACCGTATATATTTCAAAATTTGTTTTCTTTGCCTTACAGTTTCAGCTCTCGTGTCTGCGTATATTGAAGGGTTCAATGTATCTTTAGGATTTCTAACTTCCATTGTAGTAGAGTCTATTTCGTAACCCTCTTTATTCATCTTGAAATTCTGTGCCTCTGCTTGATTAGAAAAACTCGACATAAAAGAAATAGCTAAAACACCAAAAACAAGCTTAGCTTTTGCTTCCAAGTTTTTGATAGTTTCGATAGTTTTATTCTCACGAAAACTCTTTTCTGGATTTTTTTGAAGGTTTTCCATTTAATAAACTTAAGCGGCTTTCGAATTTTCGTCACCCATATAATTAAGATGGTATATGTTTCCAACTCCAACCCCTTTCAAATTGCCTTCTTTGTCTAGATGAATTCGTACGCCCCCTCCCGCAATATTGTTAATAAAGAAAAATGCATCTTCGATATACAAACTACTTAAATATTCAACAACATCAGAATTATGATTCATTGCTTCGTTTTCCAAAACTTTGTTAAGATGCTCCACAGTAAAAGGTTCTGTAGCTGTTGTTATGTCATATATCCCCTCCTTCGCAAGCATAAACAAAAAAGCTGTTCTTCTCGCAAGTATCTCTTCTGCTTTTCTATAATAGTCCTCCTCGGCTATTGTTCTTTTTTCAGGGACTACTTTATGAAAAGACACCAAACCACCAAAAGCTTTTCTAACCGCGTGATCAAATTCGTGCACAAAAAAGGTTTGATCTAAACTACCGAGAGCCATATCCGAGTCAACAACAATATAACCCGCAAGAGAGTCCGCAGAATTTACATCAACATATCCAGCTACTGTTTCATCCTCTTTGTAACCAGGTATGTCTTTTAAGATTTTATATAGTGTATTTTTTACTATTTTTATTCTTTCATCTCTCATTGTTTTTACTTTCTCAACTTCTTCTGGGGGAAGAAGATTATTAAAATCTGAATTCAAATCATACTTATCAAAAATATCTGAGAGAGCAATCTTTTTATCCAAAGACAGATTTTCTTCTATTTTTGATCTATCTTTTAAAAGCTTTTTTTGGTGAAGACGTTCTATTAACATATATTTTAAATAATTTTCGGATTGCATATACGTTAAAAGCCAAGCTTTTTGCTCTTGGTACATACCTTCTATTTTCTTTAAAACTTCAGGAGAAACTTCAGTTTCTGGAGCTTGGTATTTTTTTTCAAAATCAATAGGGTTTTGTTCGACTTCTGCACTCGCGATGGGCATATTAGATTGTGCTTCCACTTGATTTCCTGAACCAAAATAGAAAGACACGAGCATTGTGGTTAAAATTAACCTGCCTCTATCTTTCAAACCTTCTATGTTAATTTTTTTTTCTTTTTTTAAAAGCTTTTTTAAAGAATTCTCCATAAAATATTATAAAAATTAATTAATAATTTAATTCACCACCTCCACCTCAAAATACGGTGTTTCATAATCATACGAATAAGAATCATAAGCTTTAGCTATGATTACATAAGTACACACAGAACCAAAAATCGCAACGATAAGAAAAAATACAAAAGATTGACCTACTACTGCTTTCATATAGATATAATAACATTTATCAACAAAACTAAAAAATTATCTTATGGCTTAGAACAGACTAGATTTTTCTTTACGCTGTGCGCCCGGTAGGAATCGAACCTACGACCATCTCCTTAAAAGGGAGCTGCTCTACCGACTGAGCTACGGGCGCGTAAAAATACTTAAACAACAGAAACGCTTACCAAACAAATATATAGCAAACAAGCTTAAAAATCAAGAAGAAATGTTGCATTGCAAATTCTAAAAAAGATGTATAATACATTTTATGGAATTATATTATTTTCTATCCGTCATTATTGTGGCATCGGTATTACAAGGCATCACCGGTTTCGGCTCTGCTCTAATCGCCGCACCACTCCTATTACTAGTATTAGACAAGACCACTAGCGTCATAGCACTCTCTTTTGTAAGCATTGCCCTCAATGCTTTTTTATTTGTCGCTATCAAATACCCATTAGACAAAAAGACTTTATACAGAATAATTCTTCCTAGTTTGCTTGGTTTACCTTTTGGAATTCTTGTTTTAAAACAACTAGACATAAGTATCTTGAGAATCTTGGCAGGACTCTTGTCTATCGTTTTTGCTATGTTACTTTTTGGAAAAACTTTTCAAATTAAAAGAACAAGATTGGTTAGAATGTTGTCTGGTTTTTTCTCTGGAGTGCTCCATACTAGTATTGGTGTAAGTGGTCCACCTGTAGTATTGCTTCTCGCTCGAGAAAATACCGAAAAGAATGAAATGCGCAGAACTCTTGCATTACTGTTTTTTATAATGAGTGTGGCTTCTATAGTGCTTTTCTTCTTCACCAAAGACTTAACTCAAAAGGCCATAAACTTTGGGCTTTACGGAATACCAGCAGCATTTATTGGTGCATACATTGGCAATCATATTTCCAAAAGAGTTTCTCAAAAACAATTCATCCTAAGTGTTTTTATTCTTATATCTATCACCATATTGGTGGCATTGTACTCAGGGTTCAAGGACTGGTTTATGAATTAAAAAGCTTCCAATACAAACTGCTCAAAGGCAGCTTCGTCATCTTTGCCTGTTCTCCTTGCTTCTGGCAACAGGTAGCTTAATTTATTTGCTATATCTTTCAACTCTTCTTCTTTGAATTTCATAAAATTCTTTTTTAAAATCATATCTTTAATATTCCAGAAAAGCACTCCGATAAGCTCCTCCATCCCTACTCCTTTATCCATCGCTTGGCGGAAATATATCCAAAGGTTGAGCTTGTCCCTCTTTGCGAACGCATTCGCTAAAAGGAAATTATCGAATTTCTCTAGCTTTTCTTTTGGTAATTCAAATATATTGAGCTCTGCTCGACTTTTTTTGAAAGCATCGAGCACGGGCTTAGTGAGTTTACCTTCTAAGAAAATATAATCATTTTGAGACTCACTTATGAGTGGAAGCTTTTGTAAAACAAAATCCCTTTCATCTTCTCTCTCTAAGATAGAAGAAAATACTACAAGGCATTTGCTAAAAAATAACCCTGCTCCAGAGTAAAGGCTTTCAATTTGGTTTTCATTAAAATTGTTCCTGTTGATAGCAAAAATTTCTACTCCTTTATATGAAGCTAGGAATTTCTCATAAGTTGCGAGCTTTTTCTTGGAGTCGTTTCCAGCAAAAAGATAAATCATAACTTAAATCTTTACAGACTTTTTATATTCTTCATAATGCTTGCCGTATTTGTCTATTAGGATACTTTCTTGTTTTTTTAAGAAAAAAACTTTGGTGATGATAAAAGAAATAATAGTGAGAGTAATTATAAAAAATGCATTCATAACAAAACCAAAACCAAGTACAAGGAAAAAGAGCCCCCAATGCGTCGGTGTGCGAGTATAGCAATACGGACCTTTGCAAAATGTCTCCTTGCTAATAGTACTTGTATCAAAATTTTTAGAAGAGTGTTGCGCCCAGACCACCAATGCTGTAGCAAGTATCAAAAAAAGAAAACCAACAGAAATCATAATACCACTATGAAATATCCGAATCGGGAAAATTAAATCTAGTCCTACTCCGACAAAAAGAAGCAAAAAATACACCATATAAGAATGCGCTAGCGTGCTGTGCACTATGTGGCTTGGGTGATTCTTTTCTTTTTTTACTTCTTCTTCCATCTGTCTATTATACCAAAAAATGCTTGAATATAGAAAATTGGGCAAAGTTTAGCCCCGAGGACTAAACCACGGGGCTCAATTAATCTTCTTCTCTCTTTTCAACCTTAGCCTGTTTTTTGTCACTTGGTTTATAGAGCACTATTAATAGAGCTCCAATAGCAAGTACAATAAACAGAAGGTTCCATATTGGGTTCCCTCCACTTGTGGTGCTATCCAAAACCAAACAATAAAATCCCAAAAGAACTATTCCAATAACGATAGCCCAAAAAATAGAAGGTGCTACCTTTTTCCAATCTTCCTTGGTCATCTTTTTTATCCTCCAGCCCAAGAAAAACAAAACCGCAATCGTGATTAATATTGCTATCCAATATTTAGTCACGACTCTCGCAACTTTATCATAAACGTCAAGAATTGGCTTTCCATCACCAGAAATCGAATCAAAACTAGTAGCCACCACTTCGCCAGGGAAAGGGGTAATCTCAGTCACACTTGCTAGGCGCAATAAAACACCACCTATTACAACTAAGGTTATTAAAATAAATATTTTATTACCCCAAAGCAAAAATACAACAACAGCCCCCAAGAAAGAAAAGGCGTAGAAAACCCTTTTCACTTCAAAACCAGTAAGAGTGTTATCTACCTCTCCTTTGAACAACAGGTCGTACAATGTATCGAATGGGGTGTGAATCACAGTCCATACCCAAGCAAGTTCAATCGGTGGGTCTAATCCAAAGTACTTTGGTATTGTGTTTATTCCAAAGAAAAACACGAGTATACCAATTAAGTATCCGAAGCGGCTTCCCACGTCGTGAAATGCCTTTTCCTATTTGTTGCCAGTTTTCATAGCAATCCAAATAGATGCTCCAAAAAGGATAGAAATTATTAGTCCCCAACTTGTCCAATTGCCAAAGCCTTCCATAGCGTTGTTTTTTTGATGAAGAAAAAAGTTTTGAGAATAAAAAAGTAGCGACTGAAGCAATAACAATCGCTACTTATAATTTTTTTGTTTTCACCTTCACTTCGGCTTTTTTTTGTTTTTAGCCAAAGCTTTTTTGGCCTCTCTGTCTCGTAGTACCATACCAAAATCTGGTTCGGCAATACTGAGCATCTTCAATTGTGCATCGGTAAGTTCCTCAATCGGCGTCCCTGGTCCCGGTGTTGCAAACTCAACCCTTTTACCTTTAACGGGTTTATTATTCTCGTCCAAGTACAAGACCACCTCGTCGTAGCCTTTAACAATACCACCATTGCCTTGTCTCATAACAGAAGCAGGGATTTCGTGTATCTCTTTTTTCTTCGGATCGTAAGTTAAGCTTTTGTTGCTACTACCCTTCTTTTTGGGGACAACAGTTGAAGCCACAGAAGTTACTTCCACAACTTCGGCAAAAACTTTTTCAGGTTTTTTTATATTCCCTCCAAACTCTTTGCTCATTTGTTCCACGCTCCACCACTGTTTTTCACCACCAGCCGCAAATGTAGCTTTCGCGAGACCAATTTGTGTAATTCTTCTGTTCACTCCAGCAAGTGTAATTCTATTATTCATCTCATCTTGATATCCTTGAGACAAACTTGAAAAATAGGTTACACTCTGAAAGTCTGACATAGTAGCCTTTTTCTTCGGACTCAAGTCTTCATACACAATCTCCGGTCCATCTTTTTCAGTACGTACTTT
The DNA here is from genome assembly GCA_964439045.1 of uncultured Candidatus Saccharibacteria bacterium. GTDB lineage: Bacteria > Patescibacteriota > Minisyncoccia > Phycocordibacterales > UBA9973 > UBA9973. The sequence goes on from CAYTMO010000002.1 coordinate 46,196, forward strand.
CGTATTCGCAGTATTTTTTTTCTTCGAACCAGTTATTCCGGATGGAAGAATAAAATTTTCTGTTTTCAGTGTATTCACTGTGTCGTTTGTTGCAGTAGGTTCTTCTGCTGACATTCCAGCTTGGAAGAATTTTGAAGAGGAATCATTTTTCGTGGTATACCCATACCAGGTAAGACCAAAAAAAACAATGAGGCAAATAATAACAAAGCCTCCAATGTATGCGAGAATCGTTTTCATAAAAAAGGTATGAAGTGAAAAAATAAGAATTAACCTGATCGTGCGTTTATCACCGCAAAATCTATCCTCCACAATTCGAGATCGTCGATTATTTTAGATATTTTGTAGTGATATGTGTCGCTGGTTGCATATCCGCCCCGCTTCAACTCTACCGCAATGGCAGCGTAGTAAGGGACTTTGTCAGTGTTCTCGTACCATCCCTTTTCGATTTTATACAACCGATCAGAAACGGGAAAGGAGAAAATTCTACGGTAACGTTTATTCATCAGCACAGTACTCTGTGCTTTGTAACTCCACTCTGCGCTTTTATAAACACAGAAATGGTCCCAAGGAACATCATCGCTAGACTGTACACACCCAATAGCATTTTCACGAGGGCTCCAATCGTAGCGATTGTTTTTATCATTTTGACGACATTTAACGCCAAAATGATTATTGGAATTTTTACAAAGCCAAGACTTGCCGGAGCTAGACTCTAAGATGCCTTGTGCAAGCTTGATGCTCGCAGGAATCCCGTGTTTCAACATTTCGATTATGGCGAACTGTTGAAATGTGTCTATGTACGCAATTTGACTTGCGTGCCCAGGAATCCACTTACCTTCTCTCTTTAGTTTGGTAACTATACTGTCGCCTTCCCAAGAAGTATTTACAGTGCGTATTTGCGTATTTTTCTGGCGATGAAGAATAATAGTATCCCCGTCACTTGTAATACTCTCTTCTTCTACGATAAAGCCTTTATAAAAAGACTGAGTCGCAGAATAAGAAAATCGACTTGCTTTATCTAATCCTATTTTGAAATTATCGACTAGTTCATCTAGTGGCAACTCCACGGAGAATCTACCAGCTACTTCTAGCCCCCAAGAAAAGCTTTTGTTAACTACTGGTATTTTAAACACCAGAATAGCCACCAAAAGAATGAAAAGCCACAAAGCAATGCTTCGGGCAATTTTGTCCCTTTTCATTGCTTTGAGTTTTGGTTAAAAAGAAGGTTTTTCAGAATATTCCTTTGTCAAGGAGTTCGTTTAGTTAAACCATTACATATAAAAATAAGATAGTCAAGGGTAGAAATTGACCTCCTACTTCACCTCTCCAAAGTTATCCCCCGAGCCGTAGTGCACTATAAGTGGTATATCTGTTTTGTATTTTAAATATGACCTTGTAAGCACACCCTCCATTGCTTCAGATATTACTTTTTCTGCTTTTGTGAGGACGGTTTCTTCTATCTCATAAACCAACTCATCGTGAATCTGGAGCATAAGATGTGTTTTGTCTAAAAGTCCAGCTTTCGCCAAGTCTTCTTCTGCATAGCGAATAGCGAGCTTGATGATGTCGGCTGTGGCTGTGCCTTGGACTGGTGCATTAATAGCAGTGCGCTCTGCCATACTTTTCAAGAATGGAAGCCTGGAGTTTATATTTGGGAAATATCTCCTTCTGCCGAAAAGTGTCTCCGTATAAGTATGCTTCTTGGCATATTCTTTAACACTTTCTAAATAATCCCTCACACCAGAGAATTGATTAAAGTAATTATCATAAAACTTCTGCGCTTCTTCGCGAGTACCACCCAAGTTCTTACGAAGCGCAGAGACTCCCATACCATAAATAATTCCGAAGTTTATAACTTTTGCTTTTCTTCGCATTTCACTATCTACCTTGTCTATCGGTACTCCAAAAACAAAAGACGCCACCCCTGCGTGAATATCCTTTTTATCTTTAAATATTTCTGTCATCTTTTTATCTCCAGAGAGCATAGCCACCACTCGGAGCTCTATCTGAGAATAATCAAAAGCTACAATCTTGTGTCCTTTTTCTGCAATGAAACCATTTCGAATTCTTTTGCCTAGCTCTGTCTTGATAGGCAAGTTTTGCAAATTAGGATCTTGAGAATTAAATCTGCCTGTCGTAGTCGCATTTTGCACAAATTTAGAATGGAGTCTGCCATCCTCGCCCACCATAGCTGGAATCACATCTACATAAGTAGAAAGCAATTTCTGTAATTCTCTGTATGCCATTATTTCTGTGATTATTGGATTGTCTTCTTCGAGCTCTTCTAATACTGATATCTTGGTAGAGAGGTTGCCACTGGCGTTTTTCTTTTTGGTGTTTTTGATACCTATTTTTACAAACAAAACTTCACTTAATTGTTTTGGAGAATTAATATTGAATTCGCTACCTGCCATTTTATAAATCTTTTTTGTAAGTTTGTCTAACTCTGTATGATATTCTTTAGATAAGTTTTTAAAATACTTTTGGTCTATCAGGATTCCGTGCTTTTCCATTTTGTCTATTATTGGTATTATTGGCTTTTCTATTTCTTCATAAACTTTTTCCAAATTGTCACCCTTTAATCTTCCAAATATGTATTCTTTAGCTGTTTTGAAATCTTTTGTTTTAGCGTAATTTAAAATATCTTCTAACTTTGGATTGGAAATATCAGAATTCAAAAGCCACAAAGCTATAGAAGTCTCGTGAAGCTCTTTTGGGTCTACGTCTTCAGTAATTTCTTGCGGATTCTGGAGTAAAGAATTCTGTGTGTCTGGTTGAGCCTGCTCTTTTTTAGAATGTTGTAGAGGTGTCCCTAAGACCTGCGGATTCTTTACTCCAGAATCCGAATTACCATTCCCAAAAAAGGTTTTAAGCCTTGAGAACAAACTACGAAATTCAAACTCTGTAAAAACTTTTTCTATCTTACTCAAGTCTGCATTCTCCCAAAATGTTTTTTCTGGAATTTTAAAATCAATTGGTGCATCTTTGCGAATTGTTGCTAATGTTTTAGAAAACAATGCTTCTTCTTCATTGTCTTTTATAAGTTCAAAAATTCTAGGGGTGATGCCAATATCTTTAAAGACTTTATTATCTTTTTCTTTTTTGAAAGTTTTATAAAGATTCTCAATAGTTTGAAATTTATTTATAAGAGTAGTCGCAGTCTTCTCTCCTATACCTTTGATACCAATTATGTTGTCAGATGTATCCCCTCGGAGTCCTTTGTAATCTGGGAGAAATTCGGGCTTAAAGCCAAACCTTTCTACAACCTTTTCTTCATCATAAAGAATCGTATCTGTTATTCCTTTTTTCAAGGTATAAACTTGCACCTTTTTATCATCAATAAGTTGCATTGTATCCATATCACCAGATGCAATTATGATATTAATGCTTTTATCTTTTTTAAATTGTTCTACTATCGTACCCAACACATCGTCTGCTTCAAATCCTGGTGCATCATAAATAGGGATATTAAAAGCTTCAAAAATCTTGCGAGAGCTAATAAGTTGAGAAATAAGTGCATCATCTGCTTTTACTCGACCAGCTTTATAAGCATCGTAAGCAATATGACGAAAAGTCTTTTGCGGTAGATCATAACAAGCCACAATATAATCAGGCTTCAAGTCTGCAATTATTTTCATCAACATATTAGATACACCATAAAGCGCGCCTGTGGGCTCCCCACCCGAAGACAAAAAATCTGGCAATGCGTGATACGCACGATGAATAATCGCGTGAGCATCAAGAAGTACTAAAAGCTTAGGTTTGTCTTTCATATTGTTCGTATTGTAACATTTTAAAGCATTTTAAACTTCCTGTGTCCTTCCTTCGTATGAGAAATCTTTATTTTGTGGTGCTTCTTGGGCATTCCCTTTTTTATCAATTCTGGCCATTCTACAAACACTAGATTTTCTGGATTGGATATTATTTCTTGCCAATTCAAAACAATAAGTTCTTTTTCATTCTTCAATCTATAAGCATCTAAGTGAAAAAGATTTTTAAACACTTTATGTTTCAAAGGATAACGCTTCATAATTACAAAAGTCGGGCTAATAACCTTATCTTTTATGCCCAAAATTTTGGCTACTGTCTGTGTAAATGTGGTCTTGCCTGTGCCCAAATTTCCAGACAAACCAACAACACAAGCATATTGATCATTGTTTGTTGATCTTTCTTGCATCAATGTAACTATTTTTTGCACAAAATCACTGGCTATTTTAGCTGTATCTTTTGTATCTTTAGAAATCAACTCCAAAGACTTCTTTTTTTTAGTTTTAGTCTTATTAATCTGCATTGTTTTTAAATAATAACATAATAAGCTATAATAAAACCAAATGGCGACTTTCGACGAAGATAAACAAAATAAACAGTTAGATGATTTAAAAAGGCAGGAAGAAGAAGAGCTTGTAGCTATGCTTGCGGAATCAAAATACAATCTACCTTATGTCGATTTGTACAAAATCGGTATAGACAATGAGTCATTGAGAGCAATATCCGAAAAAGATGCTAGAGAATTAAAAGTTGCTCCATTCAAGTTGACTGGTAAAAACATTTTCATAGCTCTCCGTTCCCCCAGCCCAGAGTTAATCAGCAAATTAAAAGAAGAAATGGAAAGAAAGGACTTAATTCCTACTTTTTATATGACTTCTATTGGAAGTATTGAAAAAGTTTGGGACAGATACCAAGAACTTTCAATGGCAGAAGGCTCAAAAGTAGGCGGCTTAGACATTTCTGGTGAAGTGCTTCGAGAAACAGCAAAAAGTATCCAGAAACTTCAAGATATAGGGGTTTTTATTAACAAAATAATGGAAGAGAGTAAAACCCATAAAATCTCTCGTTTACTTGAAGTTATTCTCGCTGGAGCTATAGCTATTGAAGCGTCTGATATACATATTGAGCCAGAACAAGACCGTGGCCGGTTAAGACTTCGCTTAGATGGAGTACTTCAAGACGTGTCCTTTTTTAATACAAATATTTACAATCTCTTAAACTCTCGCATCAAACTTCTTTCTGGAATGAAACTCACCTCTGCTAAGGCTCAAGATGGACGATTTAGTATTACCGAAGGAGAAAATGAAATAAGTATCCGTACATCACTTATCCCAGGATCTTATGGAGAATCCATTGTTATGAGAATTCTGGATCCAAAATCTATCCAAATAGAATTAGAGAGCATCGGAATCGAGTCTTATCTTTTCTCAAAAATTCAAGAAGAAATAGCAAAGCCCAATGGTATGATTCTAGTTACTGGTCCTACCGGCTCTGGTAAAACCACTACCTTGTATGCTTTCCTTAGAAAAATATATTCTTCTGAAATAAACATAATAACAATCGAGGACCCAGTAGAATACAGACTAAAAGGAATAACTCAAACTCAAACAGATTCTAAAAAAGATTACGGATTTCTAGAAGGGCTCCGTGCAGCGCTCAGACAAGACCCAGATGTAATAATGGTAGGAGAAATTCGTGATGCAGAGACCGCTCGTATTGCAGTGCAATCTGCTCTTACTGGGCACCTTGTTTTCTCTACACTACACACCAACAACGCAGCAGGAGTTATACCTAGACTTATAGATCTTGAAATAAATCCAAAGATTCTAGTGTCAGCGCTTTCTCTTTCCATAGCGCAAAGACTCGTGCGTAAACTCTGCCCGTTTTGTAAAATTGAAAAGCCACTAGAAACAAAACAAGAAAATACTATCAAATCTATAATAAATAAAATGAAAGAAGAAGGAAAAGATTTAAAAAAGTACGGTATAGATGAAAATGCTAATTACAAACTTTTCCATCCAGTAGGTTGTGACAAATGCAACCTCACTGGTTATAAAGGAAGAATAGGAATCTTCGAAGCAATAGACACAGATGAAGCCATAGAAAAAATAATGCCAACAAACCCAAGTGAACGCGAGATAAAAAAAGTAGCAAGCACGCAAGGAATACTATCTATGCAACAAGATGGAGTGGTAAAAATATTAAACGGTATCACCTCTTTCGAAGAAGTTATGGGAGCAGTAGACTTGAACGAAGAATAAAAGTTAATTAAAAGAATAAACATAAAAAAATTGATAATATAATGAATACTATGAATAACCTAGAAGAACTTAAAAAAAATAATGACAAACACTTCCGTGTAGCGATATTTGGTAGCGCAAAAATAGAAGACGGAGATGATACATATAGACGAGCAAAAGCTTTAGCCACAGGATTAGGTGAAAGAGGGATAGATGTAATTACTGGCGGTGGACCAGGGCTTATGAAGGCAGCAAATGAAGGACACCAATTAGGAAAACAAAAAAGTGGCACTGATGCGCACTCTATTGGAGTAGGAGTAGAGTTACCTTGGGATCAAAAATTTAATGATGCTGTAGAATACAGAGAAAAGTTGCCAATATTTTCAAAAAGGCTTGATGAGTTTATGCTTTTATCAAATGCTGTAGTAGTAGAACCAGGAGGACTCGGTACTCTTTTAGAATTATTCTACACTTGGCAACTTGTACAAGTACACCATATATGTAATATTCCAATAATCTTAATTGGAGAAACTTGGGAAGGATTGTTGCGATGGATAAAAGAAGAACCATTAGCAAAGGGTTATTTAGAAGATGTGGACTACAAACTAGTCTTCCACGCAAAAAACTCCCAAGAAGCTCTTGAGATAATAGATGAGGCACACAAACACTTTCAAGAAGGTGGAGAAAATTTTTGTTTAAATTACGAAAAATATAAATTAGAATAGTACATTCAGTTCGCTCCGTACAATTTTTTTGCTAAAAAATTAAAAAAGCATTAATCTCTAAACAATCCTTTTAGGGCTTTAGCCCAGAAAGTAACAAATTTTTGAAGGATAGACCCAGTGATTTAAAAAATACCAGAACGTCCTACGCAAACTTATATAACCGAAGGCTGATTGCTTAGAGATTAATGCCTTTGATTCTTTGCAGAATCTTTGGAACACATCTCTTTTACTTCTATATAATTGTCAAAACCCTTACAAAGCTATTATACCTGCCACACCACACAATGAAATGCTATAATGTGGATAGCTATGTTCATAACCTGTTATGAAAGAAATATAGCATAGTTCACTTGTAATGTCAAGTTTTTATTTGTGAATATAAATTTTGTGTGTTGTAAAAAATAATGACTAAAATAGATAAAAAAGAAAAAATTGAAGAATCTGTCTTAGACCATACCCTTCGCCCATCTACCTGGGAAGAGTATATTGGCCAAAAACACATAAAAGACAACGTAAAAATCCTGCTCAAAGCCGCAGATGAACGGGGGCATATACCCGAACACATACTCTTTTATGGCCCTCCAGGACTCGGCAAGACAACTCTCGCTCATTTGATAGCTCGTGAAACAGGTAGACAAATTAAAATAACTTCTGGCCCCGCAATAGAAAAGGTTGGGGACTTAGCTTCTATCCTTACAAATTTATCTGCTGGGGATATTCTCTTCATTGATGAGATTCATAGGCTCAACAAAATGGTAGAAGAAATCCTCTACCCAGCTATGGAATCCGGTGTGCTAGATATAATCATCGGCAAAGGTCCTTCTGCTCGCACTATACAACTCGACTTGCCACCTTTTACTATGATTGCTGCCACCACTCGCGTAGCTATGGTTTCCTCCCCTCTTCGCTCACGATTTTCTGGAGGAGTGTTTAGACTAGAATTTTATTCAAATGAAGAAATTAAAAAGATTGTAGAAAGGTCTAGCAGACTGCTTGATACAGTACTAGATAATGGAGCATTAGACGAAATCGCTAAAAGAAGCAGGTACACACCAAGAACTGCAAATTATTTTCTAAAAAGGGTTAGAGACTATGCTCAAGTCAACAAACAAGAATTAAATCAAAAAACCACACGCGAAGCACTAAATATGCTTGCCATAGATGAAATAGGTTTAAATCAATCTGATAGAAAGTTTTTAGAAATACTTATAGAAAAGTTTAACGGTGGGCCAGTAGGGCTCAAGACTATAGCTGCCGCAATGAGTGAAGAAGAAGCCACAGTGGAAGAAGTGATAGAACCATACCTTATCCAACTCGGACTCCTTGAACGCACAGCGCGAGGACGTGTAGCTACAGCAAAGGCATATATGCATATGGGGTTTGAATTTGAGGAAAAAAAATAATAATATAAAATTATGTCCGGTCATAATAAATGGAGTCAAATTAAACACAAAAAGGAAATTACTGATGGAAAGAAGAGTAAGATTTTTTCGAAGTTAGTGAAATTTATTGCTGTAGAAGCGAGGCTCTCTCAAGGTAAAGAATCCCCTGGCCTCCGAAGTGCAATAGAGAAAGCAAAGAAAGTAAATATGCCGAAAGATATAATAGAAAGGGCTGTGAAAAAGGCATCGGACTCGAATGTGGTAATGGAAAACATTATGTATGAAGCATATGGTCCAGGAGGAGTCGGAATAATTATAGAAACACTGACAGATAGTAAAAACAGAACTGCGCAAGACGTAAAGCATATACTTGCCGAAAACGGTACAGCCTTCGCCGGTATCGGTTCTGTATCTTGGGCTTTTAAAAGAGAAATATCTCCAGAAGGATTGGTTTGGATACCTACAACCACAGTCGATGCGTCAGACGAAGACTTGGTGCTTTTAGATAAACTAGTGGAGGATTTGGAAAACAATGATGATGTGCAGGACGTGTTTACTAATGCGGAATAAAAAATAAAATAAAAATATGAGAATCTTAGGAATAGATCCAGGATATGAAAGACTGGGAATAGCCATACTTGAGAAAAATACGGAAGACAAGAAAGAAAAAGTGCTTTTTTCGGAGTGTTTCAAAACTTCTACTAAATTAGAATTCACTGAGAGGTTATTTGCTATTGGACAAGAAGTGAAGAAAATAATAAAAGACTACAAACCAGAAGTACTAGCAATAGAGACATTGTTTTTAAACACGAACCAGAAAACAGTAATGCATGTAGCAGAAGTACGGGGGGTTATACTCTACGAAGCAGTTTCATCTGGACTCGAGATTTTTGAGGCTTCCCCTCCCCAGATTAAAATGGCCACCACTGGATATGGTGCTGCGAGTAAAGAACAAATAATAAAAATGGTAAAGTTGCTGGTGGATATAGATAAAAGTAAAAAATCAGACGACGAGCTAGATGCTATAGCCATAGCATTAACAGCTTTTGCTCACATAAAAAACCTAACATAAAAAGTCACATTTCGGCTTCGTGTGGTAAGTGTTAGAGTTATCCACATATATGATATTTTGGTATTGCTAAAGAATTTTCTTTTTGATAAAAATATAGCAATTATTAGTAGTGAGAAGAAAATTTATTAAAAGGTCATTTTAAAAATTTTAAAAAAATAAAAATATATGAGTTTTGATGAAGATGATGATTTAAAAGAAGATGATGTTTTCCCAGACTTAGACTTGGATGACGATTTAGACTTGGGATTAGAAG
>CAYTMO010000003.1:0-46430 GCA_964439045.1 uncultured Candidatus Saccharibacteria bacterium
ATAAATTGGCATACCCCGATCCCGTTTGTGGTCTTTGTCCCAATCCCGGCCATGTTCAGCGACGGGATTAGGGATCGGGATTGGTCGGGATCGCATTGAAATTGCTCACAAAAGGTCGGGATTGATGAATGGGATTTATATCCATCGTTATACTACCAATCCCGACACCGCTATACTGTTTATGAACAGTAGCGGTCGGAGGGATAAATGATTTTGAAGGTTCACGCTAGCCGGGATTGAGGGCGATGGTATCACGTGAAGCCTTGCGGCGTCAGGATTGGTAGTGCAACGGAGTTTCGGTCGCGGTGTAGTGAGCGGGGTTGAACTGGTGTCAGACTGCTAATGGCCGGGGATAGCTGGTGGCCGGGAGGGAGGGGCGCGAATGGAAACCCCCGCCCTCCACGCCAACAGTCAGGATCGTTTGGAAACGTCGGCAGTCCCGCGCAACTGCCGACGTTTCCAAAAGGGATCGAAAGCGAAGGGAACGTCGATCCACGCGTGCCCATCGAGTTGGTTGATGAACCAGCGGTGTGTCGTGTTCTTGTGCCTGCGCAAGATTGCGTAGGCTTCTTTCGTCGCCCGAACGTATAGGTCGGATTCGTGGCTGTCTGTCGGTATGCCAGCCTCGACCATGTCGCTATAAATGCTCATGTCATTTGTCCTTTCGCACCCAGCGCACCCACAGTGTTCCATCGGCGAGATAGATGACCACGCGGCGCATGGCCTAGCCCTTCCACTCGTCGCCGAAGATCACGAGGGAATGCTTGGCGATGCAAGCGTCGGCCTCCGCCTTCCATCGCGGGCGTTGCGTCTCGATCCATTCCGCCAAGCGTGTCTTGGCGTCAGGGCACCCGGTACCCCAATACCGCGCCTGTTTGACGCTGGTGAACACGCCAGCGTGGGCGGAGTACCCGTCGCCCATGAGCGGAAGCAGGACGGCGTCAACGTCGCGCTCATCAATGCGGAAGTGTTCGGCCAGCAATGCCCGGCGCTTCGTCCAATCGGGTTTTGGCGAGTAGATTGCGCCCTGGTCATAGAAGCGGAAGAACCCGTTTTCCAAGGCGTACATCGGCTCGCCGTCGATGCTTGACAGATGCAACGCGGCCAAGTCGTCGAAGCGGGTGCCGAAGTGCTTGCGGATTTCGTCGTGCGCGCATCCGCCCGAAGCGTTCCCGATGCGATGGTCGCGGAGCGTGCCATAGCTACAGGTCAGGGAAAAGTAAGGCGACTTGTTCCCCCGGGGGTAGTGCAATCCGCCGTTGACGATGATTTGCTCGGCTTCGCCGTTGCGGGCGTAGTTTCGCGTCGCGAGTACAGGTCCCGACATGTCAACCCCCCTGGCGCGAGCGTTTGCATTCGGCGAAGCGTTTCTGCGCCGCGTCCAGCGTCCTGAAGCTATCCCAGGACAAGCGTCGCCGTTCGCTATCGAATGACCGCACGTGATAGACGCCGTGCTGTACGTACAGCATGACGCTACCGTTTTGGTTCGCGTCCTCTTGCACGTAGCCACCGTGCAATGCGTAAGATGAAAGTTGCATGTCAACCCCCCTGGCGCGAGCGCTGCAACGCGGCCCAGCGACGGCGAGCGGCGTCGCGTTGCGCCAGAGTGGCCAGCATTTCCTGGTGAAGAATGGCGCAGTCAAGGGGCGCGTCGTGAATGTCGCGCTCCGGGTCCGCGAAGCGTGCATCGACGGGAATGAGATAGTCGTCGACTGTGGCCAGGGTGCGACGTTCGGCGTAGCCAAGATGACGGGGCATGGTTCGGGTCCTTTCAGGTTGCGAGCGAACGAAGGGCTTTGTATGTCGGCTTGCCCTTCATGCCGATGCTACGCCACGCGGCGGTGACCGCGTCGCCGTCGTTGTTCCATTTGTTGACGGACGTGGTCAACGTCTTTTCAACGGCGGACATGAAGCGACCGAGCTTGGCGCCGTCGCGCGCCCATTCGTAGCGCGCGAGCAATTCGCGTTGATAGGCGTCAAGGAAAGCTTGTTTCGTTGCCATGGTTCAGGTTCCTTTCAGGTTGCGGGGGCGAAATGCACGGCACCATGGCCATGCACAATGATCGAAACGTCGACGCGTGCTTTTGCCCGCGTTCCGCCGCACGCGCGGCACTCAGCGCATGTCGTCTTGTGGCCAGCCTCTGCCGAGGCAGGGCAAGCGATCTCGTAGGCTTCTAATGGGTCCGTCGCGCCCCTGACACGGAACGTGCGGAAGCCTAGCAGCTTTGCGGCCGCGCGATCCGCTGACGTGTCAGCTGACGCCATGCAATACGGCGCCAGTTCGGGAAAGGCGCGCCATTGATGCGTGTAGCCACTGTGGGCCACGCTTCGTGCGGTCAGGCGTTCCCACACGTGCAAGGGTACTGCGGCAGGATCCCCATAGCTACCAATGCGCACGACGCGGCCGGCGCCTACATCCTCGGGCGAAGCTTCGGTGTAGATGCCGCGATGGTAGGAACGCCAGACATTCTGGGGCGCCTGGAATACCAGCACGTAGCAAGAGCGGCCGCGCACCTTGACGCCGTCCGTCGTGCCGCGGTGCGGGCATTCGCCGCACACTGACGCATCGGCGCCGGAGTCGATCGCGTCGACTGGCGAGATATCCTCGCGCAAGATCCAGGTCTGGACCATTGCACCCGTCTTGCCATTGGTGGAACGCTTGGCCAGCCCCGTTGCGATTGCGATAATTGGCGAGCCGTCCAGCATCGAGGGCCCACGGTATATGATTGCGCCGTTCATGGCTTTATTCCCTTTTCTGAAGCTTCTGGCGCTTCGTGCTAGGCGCGAGACAAGCCCACGCCTAGCCCGCAACGTCAGGCGCGGAATGCATGCCTTAAAGCGGGAAACATGTAGTCGGGCAGCGAGCCGTAGTATTCGACGTCGCCTCCCATATCCTCCAAGACAAACTTGCGCTGATCGATCGGGAAAAAGCCGTTCTCTTCCTTGTACTCAAGCTGCCCGATCACTTCGGCTTCGATGATGCGCCGGAACAGAAGCGACGACGCATCGCCATAGACGGTCGCGAGTTGCGTTTGCTGTAGCGCGCAAACCTTGCGCTCGCCAGCGTCGTCAAAGCCGGCATTGGCGAGGATGTGGCAAGCGTCGTGCCACGCGCGAGCGGCAAGGTTCATCTCGGGATCGCCGTATATGGTGCGATCGCAGTGGAGCGACGACACTGTGATGACGCCATCGCGCTTCGCTCGCGCCTTGAGTTGCGCCAGTGACGACGGCGCGTTGCGCGAGACATTCCATCCGCGCGGGTTGGTCAGGCGTGCGAGGCGAAGTGTGGCCACGTTGAACGCGGGAAACATCGGCTTAAGCATGTTCATTACTCCTAGGGTTAGATTGTGGAGCGGACGTACAGGAAGACGATGTAAGTGGCGAGCGCAAGCGCCCCGAACAGGCCGATCGGCACGGTCAAACACTCCCTTGCTTGGCGGGGATTGCACCTTCGGTCGCGCCATGCTCGATCGTGGCCACGAGCGTGTCCATGGCGTCTTGCGCGTCGTCTGTGTAGTAGGCGCGATCCTCGCACCACTGCGGGTCACGCGGCCGATACGGCGCCACGCGGTATTCGCCATCGCGCTTGCTGACGCTGTATTCGTTAGCGCGAGCTACGGCTTTCAGGGTTTCGAGCTTGATACGCGCCATGTGGCGTTCCCTTCGTTGTTGATGATGTGAGATTGCGCCTGTACTCCGAGCATGACAAGCGCTTCGTGAGCGTGAACGCAAGAAAGCAATGACGTTGCGCATCTTCGATGGATTGTTGCGCGTTAGCTGGTGAGCAGCGCATGATTGTTGCGGCGATCGTTTGCGTACGAATGATCGTTGCGCACCAGGGAAGCGGCGACGCGGGCATTGGCTAGCGTGAGCATATTACTAGTTGGCAATATAGCGATGCAGGCATGTGTAATGGGCGTTACACTTCGCGAGTGAATTGGATCATGGGTCGATGGTCATCTGATATATCAGTTGCATATCAGACCGGGCGCACGACCCACTCACACTCACTCTCGTCGTCACCAAAACGCGGAAGCTGAACACAAGCACTCGCCATCATGCGCCCTGGTTGCGATGGTTATCCGATGCTGACCTATGCGCGCAACGTTATAACGTAACGCGGTCGATGGTCATACGTGCACGAACGATCGCCTCGGCTGGCGGCCGAGCGCCGGGGGCACTTTGGGGGCGGGGGTGGGGTCGCGGCGGCCGCGACCTCCCAGATCGCCCCAGACCCCCACCGAAAAACGAGGCAACATCTTGTGTTGACCAGAAATAAACCCCAGAACCACCCCAGAAAAACGAAGCAAGATAAGATCTTACCTCGCCCCCTACCCCGGCAGCGCAAAAGCCGAACCCCAGCAAATTCCAGAAAAATCGAGAACCCCTGGCCAGACACCAGTCAACATAAGATCTCGTACGTTATAACGTATCGGTATCACGGGATACCGCGCTTGACACTCGAAATGGGCTCATGTAGCTTGGCATGGTCGAGGCTGCCCTGGTCTCCCCGCCACGAAGGCTGGCCTCGACCGTGCGCTTGGAGGGGCCGCACGAAAAACGGTAGCCCCTCCACACTGACCAGGAGACCAAGACGTGGCCCGACCGAGAAAGAACCCAGCCGCACCGAGACCCAAGCACGTCCGCGGCAACTATGAAGTCCCGGCCGGCACGGGGACGCAGAAGATCAATGATCGCCACGAACTCCTGGTGCTCAAGTATTTCGAGTACGACTTCAACCGCGAGAAGGCGGCCAAGGCGTGCGGCTACAAGAGTGCAGCCGTGTATACGTCCAGGCTCTTCCGTCATCCCAACGTGGTGGCCATGATCAAGAAGAAGCAGGCTGAGATGGCTCAGAAGCATGAGCTGAACGAGGACTGGGTCATCCGGCGTCTGATGACGATCGCCGATGCGTCGTTGGGCGACGTGTTGATCGACATGGGACCGGATGCGGACCTGACGGCTTTGACGAAGGAGCAGCGATACGCACTGGCCGAGTACAAGAGCGAGATCTACGTGGACGGGCGCGGCGACAATGCGCGCGACGTGAAGCGCGTGTCGGTCAAGCTGGCGGACAAGCTGGCGGCGCTGGAGAAGTTGGGCAAGCGCCTGGGCTTGTTCACCGACAAGGTGCAGTTGGATGCGTCGGACGAACTGGTCAAGGCTTTGCAGGCTGGGAGGGCGCGGGTGCATGACGGAGGATGAAGACGCTAAGACATTGAAAATACTGGAAGATCTGATCCGGCGCGTGGTGCGTGAGGAGCTTGAGAAGCGGCCGGTGATCTACATCCAGCCGTCTCTACCGCAACCGTCACCGTACTGGCCGAGCCCGGTGTGGAGCGGAACGCCTCCGATCGTCGGCTTATGAAGCCACGCGGGGAGTTCAACTACGACGTCGAACTGGCCAAGATGCTGGCCAACTTCTATGGCGACCCGATGGGGTACGTCATGTTCTGCTTCCCGTGGGACAGCAACCCCGAGATCCAGCTCGTCGAGCTTCAGGAGCCCTGGCGCTCAAAGTACAAGAGCCGCTTCGGCCCCGACAAATGGGCGTGCGAGTTTCTGGAACAGTGGGGCGAGGAGATCCGCTCCCGACGTTTCGACGGCACCAGATCCGTGCCGGCGATCCAGTTCTCGACCGCTTCGGGCCACGGCATCGGCAAGTCGACGCTGACGGCGTGGATCATCAAGTTCATCATGGACACGAGGCCCTTCGCCAAGGGCACGGTCACGGCCGGCACGGACACGCAGCTTCGCACGAAGACGTGGTCGGAGCTGGGCAAGTGGCATTCGCTATCGCTGACGCGCAACTGGTTCCAGTGGAACACCGGGCGCGGGGCGATGAGCCTCACGCACAAGCAGTACCCGCGCTGGGCCTGCACGGCGCAGACCTGTCGCGAGGAGAACTCGGAAGCCTTCGCGGGTCAGCACGCAGCGAACTCGACCTCGTTCTACGTGTTCGACGAAGCCTCCCAGATCCCCGACAAGATCTACGAAGTCCGAGACGGCGGCACGCTGACCGGCGAGGCCATGACGTTCGACTTCGGCAACCCGACCCGCAACAGTGGCCGGTTCTTCGAGCAGTGCGTGGGCAAGCTCAAGCACCGCTACAACGTGCGCATGATCGACAGCCGTACGGTCTCGATCACCAACAAGGAGCGCATGGAGCAGTGGCGCCAGGACCACGGCGACGAGAGCGACTACTTCAAGGTTCGCGTCCGCGGCATGTTCCCCTCGAAGGGCTCGGCGCAGTTCATTCCGACCGAAGACGTCCTGGCTGCGGCATCACGTGATGCCTTCACCGATCGCACGGCGCCCCTCATCATCGGGGTGGACGTGGCCCGCTTCGGCGACGACAGCTCGGTGATTTACCCGCGCCTGGGCATGGACGCGCGCTCGTTCGCGCCTACGACCTCGAAGGGCATCTACAAGGGCCTGGACACGGTGCAGTTGGCCGGCAAGGTCAAGGAGACGATCGGCGAGTTCAGGTCCAGGGGCAAGAACTGTTCGGCCCTGTTCGTGGACGGCGGCGGCATCGGCGGCGGCGTCGTCGATCAGCTCAGGCACTCGGGATACGATCCGATCGAAGTGCAGTTCGGCGGCAAGCCCACGGACGTTGCGACCTACCGCTTCAAGATCGACGAGATGTACGGAGCGCTGCGTTCAGCCTTGGCCGGCAGGTTGGCCATCCCCGCCGAAGGGTCGGAGATCGGCAACATCCTGAAAGAGCAGTTGACGCAGCGCGAGTTCTCCTATACCCTTTTGGGGAACAAGATCAACCTGGAGAGCAAGAAGGACATGAAGGAGAGGCTCGGGGGCGAATACTCCTCCCCTGATGAAGCCGATGGGCTAGCTCTCACCTTCGCCCAGGACATAGCAGTTGACGTCGGCCTGGGGATGGTCGATAACGCACCGCGGCAAGCCATTCACGACTACGACCCCTACTCTGACGACGAAGGATGATCGATGGCCAAGGTTGGAGCTTCTGACACCGATGTCGGTCTCCTCGACTCCGCCAGCATCACGGCGGACGGAGCGACGACCGGCTACACCGTCCCGGCCAAGCGCCTGCTCGAACTGGCGCTCAAGGTGCCTTCGGGCGTGACGGGGGTCATCGAGTGCGCCTACGATGGCGGCACCGACTACTTCACCCTGACGCCGACTTCGCTTTCCGTCGTCGACGGGACCTCGGCGGCGGTGGATGTCACGATGCAATACTACACCGAGGAGCAGGGGATCAAGCTCCGCGCCCGCGGCGCTGGTACGTGGGGCGGCGGCACGATGACGCTGCGGATCTCCGGGGCGCCGGGCCGCTGATATGAGCTTGTTCGGAGCGCTCTACGGTGCACTCTCTCGTGGCAGTGGGAGCGACGGCGAAGAAGGCACTCCTCCCCCGACCGGGTCCCCCGAGATCGCGGTCTCGGGCAACGGCGTAAACATCGCGGACGGGGACGCGACGCCGAGCCTGACTGACCACACCGACTTCGGGGAGGCGACGCACAGCGGGGCCGCCATCGAGCGCGTCTTCACTGTCGAGAATACGGGCACCGCGGACCTGACGACAGCCAGCCTCGCGGTCCCGACAGGCTTCTCGATCTCCGAAGGGCTGTCGTCGATGATCGCTGCCGGCACGTCGGACACCTTCACCGTGGCCCTCGATACGGGCTCGGTCGGTACGAAGTCGGGCGACATCTCGTTCGTGAACAACGACAGCAACGAAGGCATCTTCACGTTCGCCGTAACAGGCGTCGTCAGCTCCCCGCCTCCGCCGCCCCCGCCGCCTCCCCCGCCGGAGCCCACCGTCAGCTTGACCGCGCCTACCGATGGCGGGACGAGCACGTCGGCTCCTGTGACGGTGACCGCGACAGCGACGGCGAACAGCCCGGCGACGAGCATCGCTAGCGTCCAGTTCCGCTCAGGCGGGGTTACGTTCGCGACGGACAGCAGCGGGCCGCCGTGGTCCGTCAGTTGGAGCCCCGACAACGGAACGTACTCGCTTGATGCGGTCGCGACCGACAACCTCGGTGGCGTTGGCACGTCGGATGCGCTGACCCACACGGTCAGCGTGGCTCCGGCCGCCGGCAGCACGATCGCGGAGCTTGCGTACTTCAACGACACCGCGTCGTCGATCCCCGCCAATGCGGTGACGCGGATGTTCGGCCACCAGTATCGGGAAGCGGATGTCCCCGACACGCAATGGCCGACGTTTGAGCTGGAAGACGGCACGCCTGTCGCGTCGAATACCGACATGGCGGCGTATTGGCCGGACGACTCTCTGTGCAACGCTTCGCACACGCTGCGCGTCCCTACCGGCATCGCTGCCATCGCACGCACATTCACGATCTCGTCGACGACGATCACGCTTGCGAACCAGACCGGCCTGACGAACGGCGACGCAGTCGTGTTGAAGTCGAGTCAGGCAATGCGCCGGCCTTTCCGCGCGTGGAAGGTCTACTACGTTCGCCTCGGCACTTCGAACACCGCGACGATCCATCCGACAGCGGCTGACGCCGTTGCCGGAACCAACGCCATCCTGCCTTCGACGGTGGCTGCCGATGCCGGAAGCGGCACGTTCACGCTCTGCCCGGCGCTGAAGATCAAGATCAAGAACGGCGGCTCTGCTCCGTCGGCGAGTGGGTTCGACACGACGACGATTACGTCCAACTCCGATCTCAAGCTCGAGGCGGTCGGCGCGCTCGAACTCAGCGGGACCTACACGTCGTCCGTGAATACCGGCATCAGCGACGGTGGGTTGAACGTCTTCGCGATCGGTGATGGGCCTGTCTCCCGGATCTATCGCATCTACCAGGAGTTCAACAACGGTTCGGATCACGCGCAGTTTGGCGCGAACTTCTATTTGCAGGTCTTGAAGAACAGCAGTGGTGGGCTGTATGGCATCCGCTGCTGGCCGGATCTCCACAACGGCTGGGACGATGTCACGTCCCCGAAGGTGAAGGTCCTCGGCCTCGCTTCGATCGTTTGCAAGGACGGATCTACGACAATCGCCACGCCTACCGTCTGGTGGAGCACGCGCACGTTCACGGCGTCTGGTGGGGTGCTGACCTCGGGCACCACGTTCGAAGATCCGGGCGAAGGCGATACGAGCTTCCCGAAGTACCCCCCGGTAAAGATCACGACGACTGGTACGCTCCCGACCGGGCTGACGCCGGACGCGTTCTATTGGATGCGCGCGAGCATCCTCGGAACGACCTTCTCGCTGCACACGACCTACCGCGACTGCGTGACGAACGCGAGCCCGGTTGCCGTCTCCGGCAGCGGCAGCGGCGTGCATTCGTTCACTGTCGTTCCGTGGGTCGACAACTACGCGATTGGCCCCGGCATCGTCGGCACCGATGGAGAGTACAACTTCGTTCAGGGCGCGGCTGGGACAGGGTCGGAAGCGGCCGGACAGATCGTGCAAGACACCGAGTACCTCTGGTCAACGCGCGCTTGGGGTGCGTATCGCACGGATGCGTTCGTCAGCCCGATCGAGGACCGGCAATTCTGCATGCAGACGGCTCACGCGCTGCTAGCTTCCGGTACGACCGGCGCAGCGCCGATGATGGGGAACGTCGATAGCTGGACCGTGCGTTACATGATCCACCGCAACTCGCGCCGCGGCTATCGAGCGATGGTCGCGGGGAACGATGCGATCAGGTTTGCGGTCAGGAAGAAGTCGACGCGCACCATTATCAACACCGCCAACGCTTCGTACACGGGGATGGATGCGTCGCGTCTCAATCACACTGTGTATTGGGGCTATAATGACGGCCAGTGGCGGGACGCCAACATCCCCGACACATCGACGATGGTGCTGAAAGACTACGGATGGAGCCACGCGCCCGGCATCGCCCCCGGGGGGTTCCTAATCCACGGCGAGCCTCAGTACCTCGATAAGATGCACGGGATCGGCGCTTCG
The DNA here is from genome assembly GCA_964439045.1 of uncultured Candidatus Saccharibacteria bacterium. Lineage (GTDB taxonomy): Bacteria > Patescibacteriota > Minisyncoccia > Phycocordibacterales > UBA9973 > UBA9973. Next base: position 9,920 of record CAYTMO010000003.1, read on the forward strand.
GCGATCACGCATAGGTACGCGGACCCGATCTATAACACGTACAGAACACAGAACATCGGCGGAACCCTCTGGTACAACTGCTTGACGAACTCGCATGCCGAGCGCGAGGCGTCGTGGATCGTGAGGGACGTAGCATACCCGGCGCTTCTGTCCCCGGAGACGTGGCAAAGCGTCCCGATTAAGCAGTATTTCAAGGACATCGTGACGAACGACGCGGCCGCGACGCGCGCGAAGAAGGCGACGCAGACCGCGTTCGCGCAGTCAATCAAATGGCCGAAGTTTCACGTGCCATCTGGCGACCTTGGAATGTCCACATGGTCGACGATGTTCTTGACCGGCGCGCGCATCATCGCGTGGATGGCCACGCGCGACGCGAACATCAAGCTTGAGATCGAGGAACGGCTTCAGTTCTCCGACAATGTCCGAACGAACTTCGGCTGCCCGCATGTCGACGCCTTCATCTACTACATTGCCAACCCGGCGACGAGTTGGGACAACGTCGAAGCGGCAGACTCCTTCGGGGAACTCAACACCATACCAGACGACAACCGCATTAAGATCCTCTGCCACATTGGAGTATCGACCTATTCAGGCTTTGTTGCCGGCGACACGATAACGGGGGCAACGTCGGGGCACACGGCGGTAATCTACGATGTGAGACCGTCCGCATCATCGACGCCACTAATCCGCATTTGGGCGCCGACAGGAACGTTCACGGTTGGCGAGACTGTGACCGGTGCATTGGGAGGGACCGCTACGGTCACGCATGCGGTCCTCACGTCTCTGAGCGGAGTGAAGCTCACTGAAACGCCGTACGGCGCCATCGCGAACGGATCTCCATTCATCACTGACGACGCCACGGAGCTTCCCGGGCCAACGGCGGACACGACCTACTACGTCCGCGATTGGGACTCGACCGCCAAGACCTTCAAGCTCGCGACGACCTCGGCGCTTTCGGATGTCGTCGAGATCCCGCTTCGTGTCGGGTTGAGTAGCAGCCATTCGGCGTTTACGGTCGGCGACACGGTTACGGGCGGGACCAGCGGCAAAACTGGAGTCATCCACTCGAAGGTCAACTACTACGGCACCAATACGTTGTACCTCTCCGCGACCAGTGGGCTTTTCACGATTGGAGAGACACTCACCGGATCGCTCGGCGGCAGCAGCACAGTCACCGCGCATTTTAGTTCTAACCAAAGAACAACTAATTCGGGCGGCTTGAGAGCAGGTGGGTCTTCCACCGAGTATTCCACGAGTGGGACTAGCCCGACCTCTACATTTTACGCTTTGGCCGGGTACACGAAGTGGGCGAAGGCGGCCGGGTTTACGATCCCGACCGGTTTGCTTGAGTCCTACGAAGCGTTCGAAACTGCTTCGGGGTACCCAGGGGGCCCGACAGATTGGGCGACCAATACCGCCTACAATTTCAAGAGCACGTTTTCGTTCTGAGGGGCCGGATGACGATCAACCTTTTCCAGACCCGCGGCGAGTTCAACATCGGGCCGCTGCACGTCTTCGCAGGGCAGCAGATTGCGCCGCAGGACATCGTTGCCGTGGGGCACAGCCATGAGCAACCACACCTGATGGTGCTGCTCAATCCGATCCGGCATGAGTGCCCGCACTGCAAGAGCGCGCTGCCGGTCCCGCGCTACAAGATCCGGGTTGAGAAGCCTGACGGCGCGGACATCGAACAGGAGATCGGCCCCTATGGCCTCGCCTACATCCGCGCAGGCTACCAGCACAGCATCGAGCAGCTTGAGCCGGGCGCGCTCGGCGGCTTCGCGTGCATCTTCCCGCGCTACGATGAAAACGGGAAATTGATGCTGGACCCGAAGCGTGAAGCCTCGCCGGGGGTGACCTATGGCTAAGCTCGTCGTCTACGCCATAGACCTGCCTGGAGACGAAGACCTCAAGCGTGGTCACGTCGTCGACATCCGCGAGGATGACGAAGAAGTCGGCGGCGAGATTGAGAACGGCGCGCTGATGCCGGATGGGTCGCGTGCGTTTCTATGGCGCGTGGTCAAGGTGCCCGGCACGAAAGCGGAGTACGAGGCGATGATCGCGAGAGACGCGAAGCTCGACGACGAACTGAAGATAGTTCCCGCGCGTCGCCGCAAGATCGACCTCGATGCGCTCGAAACGGCAGCGCTGACGAAGGGCGGGAAGCTCGATTTCGTCGATCCGATCATCGCCACGAAGGCGGAGGTTGACGCGCTCGTGTCGGTCGAACTGACGCGCGACGCTGGTGTGTTTATGCCGCCCGAGGAGCCGCGCTGATGGCGACAAAGACGATCCAGGCATCGGGCGGCGACTACGCAACGCCCCATCTTTGGGTAAGCTACGTCGCGGCACTCGGCACGCTGTCCGCGCCCGAAATCGGCGAGATGGCCGCCGAAGAGTTCAATTCCGGCTCTCTCACACTTGGTGGTGGGTCCGTCGTCGCAAGCGCAACCAATCAGATCATCCTGCGATGCCAGACCGGCGCGGAGTACACCGGCAACCCGCTCAAATACGTCGACGGCGCGCGCATCTTGTTCGACGGAACGAACGAGCAAATGCAGGTGTCGTGGAACCATGTTGTGCTGCAAAGGTTCGCGATCAGTGGGACCGGTGCGAACTCGAACCTCGGCCGCCTCCGAGTCGATTACAATCTCACAGTAGCGACGCAAAATCTGATCATTGAGGAGTCTGGATCTTCCGCCACGTCACAGTTCGACGATCGTGGCGCGGCGGCATCGGTGCGGGAGAACTGCACTTTGATCCGTACAGCCGGGTCGGGCTCCGGGACATCGGCGCTACGGTCCGCCAACTTCAACAAGACCTACAAAAATTTCACACTCATAGCGCTTAACTCGCCGGCGAGCAGCTCGGGGACGGTCACGGCTTACGGGACGCCGATCTACATCAACTGCGTCTCCTTCGGCTACGCGACCGACTACGGATCGACGTGGAACAGCGGATCATCGAAGAACTGCGCCACCGACAAGGCGAGCGGGTCGAGCAACATAGCGTCGATGACCGGCGCGCAGTTCTCTGTCGTGAGCGGAGACTTCGTCAGCGTCACGAGCGGGTCGCATGACATCCGCGTCGCGAGCGGCTCCACGAAGTTGAAAGACCTCGGCGCGGCTAGCGGCGGGACAACGACGGACTGCCTAGGAAACTCGATCAGCGGCGGAACGCGCGACATTGGCGCGCATGAATACCAAGCGTCTGGCGCTCCTGAGGTTGCGGTCTCTGGCAACGGCGTAAACATCGCGGATGGCTCCTCTACAGCGAGTGCTACGGATCACACTGATTTTGGCAGCGTTGCCCAAGGCGGTTCGGCGGTCTCTCGCACGTTCACCGTGACGAACTCGGGCACCGCGGATCTGACAACTTCAGGGCTCACGGTCCCTACTGGCTTCAGCGTCACCGAAGGCTTGAGCGCCACGATCGCGGCGAGTGCGTCGGACACCTTCACCGTCGAGCTGGCCACCGCGACTGCTGGCCTGAAGTCTGGTGACGTTAGCTTCACGACGAACGACAGCGACGAAGGAACGTTTAACTTCGCGATCGCCGGGACAGTAACTACGCCGGCTAACAACCCGCCGACCGGGTCCATCACCTCGCCGGCTGATGGCGCGACGATCACTGCCATTCCTGTAACTGTGACGGCGTCGTTGACGGACTCTGATGGGACGGTGATCCAGGCTCGACTGTTCGAGGACGGAGCGCCGATCGGGACTGACATAGCGTCGCCGTGGGAGTGGCTGTGGAGCCCGTCCAATGGCGTGAAGACTTTGTGGGTGGAGGTCACTGACGACGACCTGGACTCCGCGCTCACCGCCGAGGTAGTAGTAACGGTGGCTGTCCCGCCTCCGCCTCCGCCTCCCCCGCCTCCGCCGCCCCCGTCAGGCGGCCCTGGCGGCGGCGCCTTGTTCGGAGCGCTGAACGGCCTCCACCGTAATCCTCGTACTCGACTACTCCGAAAGGGCGTCTGAATGTGCCTCTCATCCCCGAAAACGCCCGATCCGCCGCCGCTGCCTCCGCCGGCCGAGCCGCCGCCGACCGCGGTCGACCCGGCGGTGCAGCGTGCGCGCGTCGACAATCGCCAGCGCGCCGCTCTCGCCCTTGGTCGTGACCGGACGATCCTGACTTCAGCTCAGGGTCTTCTCGACACGCCCACGTCGGGCAAGAAGTCGTTGCTCGGCCAGTAAGGGATCACGTGATGCCCGAGGTTCCCACCTACGACTACGTCTCGAAGCAGATCGAGGCGATGCGAACGGAGCGGTCGAGCTTCATCGACCACTACCGCGATCTGTCGCGGTGGGTGCAGCCTCGTCGCGGTCGTTTCCTTCGGGCCGATCGCAACAAGGGCGAAGCTTCTCGCCACGAGCGCCATAACCTCGTCAATTCCGCGGCGACGTTTGCCCTGCGCACGGCCCGCGCCGGCCTGCTGTCGGGCGTCATGTCGCCCGCGCGCCCCTGGTTCAAGCTGGGCGCCCCCGACCCTGACCTGAGCGAGTTCCTCGCGGTCAAGGAGTGGCTGGAGAAGGTCGAGCTGATCATCCGCCGCATCTTCAACGAGAGCAACCTCTACAACATGGCGCCGTCGATGCTGGGGGAGCTTCTCCTATTCGGCACGGGCTCCATGAGCCACGTCGACAACTACGACGACGTCGCGCGCTTCTTCACGCACACCGTTGGCAGCTACATGCTGGCCCAAGACGAGAACTACAAAGTCTCGATCATGGGGCGCGAGTACGAGGAGACGGTGCTCCAGCTCGTTCGCAAGTTCGGGCTGGACAAGGTGTCCCGATCGGTCAGGGATCAGTACGACAAGGGCAACTACCACTCATGGTACCCGGTCTACCACCTCGTCGAACCGAACCCCGACTTCGACCAGCGCAGCCCCATGGCCAAGCGCAAGAAGTTCCGTTCGACCTACATCGAGGTCGGCTGCAACGAGAAGCTCCTCCTGCGCGAGAGCGGCTTCGAGGACTTCCCGGTCTACGCCCCGCGCTGGGAAGTGACGGGCGAGGACATCTACGCCACCGACTGCCCCGGCATGACGGCGCTGGGCGACACCAGGGCGCTCCAGGTCGAAGAGAAGCGCAAGGGGCAGGCCATCGAGAAGATGGTCAACCCGCCGCTGCATGGCCCGGCTTCGTTGAAGAACACGCCGGTCTCAAGCCTGCCGGGCGGGCTCACGGTCTACGACAGCTCGGGGGGGCAAGGCCAAAGCCTTGCTCCGATCTACATGGTCAACCCGAAGGTCCAAGAGCTGATGATGGACATCAAGGAGGTCGAAAAGCGCATCGATCGGGCCTTCTACGTCGATATGTTCCTGGCGATCTCGAACATGGACGGCATCCAGCCGCGCAACGAGTTCGAGCTGAGCCAACGCAACCAGGAGCGCCTGCTCCAGATCGGCCCGGTGCTTGAGCAGTTGCACGGCGAGTTCCTGAACCGCCTGATCGATCGCACGTTCAACCAAGCATGGAAGGCCGGCATCCTGCCGCCGCCACCCCCGGAGCTTCAGGGGCAGTCGCTCAAGGTCGAATACATCTCGACCCTGGCCATGGCGCAGAAGGCCGTCGCGACCAACAACATCGATCGCCTGAGCGCGTTCATCGCCGGCCTCGCGGGCGCGGGCTACACGGGCGTACTCGACAAGTTCGACGCCGATCAGGCGGTGGACGAGTACGCGCAGGCCCTACTGGTGCCGGCCAAGCTCATCGTGCCCGACGACGTCGTGGCCCAACGCCGTGCCGAGCGCGAGCAGGCGCAGAAGGCTGCCCTGGCGATGGAGATGGCGAAGGGTGTCGCCGAGACCGCCAACGCTGCCGCGGGCGCCAAGACAGGCGAACCGAACGCTCTGACGCGCATGATCGGCCAGGACGAGGCCGAAGATGAGTGACGCTGGCGACGAGGAAGACGTCAAGAAGCGCAAGACACGCGCTCAACTGAGCCGCGAGCGTGAGATCGCCGAAGCGGCCAAGGTGCTCGACACTGCCTGGGGGCGCGCGTTCATCTGGCGCATCCTGGAGCGCGGCGGCTTCCACAAGCTGAGCTTCATGGGCGCCGACACCCACACGACCGCGTTCAACGAAGGCCGGCGGGATATTGCGAACTGGGTGCTGAGCGAGTGCTTGACCGCCCGTCCGCAATGTTATAACGTGATGAGGAATGAAGCCGAAGAACGTGAGCAATCCTTAAGGGGAGATGTTGATGGCTGAGACAGTGTTGGGGGGCGCAGCCCCCGAGAACAAGCCGGCCGAGGGCGCCACGCAGGGCACCCCCGACCCGAACAAGCCGGCGGAGGGGAAGGCCGCCGAAGGAGATCCCGCGGGCGGAAAGAAGCCCGAGGGTGAAGGTGCAGCCGACAAGTCCAAGGACGCCGAGGGCGACAAGGAGAAGAAGGGAGCACCGGAGAAGTACGAGTTCAAGGTTCCTGACGGTGTCGCGCTAGACGAGACTTTGGTCGCCGAGTTCACCCCGGTGGCCAAGGAACTCGGGCTCGACAACGCAAGCGCCCAGAAGCTCGTGGATCTCTACACCAAGACGCGCGCAGCCGACACCCAGAAGCTGTACGATGCTTGGACCCAGACGCACGAGAAATGGGTCGGAGAAGCCAAGGCCGACAAGGAGTTCGGCGGAGTCAACTTCGACGCCAACGTCGCCATCGCCAAGAAGGCCATGACTGCGGCCGTTCTCGGCGGCGGCGAAAAGCTCGTGGAAGCGCTGAACGTCACCGGGGCGGGCAACCACCCCGAGGTCATCCGCTTCTTCTACAAGGTGGGCAAGCTCATGTCCGACGACAAGTTCGACACCGGCAGAAGCCAGTCGAACTCGGCGGGGGACAAGGCCAAGGCCCTCTACCCCTCAATGCAAAACCCCTAAGGAGTAAAAGCAATGGCTGCTCTTTCGACGCAGTTCCCGACGCTCCTCGATCTCGCCAAGATTTCCGACCCGGATGGCAAGATCGCGACCGTCGTGGAGATCTTGAACCAGGAGAACGCGATCCTGGAGGACATGGTGTGGTTGGAGGGCAACCTCCCGACCGGCCATCGCACGACCATCCGCACCGGCATCCCGGCCCCGACGTGGCGCAAGCTCTACTCGGGCGTCCAGCCGAACAAGTCGACCACCATCCAGGTGACCGACAACTGCGGCATGCTGGAGGCGTACGCCGAGGTCGACAAGGCCCTCGCGGACCTCAACGGCAACTCCGCGCAGTGGCGTCTCTCCGAGGACCGTGCCCACATCGAGGGCATGTACCAGGAGCTGGCCTCGACCCTGATCTTCGGCAACGACAGCGTCGACGAAGCGGAGTTCACCGGCCTCGCCGCGCGCTTCAACTCGACGACCGCGGCCAATGCCGAGAACATCATCGTCGGCGGCTCGGCCGGCGGTCAGACCGACAACAACTCGATCTGGCTGGTTGCCTGGGGTCCGAACACGGTCCACGGCATCATCCCGAAGGGCTCGAAGGCTGGCCTCCAGGTCACCGACAAGGGTCAGGTCACGATCGAGGACGCCTCGGGCGGCAGCAACACCGGCCGCATGGAAGCCTACCGGACGCACTACCGCTGGGACTGCGGTCTCTCGGTTCGCGACTGGCGCTACGTCGTGCGCATCCCGAACATCGACAAGTCGCTCCTGGCCACCAGTGTCGGATCCGGCGCCGACCTCCCGGATCTCATGTATCAGGCGATGCGTCGCCTGCCGAGCATGGGCCTGGGCAAGCCGGTGTTCTATATGTCGCGTGACATGCTGACCATGCTCCAGCGCCAGCTCTCCTACAAGACGAAGGACAGCTCGCTCATGGTCGAGAATGTCGGCGGTGTGCTCACGGACAAGTTCCACGGCATCCCGATCCGTCGCGTTGACGTCCTCGCCGCTGACGAAGCGCGCGTGGCCTGATCGCTGACCCCCAACCAGTAGAAGAAGGAACCCCCACATGATCGTGGACAAGCTTGCCGAGTTCGGCGAGGACTTTTCGGTCGCTTCGACCGCCGGCACCCTGCTCTTTACCAACCAGATCGATCTCGGCGCCGCCGGCCGTGACATCGGCAATGGTCAGACGGTCTTCCTGGTGCTCTGCGTCACGGAGGCGGTCTCGACGGGCTCCAGCCCGACGATCAACTTCCGTCTGCGTTCGGATGACACCGCGTCGACCCACGCCACAACGTCGTCCGCGCACTTCGAGACCGGCGCCATCGCGGCGTCGGCGCTCACCGCGGGCACTCGTCTGGTGTTCGCTGTGCCGCAGGCCGGCGCGGTCGCTTACGAGCGCTACTTGGGCCTTCAGGCGGTCGTAGCGACGGCGACCACGACGACGGGCAAGGTCTCGGCCTTCCTGTCGCGCGACCCGGCCAACTGGGCGGCCATCGCCGACGCTTCGAACTGAAGCTGACTAGGGGCCGGTGTCACGTGATGCCGGCCCCACTCTTTCAAGGAGAATGGGGATGAAGGTTCGTCTCAAGGATTTGTGGTTCGGGCCGTCCGAGGTCGCGAACGAAGGCAAGCTCAATCAGGTCACCGGGCGGCGCTACCGCCCTGGCGTGCATTTCTTCCCTCCCGAGATGAAGGCGCTGCTGCCGAAGTCCGCCGTGATCCTCGAAGACGACACCCCGGTGCCGGAGCCCGTCAAGGGGGAGCCGGGATCGACGCTGCGCGACTTCGACGAAGCGCGGGCGGCGGCCGACAGGCAGGACAAGGTCGAGCAGGAAGCCGAGCAGGAGCGCCTGCGCTTGCGCGCCGAGCAGATGAAGCGCGAGCTGGAAGGCGAGGACGAGGCTCCGGTCAAGAAGGCCAAGAAGAAGGGCTGACGTAAATGCTCTCTGTCTCCGACACCTTCATTGCGAACGCGGCGCTCGAACAGATCGGCGCGAAGTCGGGGATACAGAACCTCAACGAAAACAGCGTCGAGGCGAAGGCGTGCAAGTTCTGGTACGACTTCTGCCGCGTGCATGTGCTGGAGGCGTACAACTGGGGCTTCGCGCGCAAGCGCCTCTCCCTGGCCTCCTCCTCCGACGACCCGCCCGAGGGCATCTGGGGTTACCGCTACCAGTACCCGGTAGACTGCGTGAAAGCGCGCGAGATCGAGAACCCCCTTGGCGATACCTACGACGCGATCCCGTTCGAGATCGAGCAAACCTCGGACGGTACGGCCAAGACGATCCTGACCGACGCCGACGAAGCGATCCTGATCTACACGCGCGACGTGCAGCAGACCTCGCTGTTCCCGGCACACTTCATCGACACGTTGGCCGCCCAGCTCGCCTCGCGCATCGCGTTGAAGCTCACGGGCAAGCGTACGATCCGCGACGACATGCAGAAGCTCTACGCGAGCTTGCTGTCGGTTGCCCCGGCGCACGACGCCAACGAAGCCGTCAAGGACAAGCCGCGGGAAGCTGAGTGGAATAGGGCGAGGGGCTGAGGTGGCCACATTCATCCAGCCATCGTTCAGCAAGGGTGAGCTGGCGCCGTCGCTGTACGCGCGCGTAGACACCCAAGCCTATCAGGTCGGCGTACGCACCGCGCTCAACTGCTTCGTCCATGCGACAGGCGGCTTGAGCAACCGCGCCGGCACGACGTTCCTGGCCCCGGTCAAGGACCACAGCTACGCGCCGTCGTTCGTCGAGTTCCAGTTCAAGACGACCGACACGTACCTGCTGGAGTTCGGCGACGAGTACATGCGCGTCTACCGCAACGACGTGCTTCTGACCGAGGCGGCCAAGAACATCACGGGCATCACGAAGGCGAACCCCGCGGTCGTGACTTCCAACAGCCACGGCTTCAGCAACGGAGACGACGTCTACATCGAAGGCGTCGTCGGCATGACCGAGGTCAACGGGCGCTGGTTCCGCGTCGCTGGCCAGACCACGAACACGTTCCAACTTACCGATCAGGTCGACGGCACGAACATCAACAGCTCCGCGTACACGACCTATTCGTCGGCTGGCACGGTGGCCAAGGTCTACGAGATTTCGACGCCATACGCGATCGCGGACGTTCCCACCATTAAGTACGTGCAGTCTGCGGATATCATGACGCTGACGCACAGTTCGTACCCCATCTACGAGCTTTCGCGAGCGGGGCACACGACCTGGACGCTGGCAGCAGCGACGTTCCAACCGTCCCAAACCTACCCAACCGCCATGTCTGTGTCGGTCGGCTCGGCTGGCGCTGCCACCTACAAATACAAGGTCACTGCGATCGCCGCAGAGACGGCGGAGGAGAGCCTCGCCGGGCTCAATAACACAACGCTGACGATCACCAACGCCACGCAGGCCAACCCTGTTGTCGTGTCCGTCACGACCCATGGCCTGTCGACCGGCGACGAGATCTACATCGCGAGCGTCGGGGGTATGACCCAGCTCAACGGGCGCCGCTTCATCATCGACAACATCGGGGCTGGCAGTTTCTCCCTGCGCGGGATCGACGGCTCGGCATACTCCGCCTACACGTCAGGCGGCACTGCCCGGCGCACCTTCGTGGTGGCCGCTTCTTCGTCCACGACGACCAACAACACGATCTCGTGGACCGCGGCAACTGGGGCGCAGAAGTACGCGGTCTACAAGCAGTCCAACGGCCTGTACGGGCTCATCGGCGAGACGGAGGACGTTTCCTTTGTCGATAGCAACATCGCTGCGGACCTGGACCTCTCGCCTCCGTCGTCTCGTAACCCGTTCGAAGGCACCGGGAACTACCCCGGCACCGCCAGCTACTACGAGCAGCGCCGGATCTTCGGCGGCTCAGCTTCCGCCCCCGACACGAGCGAATACTCGCAAACGGGCCGCCAGAACAACTTCAGCGTATCGTCGCCATCTCAGGCGGATGACGCAATCACGGCCACTCTCGCCGCCCGCCAAGTAAACGAGATCCGCCATTACATCCCCGGCAACGACCTCATCACGTTGACCAGCGGCAGCGAGTGGCGCGTCAACTCGGGCGCCGACAGCGCCTTCTCCGCCGCCACGCTCAAGCAGAAGCCGCAGTCCTCCTGGGGCTCGTCGCATCTGCGTCCGCTCGTCTTCGGCAATGTCGTCCTCTACGTGCCTGAGGACCGCTACCGCATCCGCAGCCTGGGCTACTCGCTCCAGAGCGACGCCTACACCGGCTCGGATATGACCGTGCTGGCCAACCACATCTTCGAGAACTATGGCATCTCGGACTGGGCGGCGGCGCGGGCGCCCGAGCCGATCGTGTACGCGGTCAGGGAAGACGGCGCCCTGGCCTGCATGACGTTCCAGCCCGAGCAGGAAGTGAACGGCTTCACGCGCTGGACCACCAAGGGCAAGTTCGAGACGGTGGGCGTGCTACCGGCGAACTCCAACGAGGGCGATCGCGAGGACCGCGTCTACTTCGTGGTCAAGCGCCGCGCCAACGGCAAGACCGTGCGCTACGTCGAGCGCCTGCATCGGCGCCGGTTCGAAGACGTGCGTGACGCCTACTTCGTCGACTGCGGGCTGTCGCTCGATGAGCCGAAGGCCATCACAGGGATTACGTCCGCCAACCCGGTCGTCGTCACTTCGGCGGCGCACGGCTTCGAGAACGGCGACTACGTGGACTTCAGCGACATCATGTGGGAGCCGACCTACGATGAGTTCGACACCGAGAGCCAGCCGGACCAGTTGAACCTGAAGCGCTACGTCGTGCGCAACAAGGCCACCAATACGTTCGAGCTGGAAGACCTCGATGGCTCCCCGGTCGACGGCTCGGCTTTTGCTGCGTACGTCGAGGGCGGCTACGCGCGCAAGGCGGTGCTGACGCTGACCGGGCTCAACCATCTCGAAGGCTGGGAAGTCGCCGTGCTGGCTGATGGCAGCGTCGTGAACGGTCTGACGGTCTCCGGCGGTTCGATCACTCTGCCGCGCCGCGCGAGCCGCGTGCATGTCGGGCTCAAGTACACGAGCGATATCGAGACGCTGAACATCGAGAGCCCTGGCCAGGGCACGTTGCAGGGCAAGCTCAAGCGCGTCGTCGCCGTGACGGTGCGCTTGCTGAAGTCCCGCGGCCTGTGGCACGGCCCGAAGTTCGACAACCTGACCGAAGCCAAGCAGCGCGGGACAGAGGACTACGACGAGCCGACGCAGCTTCTCACCGGGGACCTCGAACTGGCCACGCCGTCCGAGTGGAACAAGAACGGGCGCATCTGCTTCCGCCAGCGTGACCCGCTGCCGATGACGCTCCTGGCTGTCATCCCCGACGTGCACCTCGGCGAAAGCGACAGTCGATCGGATGATCAGTGATCTACGGCATGGACATAGCCTCCAGCCAGGATCTGGAGTTCATCGCCGCGAACATGGACCCAGCAGACGTGGCCGAGGTATGGGCGATGGGGCGCAAGACGCCCCTCGAAGCCTTGGAGGCGTCGTCCAAGGTTTCACGTGAGACCTACGTCGGACTGGCCTACGGGGTGCCTATCTGCGCCTTCGGCATCGGACAGCGCACGCTGCTGGACAACGTCGGCATCCCTTGGCTGCTCGGCACGCCCGAAATCCGCAAGCACCCGAGGCCCTTCCTGCGCGTCTCCAAGAACTGGGTCGAGCGGGCGGCGCGGGGGTACACCAGACTTGAAAACTGGGTCGACGTCCGTCATACTAGGGCGGTGAAGTGGCTCAAGTGGTTGGGCTTCACGGTCGAAGCACCTACGCCTTTCGGGCCTGACCTGATGCCGTTCCACCGTTTCCACATGGAGAGCCGATAATGGGCGCCGCGCTACCGATCCTCTCAATCGTAGGAAGCGTGATTGGCACCGCGTTCTCTGCGGTCGGCCAGATGCAACAGGGCAAGGCTGCGGCGGCGCAGGCGGAGTACCAAGCCGCGGTCGGGCGCAACAACGCAATCCTGGCCCAGCGCGCAGCCGACGATGCCCGCCTCCGCGGCGATGAAGCCGCCCGGCGCGAGGCCAGCAAGAACAAGCAGCTCATGGGCCGCCAGCGAGCAGTCCTGGCCGCCAACGGCGTCCTCGTTGACCAGGGCAGTGCGCTTGATATCACAGGCGACACGGCCGAAATCGGCAAGCTCGACGAGCTTACCATCCGGTCCAACGCCGAGCGCGAGGCGCTGGGATACGAGGCCCAGGGCATGAATTTCAACGCTTCTTCGCAGCTCAACCAAATGCGCGCCGACAACGCGACGTCCTCAGGGATGGGGTCCGCCTTCGGCACTGTGCTGACGGGCGCCGGAACGGTGGCCAGCAAGTGGTACCAGTTCAAGAAGGAGGGTGTTGACCTCGGTAGTGCCTCCAGCTTCGGGCTTGGCTGATGCCGACAGTCCCGCAAGCCGCCCCGAGCGTCCAGTCCCGCCCGCTAGACCCCGGCTACCAGAACGCCAGCTCCGCCTCGCTTGACGCCTTCGGGGCATTGCAGGGCGCAGGGCTAGCCCAGACCGGCGCTCGCCTCCAGGGCGTCTCTGACGAGTTCGGGCGCCTCGCGCTGAAGGCGCAGATGGAGGACAACGAACGCGAGGCGAAGAAGCTCGACATCGAGCTTTCGTCGACTCTGCGATCGATCAACTACGGGGACGGCACGGCTCAGAACCCAGGGTACTTCGGCCTCAAGGGCGAAGCTGCGCTCCAGGGCTACGGCAACGCCCAGAAGGCGGTGCAGGAGGCCCAGAAGAAGCTGCTGGAAAGCGGGAAGAACGACCGCGTCAAGCAGATGTTCGGCGAGGTCGCAGCCCGGCGCGTCGAGAGCGAGCTGAACACCATGGCCCGCTTCGTTGGCCAGGAGCGCGTTCGCGCCGCCGACACCGTCTCCGAGGCTCGGCTGTCCGAAGCGGCCAACGATGCGGCCAAGGCGTGGAACAACCCCACGATAATCCAGCGGTCGGTCGGACTGGCGGTCAACGAGATCAAGGACATGGCTCAGCGCAATGGCTGGGGGCCTGAGGTCGAGGCGGCGAAGGTCCGCGAGGCCACGTCTGTGATCGCTACGGGCGCTGCCAAGGCCGCCCTGGCGGTCGAGGCTACCGGAGCTGCCCAGCGCATTTTCAAGCAGTACGAAGGCAGCTTCAGCCCTGAGGCGCGGGCGTCGATCTCGAAGCAGATCCGCGACGGCTCCGTGCAGCATTCGGCGCAGGCGCTACGCGATCAGGCCATCGCTCTGCATCCTGGGGATCTGGAGAAGCAGGCCGAGTTCATCCGCCAGCGGGCGAGCGGCAAGGTCGAAGACGCTGCGCTGAGCAGCATCTCCACTTGGCATTCGATCCAGCGCGCTTCTGAAGCCGATCGTCAGCGCACGCAAGACAAGGCGCTGCGCGGCGAGGCGCAAAGAGCCGCGGACTCGATCCTGAAAGCTGACCCGCTCGACATGGACGCGCGTATTGCTGCTGCGCGGGCGATCGAGAACCCTGAGCTGCGTGACGCCGTGGAAGCTCGCCTTCGGGCGGAAGACAACTACCGCCGCCAGGAACTTCAGGACTTCACCCAGGTGGGCGCGGAAGCCGAGCGCAAGGCGCGCATGGCCGAAGCTCAGCGTCTCGTGGCGGAGAAGGAGCAGAACAAGCTCGCCTACAAGACCGCGGATGAGCTGATCACCCAGGGCGGCAGCTTGGACGCGCTGTCTTCGGAGCTTCGGTCGATCCTGACGCCCGAGCAGCGCAAGGCGCTTGAGACCTATGAGGAACGCCGGGCCAAGGGCATGGAGTTCCCCAAGGCTTCGGACGGCGTGAAGCTCAACGAGTATTTGCAGATGCCACCGGACGAGCTTGGCGCGGTGTCGCAGTCCGAGCTGAAGACGCACCTGTCGCGCGAAGACTACACGGTGGTCGAGCGCCTGCGTCAGCAGAGCCTCCAGGGCAAGCGCGACCCGTCGAACCCATACTCGATCCAGTCGCGCGTTCGGCAGAAGACCATGGACCTGCTCGGGCCGGCGGACACGGACGCGAAGAAGTCCAGGCACGCGCGCATCCAGGCCATTGTCGAGGAAGAACTCGAACGCGAGCGTCGAACGACGAAGAAGCCCGTGACGGTGGCCCGCGAGAAAGAGATCATCGACGGTGCTTTCGACAAGGTTCTCATGCCTGGGTTCGGGTTCTCGGTTACCGGGCGTCAAGTCGAGACGCCGGTCTACGACGCGGTCAAGGATATCCCGGAAGCCGATCGCAAGCAGATCGTGTCGGCGTTCAAGGCGAGGTTCGGAAGCCCGCCGACGATGATGCAGATGCTCCAATTCTACCGTGAGAAGCTGGCGCGTGACAAAGAGCAGAAGCGCTGATGGCGAGCGATAACCCTTACGAGGTCTTGATCGGCAGAGTAGGCGCGGCCAAGCCACCGGTCGCCCCGGAGCCGGTCGCAGCGCCCGTGGAGCCGCCGAAGCCGGAAGTCCAGCCGCCGCCCCAGGCTGAAGCCGCGAACCCGTACGCAAGCCTGATCGACGACACGGTCTCGCCCCCTCCGACTAAGCTGCTCCTCGACAGCGCTGGCCGCGGAGACGCCGACAAGTTCGGACGCGCTCGCAAGCTCGGGCAGGAGCTTGGTGTTCCGGCCGAGGTAGCCGAGCGCAACCTCGAAGAACTGGAGGCGCGCAAGAAGGTCATCGACGGCGACGCGGAGCTGAACCGCGCCCCGGCGACGCGTGACTGGCTCGGGCGCGACCCCGAGAATGCGAAGCTCAGCCACGACCAGATCAGCACCATGGCCGGCTTCGAAGGCGTCGTCGACCAGCTCGCCTCGCCCGGCAGCGACGAGAAGACCGTGTCGGCGCTCGATGTTGCGCGCTCGGTTCCTGCCGGCGCAGTCAAGGGCATCGGCTCGATGGCCGGCGTCGCCAAGGGCAAGACGGCGTTGGCGGGGCTCCGCGATAGGGCGCTCGCTGGCGTCGCTCGCGCGGCCGGGCTTGAGACGCTTGCCAAGATGTTCGAAGACCCGACGCTGCGAGCCATGCGCGAGCAGGAAAGCAAGTCGGTAGAGAAGGTCGGCGCGGCGATCAAGGAAGTCGGCGAAGCGATCGGGCCGACCAACAAGAACTTCGTGACGGACGTTGGCGAGGGCCTCGGCCAAGTCGCCTCCCAGGTCACGGCGCTGCTGCTGACGGGCGGCGTCGGCGGCACCATGCTGATGTTCGGCCAGGGCGCAGATCAGGCAGCCGAAGACGTGAAGAAGGCGGGGGCGGAAGGGACCGCCGGGGGCGACGCAGCCACGGTGGTCGGCGGCGCCATCACGGCCCTGACCGAGAAGTACGGCCTCGACATCCTGATGAAGAAGCTGCCGGCCAACGTCCGGTCGCGCATCTTCAGGACCCTGGCCGGCTTCGGAGCGGAAGCGTCGCAGGAAATCATCGAGGACGCCGCCAACAACGTCGCCGCCATGGCGCTGTACGATCACGATCGCGTGCTGTTCGGCGAAGACACGCTCTACCAGGGCGGCGTCGGCGGCACGGTTGGCGCGATCGTCTCCGCAGCCATGCCTGGGCGCCGCGCGATCCGGCGCCGCGACCATCTGACCAAGGTGATCGAGGATGTCCAGGGCTCGGCGCTCAACCAGCGCGCGCCCGACAAGGCCGCGGAGCACGCCGGAGCGGTGCTCGACAGCAAGGGCATCGAGATCCACATCAGCGGCCAGCGCCTCGTTGACGAGGTCGGGCCGGAGAAGCTGGCCGAGCTTGGGTTCGGTGACGAAGTTCAGACGGCCATCGAGCGTGGTGGCGAGGTTCGCCTGTCCGGTGAACAGTTCGCGCGGCTGGCGCAGGAAGGTGCGGCCGCCAATCTGGTCGACGACGTCCGCGTAGGCGACGGCGAACTCACGGCGCGCGAGGCAAAGGACATTCCGGCAGAGATGGCGGAAGCTCGCCTGCGCGAGCAGGAGGCCATGGCCGCGGCGGAGCGCGAGGGGGCAGCCAAGGAAGCTGCGCCAGCTACGGAAGGGGAATGGAAGGCCAACCAGTGGCAGCGGCGTCAGCTCATCGCCGCGGGCTTCGGCAAGGAAGAGATCGAGGGCATGTCCCAGCAGGACGTGCTCGACCTCGTTGGCGAGAAGCCTCCCAGCCCTGACAGATGGCACTCGGAAGCCCATGCGCCCGTGGCCCTGGCGGAAGACCAGCTCGGCCTCAAGGCGATGTTCGAGACCGCTGCCGAAGCCGGCATGACGGAGCAGCAGTACGCAAGCTATCTCGCGGCGATCGAAGAGGCCGGAGACGCGCCGCGACTGCGAGCGACAGAGCGGGCGATCAAGCGCCAGCAGAAGACACTCACGGCCGAATGGCAGGCTGAGCGCGAAGTCGTTCGCCAGCAGGTCGAAGAGAGCGTCAGGCAGACCCCCGTCTATGGAGCGCTCGATGCGCTCGGCGTGGATCGCCTCGACGGTGCCGCCATCGTCGAGATCATGGGCCAGGAGAGCATCCTGGAGATGCTCCCGAAGTCGAACGGGCGCCAGATATATCAGAGCCGCGGCGGCATCCACCCCGACGTCCTGGCCGAACTCTACGGCTTCGATGACGGGCGCCATCTCATCGACTCGATCATGACTGCGGTTCCGATCAAGGAGAAGATCGAAGCCGAGACCGACCGCGTCATGTCCGAAAAACATGGCGCCATCCTGGACAAGCAGCGCGACCTCGAAGCAGCGATCGAAGATCTGCACCAGGACCGCGGCTACCTGAAGATGCTCACCACAGAACTGGGGGCACTGCGCGGGCAGGAGAAGAAGGGCAAGGCGCTCGACCCTCGGCTGTTCAAGGCGACGGCAGAGGCGGGGCTGGCCAGGGAGCAGATCCGCGACATCAACCCGAAGCGCTTCCTCAACGAAGAGGCTCGCAAGGGCAAGCTCGCCGGCAAGCTGATCCGCGGGCGCGGCAAGATCGACGGCGAGAAGCTGGAAGGTCCGAACCGCTCGGCCGCAGCCAAGATGAAGTTCGAGCAGATCCTGAACTACGAGTACGCGCGTCAGGCGTTCGAGGCCCGCAGGGAAGTCGAGGCTCGTCGCGCGCATCTCCAGGCGCTGGCCGACCCGAGCAAGGCGATCCCCGGCATCGACGCAGGCCACCGCGACCGCCTTCTCAATCTGCTGGCCGACTACGATTTCACCAAGAGCACGCGCAACGATCCTGCCGGGCTGTTGCAGTCGACGCACTACGCCAACATGAGCCTGGGCGCGTTCAACTCCCTGTACGAACAGGCCCAGGTGATCGAGGAAGAAGGGCGCAAGTGGCGCTCGCTCGTCGTCGGCGGCCAGCTCCAGGACTTCAACGAGACCCGCGACCAGCTCATCGAGCGCATCTCCACGCTGCCGAAGCTGCCGCGCATGAAGCGCGAAGCCAGCGGCGACGACACGCTATTCGATCGCGCCCGCAGCATCCTCGCCTCGGCGCAGGCCGTGGTGTCGAAGATCGAGCTGCTCGTGCAGAAGCTCGACGGCGGCGAACTCGGCGGCCCCTGGCACAAGGCGGTTTTCCAGCCGCTCGCCGACGCGCAGTCGCAGAAGCTCGACCTTCTCCAGAAAGCGCTCAAGCCGATCATCGAAGGGGCCAAGGGTCTGCCGGCTGCGATCGGCAAGAAGCTCGACTACAAGGTCCCCAACGTGACCCTGGGCGGGCGCAAGGTGACCTACGCCGAACTACTGATGGTGGCCGTCAACTCCGGCAACGCCTCGAACTTCGACAAAATGATCGAGGGCTCGCAGTTCGTCGATGGCCACACCAAGTGGACGCCCGAGGAAGTCACCGCGGCGCTCGAACAGCTTCCGCCTGAAGCCGCTGCCTGGGTGCAGCAGGTGTGGGATCAGTTCGAGAAGATCCGCCCGATGGTCGAGAACGTCTACCGCAACGTGCATGGCGTCTCGCCCTCCCGCGTCGAGTCGCGGCCGGTTTCGATCGGCGGCGTCGAGGTCAAGGGCGGCTATTTCCCGATGATGTACGACCAGCGCATCGCGGCGCCCCTGAAGGATAGCAGCAGCGAAGCGTTCAACATGATGCTGCACCCGGCCGATCGTGCCGGCGTGTTCTCTGGCATGACAAAGGCGCGCACGGAAGGCTACTCGGCCCCGGTCGACCTCCGGTTCTCGAACCTCGCGCACGCCCTGGAGCGCCACCTCCACTTCGTCTCGCACTTCGACGCCTTCAACAACACGCGCAAGCTTCTCGAAGACCGCAAACTCAGCGCCGAGCTGACCTCGCGCGTGGGGCCTGAGTATCGCGACGAACTCCACCGCTGGCTCGAAGCCGTCGCGACCAACGGTGCCGACTTCAAGACCTCGCAGGGCGCCAACGCGCTGACGCAGATCATCCGTTCCCACATCACGATCGGCGTCCTCGGACTGAGCTACACGACCATGGCTTCTCAGGTGCTTGGGCTGACGACCTCCGTGGCCATCCTCGGCACCAAGCCTGACGGGAAGTTCTCGGCGGCCCAGGGGGCGAAGTGGATGGCGGTCGGGCTCGATCGCTACGTCGCCGACATGCGCGGCAGCATCGAGATGGCGAAGGAGCTGTCCGGTGAGATGCGGCACCGCCTCGGCAACGCAGACCGCGAGCAGGCCGAGGCTCTGAGGCAGACCGCAGAAGGCTCGAACATCTATACCCTGGCCCAGCGTGCGTCACTGAAGGCGATCGGCGGATTGCAGTTCTACACCGTCGACATGCCGACGTGGATCGGCGCGTTCAATCAGGGCCTGTCGCAAGGCAAGACCGAGCGCGAGGCGTCCGACTACGCTGACGCGGCGATACGGACTTCCCAGGGCTCTGGCCACCTCAAGGATCAGGCAGCGTTGCAGAGGCAGAAGGGCCTGACGCAGTGGCTCACCATGTTCTCGACCTACGCGACCCTGCTCTACGGTCAGGTCAGCAGCACTATTGGCAGCGTCAAGGCGAACCCCAAGCGCCTGCCCGATGCCATCAGCAAGGCCGTGTTCTTGCTGGTCCTGGCAGGGTTGGGCGAAGCGGTGATCCGGCAGGACTTCCCCGACGATGACGACGAAGCCGAGCTGGCCAAGTGGGGCCTGAAGATGCTCGTCTACGGGGTCAAGTCCACGCCCGCGGTCGGCTCGCTGATCAGCGCTGAGATCGAAGGGCGCAAGGGAGGCGGCGATCTGTCCCCCGTCGAGGGCCTCTCGCAGAAGGTGTCGGGCGCCGTCAAGGCCGCGGTCGAGATGGTCTCGGAGCAAGAGATCGAGCTGAAGAACGCCAGGAAAGTCCTGGACGGCGTCGGGCTGGCCATCGGGCTGCCGGGCACCACGCAGTTCGTCCGCATCCTCAAAGCGATCGAGGAAGAGACCGACAACCCCTACGACTATCTCGTGACACCGAAGAAGAAATGAGGTATCACATGATACCTGGAATGGAGCGTAGATGACAGTCGAGACCACCGTCAGCAAGGTGATTGCGCCCGGCAACGGCTCCGCGACCACCTTCTCTTTCAGTCCGGTCGTCCTGCCGGAAGACGCAGACGATCTTGTCGTCTATTTGCGCGACGTGTCGACAGGCGTCGAGACGCTGCTGAGCCGCGGCACCAGTTCGACGACCTACAGCGTCACCGTCTCCAGCTACCCAGGCACCGGCTCGATCACCTACCCGGCGAGCGGCGGCACCCCGATCACGTCCGCGTACGAGCTTGTCATGCTGCGCGTGCTGACGATCGAGCAGCAGACCGACCTACCGAACCAAGCGACCTACTACCCCGAGGTGCTCGAAGCGGCACTCGATCGCGCGACGATGGTCGACCTCCAGCAGCAGGAGAAGCTCGACCGCACGCCGAAGTTCCTGCCCGGCGTCGACCTGAGCGAGATCGACTTCGACGTCGAGACGATCCCGACGCCCGTCGCCGACCAAGTCCTGGCCATCAACGCGACGGCGACCGGCTTCACCCTGGTGGACGTGCCCAGCGCCTCGCTCGTTACCGCGGCTGAAGCTGCCGTCACCAATGCCGAGATCGCGCAAGCCGCGGCTGAAGCTGCTGCCGACGGCGCCATCGCTGCCGCCGCGCTGCTCCCGACGCCAGCCAACCCCGGCGACGACAACAAGTTCCTGCGCGCCAATGGTGGCGTCTACACGCTGGTCACCTCGTCGGTGACGGGCGACGTCGTCGGCCCGGCGTCGGCCGGCTCCAACTCCATCGTCCTCTACGACGGCACCACCGGCAAGCTGGTCAAGGCCGGCGTAGCCCTGGGCACATCTGGACACCCGCTGGTCAGCGCTGGCGCCGGCAGCCCGCCCGCGTTCGGGCAGGTTCCGACCGCCGGCATCACGGATCTGGCGGTGACCGAGGGTAAGCTCGCCGCGAATGCCGTAGGCGTGGCCAAGCTCAAGCGCGAAGGCACCGCGGGGCAGATGCTCTACTCGGGCGGTGCCGGCGCCGATCCATCGTGGGGCGCTCCTCCGGTATCGTCGGGCGAGACCAACACCGCGAGCAACGTCGGCTCGGGCTCGGGCGTCTGGAAGGACAAGAACGGGGTCGACCTGCGCTTCAAGTCCATCATCCTGGCCCACGCAGTCTACATGGACGGCGCGCTCAACAACACGACTGGGGCTTCCCCTGGCGCTTCGGCGATCTTCAAGCGCGCGTTCACCACCCTGACGGCGAACACCAACGACCTGACGTTCACGTGCTACCAATACTTTGAAACCGATAGCGGTGGGGGCGGCTGATGACTGAGACGATCCTGAAGCGCGAGGAGCTACAGACGCTCCTCGAACACGCCGCAGAGCTTGGCGCGAAGAGGGCGCTTGAAAGCGTCGGCCTCCACGACTCGGAGGCCAGCAACGACATCCGCGACATGCGCGGGCTACTGGAGAGCTACAGGACGGTGAAGACCTCGCTGCTGGCCACGATCGGCAAGGCGGTTGCCGTAGCCATCTTGGCGCTCCTGGCGTTCAATACGGGCATCAACTGGGAAGGAGGCAAGTGATGGAGCCCTCGACACTCCTCAAGTATGGCGCCGCCGCGGGCCTGCTCGCGTCGGTCTACGCGCTGGTGTACCTCAAGCTGATCGAGCCGGCGCAGTATTACAACCTCGTGCTCATGGCGCTCGGCGCTCTCGGGGTCAACTCGCTCAACGGGGGCAGCAAGCCATGAAGGTGGCAGCCATCCTACTCGCCCTGGCCTTGAGCGCGTGCGCTGGGCCGGCAGTCGTTCAGGACGGAGACCCGAGCGGGGAGCTGAAGGCCCTGGCGTCCCTGGCGGTCGACGATCTCAAGAACGCCAAGGCCCTCGCGGAAGCGGCTGACGATCCGATCGCCGTCATGTGCTGGGGCGCGCTCCTGAAGCACGCCGAGCGGGCTCAGGCGCTAGCCGAGCGGGGCCATGTCGGCGTTGCGGAGAAGTGGCAGATCGCGCGCAACCTCCGCCGGGGGGAGGATGAGCGCGACGCCTGTTCGGTTCTGGTGGACGACGCAAGGCAGAGCGTGCTTAGGATCGTCACCCGGCTGGGAGCGGTCGCCGCGAAGCTGTAGCTATCCCTGCGACCCGGTCAGGTTCTTGATCGACTGCTTGACGTGCTCCCGCTGGCCGATCACGGCGCAGGTGTAGCAGCAGAACGCCGGGCTATTTCTTGCGGATCGCGGGCGGAGCTTCTTCTCGCAATGCCCGCACGGCACGGGCCTTGGCACCTCGGGGAACTTGAGTACCATCGCTTCCATCTTTCAACATCTCCGATACTGCGTGGCGGATCAGCGTAGCTACGCTACAGCCCTTGCTTGCTGCGAGCTTGCGTAGCTGCTCCTCGTGTTCGTTCGGCACCCATAGGGTGAAAGACTTCGACGGCGGGATCGAGGGCCAGCCGCCGGACTTCGGGCGCTTGTGACGCGGGTCGTCAGCTTGGCGCCGGCCCCCGCTCTTGACGTCGGGCGGGAGGATTGCCTTGCCGGTCATGACAGCCCCCGGCGCTCGCGCTCCTCGATCACCATGCGCGCCGTGCGCCCGTAGCCGGCGATGTCGTCCCAGCTATCGAGGTGCCCCGGCGTGTGGCAGAGCCGCGCCAGCTTGACGCAGATCATCTCCGCGGCGTGGCGTAGCTCCGGGTCCTTGATGTCGGCCACGACCGCCTTGAGCTTGGCAGCGCGCCCGAAGTCGTCGAGCGGATGGCCGTAGACCGAGCCGCGCTCGGTCGTCAGCTCCGCCGTTGTCAGCGGCTTGAAGACGTCGTGGCCGGTTTTCGGCGGGGCGTCTTGCGTCTCGTCGACTGTCATCTTCAGGACCATCTCACCCTCCTAGAATGCTTTGCGATCGAAGCCGTGGAAGCGACAGACCTTGTCGGCCGCCGCCTGGAAGTCGCGCCCGTGCTCGCCGCGCACGCCTCGGCGATCGCAGTGGGCGTGGATCATCTCGTGCGCCATGACACGCATGAGCATGTCGGTCGTGCCGATGTTGGTGGTCGAGCACCGGATCACATGCTTGGTGCCGAGCATCGTGTGGTCGCCGAGGATCTCTTTGTGCTTGGTCACATGGAACTCGACCTCGTCAGCGTCGGGCAGACGCCAAGCGCTGAAGGGCCGGGACACGCGCAGGTACTCGTAGGCGGCGGCCATGAGATCCGGCGTCAGGTGGAACAGGGTCGACACGGCAGCCTCCTGAGTGTGCTCGGTGAGCACTTGGTACTGGTTGTGGTGCATCACGTGATCCCGCCTCTGGGCCAGGGTCTGATGCGGGCCGAGGGGCTCGCCAAGCTGAACCCACTCGACGACCTTAACCTCTCCGATCCGCATCGGTCGCCTCCCCATCTACGACTGGGATGTCGCGCCACACCAACTCGTGGCCAACGATCCAGCAGCGTTGCATGAAGTCGCGGTCGCCCGCAACCACGCGCCGATAGTTGTCGGTCGGCTTGGCGATCTCCGGCTTGGTAACGATCTCGCTCATGTCGTGCTCCTGTGAGGCATGATCGGCATGGAGCCATGGCTCCAGCGATGGTTATAGAAGCCGCGGTTGAAGAAGCGCATGATCTCGGGCGCAAACCGGGTTATCGCTCCCGTTTTGGGGTCCTGCGTCAGCTTGACCAGGGCGCCGCCGACGTGCGCCTCTAGCTTCTTCTTGCGCATGAACGGCGTTTGGTCTTCTGTGCAGTTGTGAACGGCCACGTTCCCGGCGATGTAGGAGTTGTCTCCCTCGACCTCGAAGTTGTAGACCCTGGCCGGGCGCGATGGCTTAGCCCGCTTGACGCCAACCACGGCGACCTTGCACATGGTGGTCTCTTGGTCGTACTCGTACCACGAGCGGGGCTGGATCAGACGCTCGGTCAAAGGCACCCAGCGCACTTCGTCGACCTTGGCCCCCAGGGCAGAGCCGTCGTACTTCGCTTTCTTGTGCTCTAGGAGGCGGCCCCTGCTGCGCTCGATCTCGAAGGCGACAACCTTGCCGTCCTTGATTCCGATGGCATCAGGGATTTGCGAAGCCCCGACAGGGATCATCCGCCAGCCCTCGGCTTCCATCTTGGCGCAGAAGGGCAGGATGTCGCGCTGGAGGTGAACATCTCCGTCGCTGCCGCCGCGCTTCCAGACCTTCGACCCCTTGGTCGCCGAAAGCCTATCCCGAGTTTCGGCTAAGTCCATCGGGTTAGCGTTGCGCGACATCTTCATCCAGTAGGGGATAGGCTCCCCGGTCACCGAGCATGGGTGAGACTTGACGAACACTACGTCGCCAACCCGGATCTCAGAAATCGCCTTCCACTCCTTGCGCCCATCTGCGGTCTCGGTGAGGACGGGATGCTCGGGGGTGGCCGTGAGCGTCTGGTCGAAGCGCCCGATGCGCCCGTAGTTCAAGGACACCATGTCCCCGTAGTGGAGGCGCTCGTAGAGCCTTGTGACCTTCCGCAGTCTGCCCAGATGGGTCACCACTTCGTCGCCCAGCTTCACGTTCTTGATGCTGATGCGCCCCGCCGCAGTCTCGACCCTGGTGTTGGCCGTGAAGCAGCCGGTCTGAAGGCACCAGACGTTTCGGATGTTGCCTGCCCAGAGCTTGTGATAGTGGCCGTAGAGACCGACCGCCGGCTTCTCGCCGCCGTCCAGGCTCTCGATGATCTTCTGGATGGAGTAGCTCAGCGCGTAGGCCGAGCCGCCGCCAGGATGCACCACGGCCAGCATCGAATAGGCGCCCGTGTTGGCGTTCACCAGCTTGACGTGGGCCTCCATGTAGCCGAGGTTGACCCAGTCGCTGCGCCCCGCCTGCTGCATCACGTGCTCGGCGTACTTGCCGATGTCGACGCCCTCGCGCTGGCCGTACCAACCTTCGTGGTCGTCGCCGGCCACGGCGTAGGTCACCAGCCCCTTGCGCTTTGGATACTCCGCGGCAAGGTAGGCAAGCTGGTTGTCCATGCCGTGCGTGTGCAGGTCGAACTTGTTGAAGCGCGCCTCACCGTCGATCCAGTTGCCGGCGTTGAACACGCGATCGGCGCCCTCCTCGACGAAGGTGTCGTAGAGGCTGTTCAAAGTGTCTAAACGCTCATACTTTGAACCGAGGTGGTTGTCCGACGTGGCGCCGAAGAGGAACGTGTTGTCGGGGCGGGACACGTACTCGAACACGGGGCCGCCGATGAACGCCGGCTGCACGTCCTTCTCCAGCGTCAGCACGCCCGCGCGCTCATGGACGTTGTGGCCCTGGCGCCGGAGCATCTCGATCTCGTCGTGCGTGAAGCCCTGGCCCACCGCCCCCTTCTTCAGCCGCTCCAATAGCGTGGGCTCGGGCGGGGGCGGGACTTCGATCGGCGCGGGCTCGACGACGCGCTGCGGCTGACCCAGTGGGACAAGGCGCGGCGGCTCAGGCAGTTTGTAGCGCCCCCAGTCCGGTTCGAGCCCATACACCGCCTTGATTATCTCGAAAACGCGCATGGTGGTAGAGTTGCGGTTGAGGCCGAGGTCGATCGCGGCCTGGGTCAACGCGCCCGGCCCCTTGCCAGGGAACCCAGGCGGGCGGAAGCCACGACTCAAGCAGTCATTGACCGCGCCGACGCGGCGCGCAGCCTCTTGGAAACTGATGTGTGGGGACGCCATGAGTTACTCCTTTTCACTGGTGCGTTGAAAGCCTTGGCACTCCGCGAGTACCTCAGGCTGGTTGCACTCAAGCCCCCACCACCGATGGCCCCTCTCCGCCAGCTCGATGAACTTCAGCCCGACACGCTCCCCCATCGCCTCGACCGCGAACGTCCTCGACTCCGTCTGAGCGTAGCGCAGCACAGAAGCGCGCTTGAGTACGTAGAGCACATCGCCGCAAGGCTCTGGTCCAGTCGGGCCTGGGACGCGGCCGATCAGAATTGGCGGCCCCTCGCCCTGAGTCTTGTACACCGGCCACATCCAGCTTGCCATGG
Organism: uncultured Candidatus Saccharibacteria bacterium; assembly: GCA_964439045.1. GTDB lineage: Bacteria > Patescibacteriota > Minisyncoccia > Phycocordibacterales > UBA9973 > UBA9973. The sequence continues at coordinate 36,138 of CAYTMO010000003.1, forward strand.
GTTACTCCTTCGGGGCTGAGTAGACGTAATGGGCCATGAGCTTCAGGAAAGCCTCGGCGTCCATGGCGACGACCCAGGGCTTGTTGTTGCGGCGATGGAAGACGAGGCTGTCCTCCCCCACCTTCTTGTCCTTGTCGGCCTGCGCCAGCGCATCGTAGAGGGCGAAGGTTTCCGCGCGCTTCACCTCGATGTGGAAGCCGTCCATGCTGTGGACGACGTCGGGGCTGTCGCCCCCGCCCGCGAACTGCTGGCCCCGCCGCGCCGTGAAACCGTGCTTCTTCAGCAAGGCAGCGACCTCGCGCTCCCCGACCTTGCCCTTCGTCCTGCTCATCGCGCCCATGTCGTCCTCACTTCTTGTAACGGTTGCCTTCCCAGCCGTCGACCCGGATCGGCCAATCCTTGGCGAACGCGGGCAGCGCAGCGAGAGCGGTTTGCTCGAACTCCTTCAGCGACCCGAAGCCGTCCCTGGCCTCGGCCACGATCTCGTCGTAGACTGTCAGTACGACCGGGTAGCCGGCGGCCTCGACCGCTGAGGCCGCGGGCCACAGGATCTGTCGCGCCGTGGCCTGGATCGCGTTCTCCGTCAGCTTGCCCCCGTAGGTGTGGGTGCGGAAGAACGAGCCGCCTTTCTTCGTCATGTAGGTCAGCGCGGGCTGCGGCTTGCAGCGACAGGTCCCCTCGGCGCAGTCCTCGTTCAACTCCGGGTCATGCCAGCGCGGCATCTTGGTGCGAAGCTCGGGCTTCCAGTACCAGATGCACTTGCCATCGGGCAGGACCATCGCCAGCCAGTCGTCGATCATCTCGAACCCGAAGCAGCGATAGCTCGTCTCGCGCTTGTGGAGCACGCACTCGATGGCCGCGTCCTCCATGCCGTACCACATGGCGACGATCGCCGGGTGCTCGCGACGCCACGCCTTGCAGATCTCGATGATGCGCTCGTCGCTATGGCGCCCGCTGTCGTCAAACTTCAGCCAAGCATTGAGCGCTCCTTGGTACTGAAAAGCGAGTTCTCCTACCTTCCCGTCTGCTCTCTCCAGCGGGTGCGTCTCCTTCGTGACCGTGCCGACGGGCAGGCCGTAGATCTTGTCGGCCATCGCCTCGTAGATCTTGACGCCGTCGCGGAAAGCCTTGACCTTCCAGTCTTCCCCCGCGGCGCATGCGCAAACGACCGCCTCGATCGACACGTAGTCGAGCGCCAGGATGCGGTGCCCCTTCTCGGGCTGGATGAAGTAGCGCAGCGCACGACTGACCGCTTCGCTGGGGCTGCCGTAGAGGCAGCGCAGCCACGCAGGATCGCGGTGCATGATGTCGCGCACGAGCTGATCCGGGTCCATCTTCTCCCACGAGCGCACGAGGTTCAGCGGCTGGAAGCCGGCGCCCGTGTTGCGACCCGTGTTGGTGCCATGGTAGCGGGTCTGGAACCGAGCCCGGCCATCGCTGCCGAGTTGCGCCGCCATCTTGTCGAGCTTCTTGGTCGACGCCTTGTTCAGTTCCAGGCGCAAGACCATGGCCCGCCGCGCCTTCCCTTGCGGGATGCGCCCGTCCTCGGACAGTGCGTCTTCCAGCGTGTCGGCCGTCATGTCGGGCAGATCGATGCCCTGCTCCAGCAGCCACGCCTTGACCTTGGGAAGCTGCGTCGGGTTCAGCCCGGTCAGCTCCCTGAACTCCTCGGTGAACTCGGTCGCCACCTCGTCGATGATGTGCGCCGCCGCGGCGATGCCCGCCTTGTCCAGCTTCAGCCCGCGGGCGTTGGCCTTGAGGTCGAGCTTGAAGATGGGCAGTTCACGATCCGGCAGATCGCCGAGGAAATCGGAGACGGACTGCTCGATCGCCACGTCTTTGCGGCAGTAGTTGACGAACTTCTGGAAGTCGTCGGGCGGGATGATCTTCTTGGCGGTCTTGAGGTAGAGCTTCGAGTATTTGGTGATCAAACGACCACCTTCCGGGTCCTTGCCCTCGTAGCCCAGCACCTTGGCCAGCTTGTCGAGGTCGGCAGGCAGGGCGTAGTAGCTGGCAACGGCCATGGTGTCGCGCCACTGGTGGTCGAGGATCGCGACCCAGCCGAAGCGCTTGACCATGATGTTCGCCCAGATCGAATACTCGAACGAGACGTTGTGGGCTTCGACTTCGTGGCCGGTCATAAGCGCGACGTAGAGATCCTGGGGGCAACGATCGCTGTCGTTCTTGCCTGGCCACCAGTCCTGGATCGGCCGACTGTCGATACCGTAGCACATGCAGATCACTTCGGTCGTCGGGTCCTCGGAGTAGCTCCAAGGCCCGACCGCCCGCAGATCCGCGTAGCTCTTGGTTTCGAAGTCGATGGAGATCATTTGCCGTACACCTTCGCCTGCTTGGCCTTGACGATCGCATCGACTTCTGCGCAGTCCAACGCGCCTTCGACGTAGAGGCGGATCAGGCTGGAGCGCGACGTGCCCAGATGCGCCGCCCACTTGCCCAAGCGATCGTGCAGGTCGTTCGGCAGGTAGACGTTGAACGTGCGGTGCTTGGTCGGGAAAGTCGGTCGGCCACGTTTCTTGGTCATCTCGATCCTCCCCGTGAAAAGGTGCCGGTCTCTCCCGACTGCCACGACTGGTTCAGAGGTCAGATAGGGCAACTCAAAGCCCGTCAATCTCTCGCCGTCGTTCGCGCCTTGTACCAAGGAGACCGGGCCGCACTTCAACCCGGCGCCGGGCGTGCGACCATCGCGGTCACCCTTGGCTTCGCAAGGGGCGTTAGCCCCGGCGACTGCGGCGGCCCTCGCTGGCCGCCCCCTCGGTGCGCCCGACCGGCTTGAACAGCTTCGAGGTATCACGTGAGGACGCCAGCTTCTCGCCGTCGCGCGTCTTCTGGAAGGCGACGAACCAGAACTTCACGTGCTTGTCGTCCGAGCCCACGTCGCGCCCGGCCGAGATCGTCACGGCGAGGATGCCGTAGCAGCCGGGGTAGACGAGGCCGGAATTGCCCTCGACGATGCCGATCGGATTGGTCTGCTCGTCGTAGACCGACACGCCGCCGGGGCCGTCGGTGCCGTCCTTGTTGAACTTGGTCGACGCGCGCACGATAAGCTTGCCCTTGTAGGCGTCGCCGGGCTTGCCCTTCTCCTCGCGCTTGGCCGCATACTTCGTGCCGTCGATGAACGGCAGCCGGATGTCGCCATTGAGGAACTCGTCCTCGACCTTCTTCGTGTCGCCCCACTCGTCGAGCGCCGCCTGGAGCAGCGCGTCCTCGATCGTGCCCTCGCCCTCGACCTGCTTCGGGTCGTAGACCATCTCGATCTTGTAGAGCGGGTCGCCCTTCTTCCCACGCGGGTCCTCGTAGACGTCGCGCTCGAACAAGGCGTGGTTGATCAGCCGCCCCTCGGGCAGCATGAACACGGGCTTCTCTTTCTTCTTCGCGTCGGTTGCCATAGTCAGTTCTCCTCGTTGGTTGAAGTTTCGCGGAGCGCGTAAAGCTGCATCTCCAGCTCGCTGATGATGTCGTCGGCGTCGTCGTCTGCGTACTCGGCCAACAACTCGGACAATGCGTCTGCGAAAGTCTTCTTCACTTCTTGCTCCCCTTCTTGACCGGCTGGAACAGGGACTTCGTGTCGCGGTTGACGGCCGGTCGCGCGTCATCCATTGGCACCAGTGTCAGCCCGGCCTCGGGCTTGAAGGCGTAGCGGGCGGCCATGGCCTTGCCCTCGGGCAGCTTCTCGACGGAAGCCGGGGACAGGAGCTTCGGCTCCTCGTAGGCGCCCTTGCCATACTTGGCGACGAGGGCGTCCTTGGCGTCTTCCTTCCACTCGCGGTTGACCTTGGCCGACCCGAGCTTCCACTTCTCGAACGTGGCGCCGTGCTGGAGGCGGTTGAACGCCGTCTTCTTCACCGCGGCGGAGACGATCTTCATGACCCCCTCCAGTTCCAGGTAGCGTTCGACCTGGGCGTTGGTCAGTTCCTCGGCGCCCTTCTCGCTCGCCTTGATCTGGTTGGCCATGGTCGTGAACTCCTCGAAATCCTTCAAAAGCTGCGGGCAGGCGCGGAAGCGAGCCGGGCAGAAGCGGCAGTGCTCCCCGCTCTCGGTATCACGTGAGACCATCGCCCGATCCATGGCCGGCAGCAGCTTCTCGACGAGCCAGATGTCGAGATCCTGGACCGAGATCGTCCACTCGCGCACCGGGCCGGAGCTGTGCCAGCCGCGGGGCTGAGCGATGACGATGCGGATCGTGTCGATGTCCTTCCAGAGATCGAGCGTCTCCATGATGCCGCCCGCGTAGTAGAGGCACTGCGGGTTCCAGGGCACCTCGACGACGACGCCCATGCCGTGCTTGTAGTCGACGATCAGAAGCTCACGCTTGGCGCTGAAGTGGTAAGCGAAATCGATACCGCCGTAGTAGAGCGGGTGCAGCGTCGGAGCATGGAACTTGTGTTCGATCAGCCCGTACCTGACGTCAGAAACCTCCTTCCTGATCCAGTCGACGTAGACCTGGACCGCGTCGGCCATGTCCTTGTCGACCTTGAAGCCCTTGATCTCGTCGCCGATGAACGTCCAGGCGTCGCGCACCGTGAGCAGGCAAAGCTCGCCCAGGTGGTGGGCCGCCGTCCCGCGCGCCGCGTGCTCGCTCTCGTCGTCCTCGACCCCTTCGCTCAGTGAAACCGAGCCAGGGCACTTCATGAACCGATGCGTGGCCGAGCCGCCGAGGGGGCTGTGGCCGACCGGTGCGTCATCGAGTGGCATTGGAAACTCCCCGTGCAGTAAAGGTGCCGGTCTCTCCCGACTGTCACGCCCCTAGCCTGACGTTTGCACCGAGGCTGCTCCTCGGCTAGCTTAGTCCTCCTCGGGCGTCAGCCTTCCATCTCGAACTTGAGCGTGTCGAGGAAGGCGCGGCGCTTGTCCTGCGGGATGTCGTTGACCGTCTCGACCCCGTAGTCTTCCTTCAGGATCTGCATCACGACCTTCGGGCTGATGACCTCGCCGGCCTGCGACGCCGCCTTGGTCAGATCCGCGTCACTGATGCGATCGTCCTTGGGGGCTTCCTCAGTGCGCCGACGCCGACGCGGCTCCTCGGCTGCCGGAGCGGGTGCCGGCTCAGCCGAGTGACGCGCTCGCCGGCCACCGCTGGCGCCAGCATCCGATGCAGGCTCCGTCGTGGACGAGGCGGCATCCGCACCGGCACGGCGACGACGGGTCGTCTGAGGGACCTCGGGCTCCGCGGGCGCCTCCACCGGTTCGGCCGAGCGCCGGCTGCGGCGTCCGGTGCTTTCGGCTGCCGCCGGCTCTTCGCCAGAGACGACCTTCATCGAGCTGAAGATGCGCTGGAAGGCGGCGAACAGATCGGCATCCTCGTCGTCGAGAGTGACTTCGAACTTCTTGGACATTTGGTCCCCTTTCGTTTGTGAGAGTGTCTTCAAGCTATCAGATCGAGTGCTTGTGGTCAAGCGCTTGATAGATGGCGACGTCTTTTCTGATCGCCGTCGACATCACACGCTCGTCCAACGTGCCCGGCACGACCGGGATGTGGCCGATGACGCGGTCGCCCGTCTGCCCCTTGCGGTGGATGCGATCGAGGGCTTGATCGTTGCGTCCTGGCACCCAGTCAGGCTCGGCCAGTACTACGTCCTGCGCCTGCGTCAGCGTCCAGCCTTCGCCGATCACCGCGGTCTGGCCGAGGATGATCCTGGTCTTCTCCTGCGATTGGAACTGGTCGACCGCCAACTGCTTCTTCGCCGCCGAGGTCGAGCCGTCCATGTAGACGAGGCCGTACTTGGAGAGCTTGTCGCGTAGGTAGTGCAGGACCGACGTGTGCCACGCCGTCACCACGAGCTTGTCGACGCCGCTCTCCAGCAGATCCTCGACGTACGCAGCGACGCTCGGCATCTTCGCTTCGCCCAGCATCTTGCGCGCCGTCGAGATGGCGCCGTCGACCGGGATGCCGTCGTTGAATGCGTCCGCGTCCATCTCGTAGAGCTTCGAAGCGATGGCCCAGCCTGGGTGCTTTAGCGCGCGCCGCATCTCGCTCGTCACCTCCATCGGGAAGGTGTGCCACTGCTTCGGCGGCAGTTCGTGCAGCACTTGCTCCTTCAGGCGCCGCACCATGATGTGCTTGCGCAAGCGGCGCTGCAACTCGTCGAGGTTCCGCGGCACGTTGCGCACTTTCTCGGACCAGTGCAACTTGTTCGACCACGCCTGCGTCGCAGGATCGTAGACCGGGCCACGCACCATGCCGCCGCCGAGGTCGTAGTAGTGCTCCCTGAACGCCTCCAGGCTCATGCGGTCGATCGCGTCCCAGTTAAGCAGGCGCACGGCGTTGTAACAGTTATGGACGACGAGCGGCCCGGCGTTTGACAGGATGGTAAACCTTTGCCGAGGCCCCGCATTCACAAGATCGTAGACGGGCCTCAAGCTCAAGGACTCTCTCCTGCAATTCCCTGATTGATCTTCTATTCCGCGCGTTCTCAAGCTGAGTGACGCACCGCAAATTCCCAGGTTCGTACCCTCGGTTGACGTCGATCCGGTCCAGTTCGAGGGACCTATCGTCCCATCCTGGGAGCCCCATGAGGTAAGCGAGGAACTTTCGTCTGCCTTCTCTCCCTTCTCTCCACTCGCCGAAAACTGATATCCCTCGCCCGCCGTAGCTAGCCCAAGATTGATGTTTGGGGTTGTGGCATCTCTGGATGCATTGATGAATGCGCTGCAAGCTCCATCGACGGAGTGCTTTGTCAGGGCATAGTCTGCTGTACGCTGTGTCTCGCTCCCTATTGGACTTCCTGATGTGGCACCTGCGGCACCGAGCACGCGGTCTCGTGCGGAGCTTGTCCGCGTGCACTCGGTAGGGGTCGGAGCCGCAAGAGCACCGCACCCAAGTTGCCGCCAAACCGCCCCTAGGTCCTCGGTCGAGGCTAACGACAGTAAGCTCGCCAAACCTGTCTCCAACGCGCGGCTCATCGTATACTCGCACGCGGCCAGGGCGTGCGCCGGGGACCAAGCACCCCCCACTAACGTTTCGTGGTCGGGGGTCATCTCCACCCCGCAGATCTTCATAGTTTCGCGTCCCCCCCGGTACACTAAGCCGCTGTGCCGCACCCATTCTACACCGTCCCACAGTAGATCGTTGTCTGAGACGTCGATGATGGCCCTCCACCCCCCATTCGTCAAGACTAAAGTGTCTGGGCCTAAACATTCGATCGGTTGATTCGGCAGGATCGTGCCGCTCGCCAGCGTGATGCGCCCGGCCACGGAAGGGATGCAATCGGGTGCACAAATGGCGCGGGTGCGGGTGTTGCCCTTCGGGTCCTTGATCGCGTGCGCTTCGTCCAGGATCACGTGATCCCACATCACATCGAGGATCGCGTCGAGGATCGACTTGTTGGCCAGCAGTGCGTAGGAGATGATCACGTAGTTGGCGTCGAGGCTGACGCCGTCCGAGGACTTGAGCACGGGGTAGGTGCTCACGTTCGGGATCGTCGACCACGCCCAGATCTCGCGCTCCCAGTTCAGCCTAAGACTAGCTGGGCACACAACGAGAGTATGTTTAGCGCCAATAGCATTCCCCAGTAGGATGCATTCGGCAGTCTTTCCCAGACCAGGAGCATCACCAAACAGATGGTGATTACGAGCGAGACCATACTCAACACCAGCATGTTGGTACTCCATGGGTTTCATGCCCGGCGGTGCCGGGGCACGGTAGAACTGGGGCGCCACCGCTCGGCTGCGCTCGACTTGGTAGTCTGTCGTCACGGTACTTCCCTGCCGAGCAAAACTTCAGCCTCTCGGCGCGCCCCATCCTTGCAGCCCAGGAGGTGGGAGAGCGCGTTCTCAAGGTCGCGAATGCGCTTCGTGTGCCGCTCGCTCCTCACCTTGTGCTGGTCTTCGAACATCTGTGCCATCCGCTGCTCGCTTCTGGCAGAACTCGGGAGATTGAAAAACTCCTCGGCGACCCGTCGCCACGTCATCTCTCGCATCATCTCAATCTCTCCCCGGTTTGTGATACTCGCGACGCACGCTGTAGCCCAGCTCGCGCCACATGTCCGACCACGCCTTGCATCCGTCGCTGTCAAGCCCGGTCAAGCTCAGGCCGGCCACGAGCACGCCCGCCTTGAAGACCGCCAGCGTGCAGGTCACCAGTACCCCTGCTCGACTATGCCGACGACAGAGACAGGGTAGTGCTTCAGCAGATCGCGCGCTTTCAAGCGCAGCTCACGGGGCACCCGCGGCGTCTGCTTGGGGTCCATCAACGCCAGGAGGAACTTGCGCGTCTTAAGGACCGCGCGTGTCCTTTCATGCGGGAGCGTCATGTCGATCCCCAACAGTGCGAGAGAAAGGTGCCGGCTTCGAGGCCACTGGCCGGCGCAGTGTGCGTGCCCCGAGCGCGGGGTACCTCAGTCTCGTGTCAGGTCTTGCGCGTGCGGCGCAGGCCGGGCGGGATCGCGAGCGGATCGTCGTCCGCCGCGGTGGTCTGCGGCTCGCCGTCGCCGAGCGCGGAGACGAACTTGCCGCCGACCTCGGCCGCCGCGAAGCGCACGAAATCCATCTTGTCGCGGGCGGTCAGGGCCATGAAGGACGCCTTGAGCGCATCCAGGCCCTCGGCCTTCTTCATCTCGACGCCCTTGGCCTGCTGCTTGAGCGCGGAGACATCCGTCTTGCTGAGCACTTCGAGGCCGGCGTCCGCGGCGAACGCGCGCACCGCCTTCATGGCCTCCTCCGGCTTGACGCTCAACAGTACCTCGGCCGGGCCGAAGACCTTGCGCTCGATCTCCTTGACCTTCTTCTTCGCGCGGTGCGCCTTGTTCGCCGCCGCGTTCTTTTTCCTCATGTCCTCCAGAGCGATCTGCGGGTTCGGGCTGCCGCCGACGACGGCCAGCTTCCGCACGGTCTCCCAGCTCTGATCCTTGACATTGTCCTCGACCCACTTGCGGAAGCCGATGCCCTGCGCGCCGCAGAGCTTCTTCGCTTCTTCGAGGCGCAGCGCGGCGGCGAGGCGATGGTCGTCGGCCTGCCCGTCGAGCTTGGCGATTTTCTCGAAGCGCACGTTGATCTCGTTGGCGATCGGCGCGAGCTTCTTGTCGAACTGCTCGACCGTCAGCTTCTTCGGCACCTCGACGACGGCGACGTTGGTCTTGGGCTTCTTCGCGGGCTTGGCCTTCGCCTTGCCCTCTTCCTTGAACTTGCGCGCGACGGCTTCCGCACGCTCGGCGCGCTCCGACTTCTCTTCGAACATGGGTATCTCCCCGAGGGTTTAAATCGCTGCCGGTCTCTCCCGGCTGTCACGCCTACTTCATGTGTCTCGGGCGTTCGAAGTCTTCATAAGCTACGCGAGAGCTTGTCTCGTGTCAAGCGCCTCGAACGCGGTAAGCGATCGGCGCAGCGCCAACGGGCATGCGAAGGTGGCCGGCGCGGCAGCCGTCGAAGTAGAAGGCGACGAGGAAGTGGAGGCCATCGGGCAGCAGCCAGAGAGTTACGTGCGAGACCTGGGCGACGACTTCGTCCGGTGCGCCCGCGCGCTGAGCGAACTTCTGCGCCTCCATACCGACGAGACGGAATGCGGTGGGCTGGTTGTGCTGCTCAAGGATCGACCGCGCGTCGGCGTCGGGGGTCGAGCACTCCTGCGCTTTGATGCCCGACGAAGAAGATACCCCCAGGGCCAGAGCCGCGGCGAACGCGATCGATCGGAGCATGGGAGCCTCCTGTGATGAAGACCTCCAAGGTATCACGCGATCCCACGAAAGTCAAACTCTTGCCTCGGCGGCCTCTCCCTTGACCTAAGCAGGAAAACAGGCCATACTTGTGGGGTAAGCTTCAGTCGAGGAGACTACAGTGCCCGCAAAAACTCGCGCTCAAGCCCGAGAGTACGAACGTCGGTACAGGACAAGCGAAAAGGGGCGCAAGACGAGGTCCGAATACGACCGCCGCAGGAGAAAGGAAGACCCAGAGTACGCTGCGCGTAAGAACGCCGCAACTCGAAAGTGGGCCGCCGAGAACCGCAGCTACGCGGCGGAATGGAAGAGAAAGAACGCGGGCTTGATGCTCTTGTACGGCGCTCGGCAACGAGCCGCTAAGTCCGGCCTCGGCTTCGATCTCGAACTGTCGGACATCGTAGTGCCTCGCAAATGCCCCTGGCTTGGCATAGAGATACGCCCTGGCGGCGGTAAGAAACCCTCCTCTCCGTCTCTGGACCGCGTGGACAACGCAAAAGGATACGTGAAGGGGAACGTTGAAGTGGTGAGCTGGAGGGCTAACAATCTGAAAGCAACCGCCACCTTGGACGAGATGATAGCGATGGGGCGCAGGGCGCTTAAGCTCAAAAGGGGACAGTAATGG
>CAYTMO010000004.1:0-40505 GCA_964439045.1 uncultured Candidatus Saccharibacteria bacterium
ATAAGCATTCCCTTGCTTCTGGTTTCTTTATATATTTCTGAATACACCGGATTCTTGAGAATTATATTCTGAAGCTCTTTGTCTATTTTAAACATCTCAAATACAGCAATACGACCCCTTGTGCCTGAAGGACATTCAGAAGAAGGTACCGTGTCATACATTTCAGTCTTAACCTTAATGTCTTTTTTATATTCTTCTGGTAAATCTTTCATTTGGTCTTCAATCTGCTTTTTAATACTTGGGTCCATTGGCACAAGCTTGCGAGAAGAAGGGCAAGTAAGACGAGCTAAACGCTGAGCTACAGAAAGTATTAGAGTAGGAGCAATAAGATAAGGATCGACTCCCATATCTACCAGACGAGGGATAGCACCAATGGAATTGTTGGTGTGAAGCGTAGAGAGAACCAAGTGTCCAGTAAGCGCTGCTTGAATAGCCAACTGAGCTGTTTCTTTATCACGAATTTCTCCAACTATTATTATGTCTGGATCCTGACGAAGGATAGAACGAAGACCCGAAGCAAAAGTATACCCAATCTCAGGTAACACCTGAGATTGGTTTACGTCTGGCATATGATATTCCACTGGGTCTTCGAGTGTTACAATGTTGCTTTTTTCTTTATCTAACTCATTCATTAATGAATATAGTGTAGTAGACTTTCCAGATCCAGTAGGACCGGTGATCAGAATTAATCCATAAGGCTTAGCTATTGCTTCCCTTACTAAATCTATATTAGTCTTTGAAAGACCTAATTGTTCTAGTGTCTTTACACCTTTTTCAGAATCCAATATACGCATTGCAACCTTCTCGCCATAATAACCAGGCATAGTAGAAACACGAAAATCTATTTTTCTACCATCAATATTGGTACTAAAAGATCCGTCTTGAGGTTTTCTTTTTTCATCTAAGTGAAGCTTGGCAAGGATTTTAATACGAGCCACTACTCCGCTATGCACATTTACTGGCAACATAATAGTAGTGTGCAAATTACCATCTACGCGGTAACGGACTTTTACTTTTGTACCTATGTGTTCTATGTGTATATCAGAAGCACCTCCTTCTATCGCATTTCGAAGTATTACGGCTACGATTTTTATAATAGGTGCATCTTCTACGAGTTTTGACTCATCAAGTTGTTTTACGTCTTTAAGCTCTTTGCTCAAAGAATCATCTACTAATTCTTTACCTAAATCTTTCCCTAAGTCTTTATTAGTGTCTGTTTTTGAACTTTTTATATCAATTTTTTCATCGTCACCAAACTGGTCCAATGCTTCCTCTACTTGCACTGATATGCCTTTATAATTATTTAATACTTCTTCGTAATCTTTTTTGGAAATTAAAAATATTTTAAAAGGAATCCCTAGTTTATTAGAAATAAATTGCAATGCATCAATACCTTGAATATTTTCTGGATCAGTTATACCAACCTCAAGCACTCCTTCTTTGAGCCCAAACGGTGCAAAGTTGTAATGACGAGCAGAATCTTCTGGAATATATTTCAAGATATTAAAAGAAAGTTCTTTGATATTAACCTTTTTAGTAGGAATATTATAGTAAGCACCTTTAGCAATAACAATCTGGTCCTCAGTAACTCCCATCTGATATAGTGCATCTTCAATACGCCCCTCGTACTTTTCGGTTGCGAGATTTTTTACTTCTACTATTTGGCTTTCATTTATAAAGCCTTTGTTTACTAATTCTTCTAAAAAACTCATAATTTATATTAAACATTAATTTTTAGGCGCAACATTGTTGGCAGGAGCACCTTCCAAAAAACCCGAAACTGGTAAAGACTCTGCTGGTTTAAAACTATTTAAAGTAGCAGTATTAGACACAAAATTAGATTCTACTCCTACTGGAGCAAAAGGATTCGGTCTTCCTTCTGTACCATCCGGATTAAGATAAATACTAGAATCACGCAACCCAACGAAAGCTGGATCAGAAAATATAGAATCTTCGATTTTTATGTTTTTTACACTCAAAAGTAATGAGAGGAAATTTTTTGCTATTTCTGAATCCTCTTCAGACAAACCTGTTGCCTGCACAGCCTCAACGCTGGAAGAACTCGTTTCGGTAACTAAATTTGACTGTGGTTTATCTTTTTTAATTAAAAAGACATAGATCAAAATCATTATTATCCCTATACCTATGAAGATTATTGCATTTTTGATTTTTGGATTCATTTTTTAATTCTTTAACCAATAAGTTTTAATCTTGAAACTGTATTTATAATTTTCAGAAGAAGGACCTCTATTACTAGCAACATCAGAAGAAAACTGAATTGAAACAACATCCACGATACGTAGATTGTTTTCTAGCTCACTAATAAAATTCAAAAATTTAGGATAAGGACCTTCTACAGAAAACTCTAAGTCCCAATCTCCGTAATTTTTATTTTCTAGCTTACCTGGGGTACCTCCTTGCACAGCCTTTCCTTTCGTGGGTTGTTCTGTCGGAGTAGTGTTATATTTCACATCTTTCAAGACCATACCATAAGGTTTTGCAAGATCTTCTATTTCTAAAATCAAACGAATATTGTCCACATTGTCCGGCAAAAGCTTTTGTAATTTGCTTAAATTTGTTTTATCTATGGTCTTATACTTGCTCATCAGCTTATCTCTTTCGTTTTCGAGTGTTTTAGAATTGTCTAATGCTTGATTATAAGAGTTTGCTTGCATTTTCAACAACTGAACTTCTTTGTATGTCGGGCTAACAATCATCAAAAAGCCTGCTATTGCTCCTCCTATTAAAATGACTGGTAATATTAATCTGAACATATATTTTATATAAATTATTGTGTATTGTTTGGTATTGTATTGTTTGTATTATTTTCTAAACTCTCTCCACTTGTATTTAAGTCTAAGTTTATGTTGGTTGGAGCTACAATATCTGCTTGACTACTAGACTCTCTTTCTAACATATGTTTATAACTGATAAATGTTGGATCAACAGAAAATTCTAAATCAAAAAGCACATTACCCTTGCTATCAAGTGTTAAATTAGAAAATACAGGATTGATTAAATTTTTATCTTTTGCAAATAAATCAGACTGAAGAGCTACAGAACGATACCCATTAGTCTGACCAGAAAGCTTTACTACTACCTTAGAATCTTTGGTTGCACCTAAATCATAACTAAATTTAGTATAGCGAACAGTTTTCATTGTAATAACCGAAAGAGCTTTAAAAATAGGATTGACTGCTACGTGATTAGACAATACTTCCTTTGAAGCAGTTAGACGCTTATCTAGAACTTGAAGCTGGGTTATTGCTTCCGGTTCAAAACGATTCTTAGCTAAAGTCAAAGCCTCTTCCATTTTTACAATATTACTTGCGAGAGTTGTCTTGTAAAAATAAAGTCCACCCGCAGCTAAAACCATACTTAAGAATATTAGTATAGAAATTATCATTAAAAACCCAACAGGCTTAGAAGACTTTACTCTCTCCTCTACTATTGGCTTCTTTGGTATAAATGATGTTTGAAAATTTTGTTCCATTCTAAAAAGATTTAATATTATTATACTATGTTAACTAATTAAATCAAAAGAAAAACTTAGGATAACTTTAAGAAAAACCTTTTACAACAAATTTTATTTAAATTATTGCAACTTACGAAGCGCAAGCCCAATAGCTACTGCGAATTCAGGCCCTGTTGTCTCTAACACTTTTTCTAAAAATGCTGGCGCTCCTACTTTAGAAAAAGGTTTACCTATTTCTACTTCTCCTTTAAAATCATTTACCGCTACTTCACGAAGTCCTTTCATTAAAGCTCCTCCACCTGAAAAGATTATTTTACTAATAGATCTATTATACTTCTTTTCATAACCTAATAATACATTATTTGTTTCTGCGAAGATATAGTCGATGTGCACTTTTATTATATCTGCCAGATTCTTTTCTAATGGATTACCAAAGAGTCCAAATTCTTTTTTCATTTCTTCTGCTTTTTCATAAGGAACACTTAAAGACTTAGAGATAGAATCCGTAATATCTGCTCCTCCGCGGTTTATTGTGTGATAACCTTTAACCATACCAAACTCTATCAAAGCAATCTTGGTGCGAGACGCACCGAAATCTACCAACAAAACAGGAGAAAGTTCGTGCTCAAAATTTGCTCGAAGAGAAGAAAAAATTTCTACTTCAAAAAAGGAAGCATCGAGCTTGCATTCTGACACAACAGATCGTAACCTTGCAACTGCTTCATTTTGAATAGCTACTACCAATACTTCCATCTTAGAAACTGGTGCTACTACTAAGTCAGGATTATTAGCTTCTTCGAAAGAAAGTTCTTTTTGGGGTAAGACAAAATAATCTAAACTAACCTCTGTAATAGGTACAGGAATATATTTACGAGCCTCTGTGGGCACAATGGCTGCCATTTCGGATTCTTTAACCTTGGATGGTAATTCTATGGTGAAAATCAAACTAGATTGTATGGAAATAGACAAAGCCGAAACAGTTGTTGTTACTCCAGATTGTTTCAAAACTTCTTTCAAAGCTTCAATAACTTTTTCAACAGGTAAGTTTGTCACACGACCTATCTCAACACCTGCATATGGGCCTAAAGAAATAACTCCATACGTCTCAAGCATTGCTTTACCCCCTTTTTTCTTTATTTCTACAACTTTAATAGACGAAGAACCGATGTCTATGCCGACAGCGTGATCATTGGACTCTCCAGAAAATACACTAGACTTAGAACCAAAAAAAATTTTAAAAGGATTAATCATACAGAATACTACATACAAATTTATGTTAAAATACTTTATAAGTATAACACAATGAATATACTAAACACTATATTAAATATAATTTTTCCTGTGAATTGCCTCTCTTGCGGAGAAAATGGAGAGTATCTATGTACGAGTTGTATATTAGACGCTCCACCCTCGCTAAGAGAAAGTGATGAATGGATGTTCCCTATCTATGACTACCGCCACCCACCAATAAAAAAGTCTATCCACTTTTTGAAATACAAAGAAAAGAAAATACTAGCAAAAACTTTTGCAGAAATAATGTATCCTAGGATTCTAGAAGAATTAGCAGACTTGCGTGTAATGCAAAATTTCTATGCGCCAATACTAATACCTATTCCCCTTTCTAAAAAAAGATATAAAGAAAGAGGATATAATCAATCAGAATTAATTTGCAAAAACTTAGTAAAATTAGACAAAGAAATAAGTTTTAAATTAGAGAAGGATGTTTTAATAAAAAACAAAGAAACCAAGCATCAAGCTCACATCAAAGACAGAAAAGAAAGATTGGAAAATTTAAAAGGAAGTTTTTCTATAAACACAGAAAATACAGATAAAATAAAAAACAAAAATATAATACTAATAGACGATGTCTTTACCACAGGAGCAACACTAAACGAAGCGAAAAAGATTTTAAAAAAGTTTGGCGCGAGAAAAATAATAGCTTTTACGATAGCGCACTAAGAACTTGTTTCTTCTACTGCCTCAGCATTTGGATTGTAAGCTTTTGGATCTATTATAATTTCAGATATTGTCTGTTCGTATACTACATACTCGCCTAAAAATTTTAAGAATTGTAATTGTGCTTCTTTCACATCTTTTTTAAAAAGATGCTTTAGAAAACTAGATTCTGGAGTAGCCTCTAAATGCCCTCTTATTTCTCCATCATAGAAAAGTCTAATGTGGTACTGAGTCTTTGCATCTTTCAACTTCCTCCAACTCAATACCTGACCCGGATCTATCCAAGAAATAAAATGATTTCCAAATCCCCACTCTGTGTGTAAATACATTCTCAAATCTTCAAGAGTCTTATCTGGCGCAAGCCACCCAATATGATACTCTTGTCTTCTTTTGTATTTTAAAATACCGTATCCCAACAAAGCTTTCTGTGTTTTCATAGAAAGTTTGTAGAACCAGTGCCACATTTTCTTTTTGATTTTATCCCAAAAAACCATAAAAAGAGTATAGCATAAATTGGGACGCTTTATTATCCTTTTCGAATCATCTTAACTAAGAAAATCAACACCACTGCACCGAGCAATGCCACCAGGAAACTATAGAAAGTAAAACCACCAACTCCATTTGCTCCTATTCCACCCATTATAAGCCCCCCAAGACTTGCGCCTATAATACCAACTACAATATTAAGTATTACTCCCTGCTGTGCATCTGTATTCATAATAAGCGAAGCAACCCATCCCACTATCCCACCAAATATAATCCAAAGTATTATTCCCATAAAAAATTTGTTAAAAACTAATAATGTAATTAATGTGCTCTTTCTTGTTCATTTAATTTAACCGCAGCCTCTGGCGTAGAAACCGTCTTGCCCATAAGAAATATTTTTATTATTCCGAGAGCTACAATCCAATACACGAACATTGCAAGTAATGTCGCCCATTCCAAAATACTTCCTTCTACGCGTGCAACTTTAAACACATTCAGAAACGGAGTTGCAAAGATGTAAGTGATACCGTAAATAAAACTAGAAAATCCGGCATTAGGATTCGCAGCTAACAATTTCAAAACAAATCTAAAAGCTAGCAACACTTCTATGAGGCCTAAAATATACCAAACAATCTGTGTCCCCCGATACAACGGCTTGGTTGTTGGAGAATTAAATGAATCCATAAAATTAAAAGTTAAAATAATAAGAGTTACTCACCTGCTATAACATAGACGCAGAAGGAATAGAATTATTACAGCTGTGAAACAAAAAAAAGCTCATTGAGCTTTTTTAAAAAATTGCGGAGCCGGAGGGATTCGAACCCTCGAGGCCTTTTACAGCCTGCCTCTTTAGCAAAGAGGTAGATTAGACCACTCTCCCACGGCTCCATACTAACTATTTGCAAACATAGACACTTTAGCATATTCTTTATAATTTTTCATTTTATGCTATATTTGAGATTGTAAAAGAAAGATGGATGAGTATTTGAATCAAGATAAGTTAAAAATAAATATATATATAGTGTATATATAAATATAAATTACGGAGAGATGGATGAGTGGTTTAAATCAACGGTTTACTAAACCGTCGTCCCCTTAAAGGACCGCGAGTTCGAATCTCGCTCTCTCCGCAAAAGTTTTTTATGAACAAAATTGATTTACTAAAACCAAAAGTTAGAAAATTAGCTTATGAGTTGATAACTGAATGCGCAAAGGAAGGGATAGAAATCAAAATAGTACAGACTCTGAGAACCATCAAGCAACAAAATGCTTTATACG
Organism: uncultured Candidatus Saccharibacteria bacterium; assembly: GCA_964439045.1. Classification (GTDB taxonomy): domain Bacteria; phylum Patescibacteriota; class Minisyncoccia; order Phycocordibacterales; family UBA9973; genus UBA9973. Next base: position 7,196 of record CAYTMO010000004.1, read on the forward strand.
CGCAAGGTCGCACGAAAGCTGGTAATATCGTGACCAAGGCAAAAGGCGGATATTCTTTTCATAATTTTGGTGTGGCTTTCGATGTGTGCCCAGTCGTTAATAAAAAGTTAGAATTGAATGACAAAAAACTTTTTAAAAAGATTGGTGCTATTGGTGTATCTATAGGCTTAGAATGGGGTGGCGCTTGGAAAACTTTCAAAGACTTGCCACATTTTCAATACAGAGCAAATTTTACTTTAACGGACTTCCGCAAAGAGAAAGTAGATTACAAAATCTTTGATTAAATTAGCATAGGAAATAAAATTTGTTATAATACAAAAATGGAAGAAAATAAAAATGTCGATCAGATGGACATAAAAGAATTGCAAGAAGAAGTTAAAAAACTAAGACAACTTTGTTCTGTAAAAGCTGATATCGTTTCTATTAGTGTCCACCAGATCCGCACTTCCCTCTCTGCGCTCAAATGGATTATAAAAATGTTCTTAGATGGAGACTTAGGCAAACTCACTGCCGAACAAGAAAATTTAATGCGTAAAGCCTACGAAGGTAACGACCGCGCAATAAATATAGCTAGCGAGCTTTTGCTTGTAAATAAAACAGAAGATATTCTAGATAAAAAATACGTATTTTCAAAAGTAGATATCGTAGAGCTTATAGATGGTACAGTTTTCGACTTTTCCGGAGAAGCACACAACAAAGGCATAGAAGTAATATTCCTAAAACCAGAAACAAAATTAAGGCACGCAAACGCTGATAAGGAAAAAATCCGTGTAGTTATACAAAACCTTATAGAAAACGCAGTGAAGTACAGCGATATGCATGGAAAAATATTTATTACAATAAAAGAAATAAATGGAATGATCCAAGTTTCTGTCAAAGACACGGGTGTAGGAATATCAGAAGAAGGAAAAAGTAAAATCTTTGAGAAGTTTTATCGTGATCCAGAAGCACAAAAGAAAGAAATCATAGGTACAGGAATAGGACTTTTCACCACCAAAAAGATAGTAGAGGCAAATGGTGGCAAAATATGGTTTGAAAGCTCTAAGGGCGAAGGGACTACATTTTTCTTCACAATACCCATATTTAAGTAATATTACAAAGAAGAGTTGCACTATATATATAGAATAGTATAATTAATCTTATAAGATATACATATGGCAAAGACAATACTTATAATCGAAGATGACAATTTCTTACAAGGGCTAGAAGCAAAGAAATTACAAAAAGAAGGTTATGACACCCTAGTGGCATCAAGTGCAGGAGAAGCATTTAAAATAATGAATTCTGGTAAAAACATAGATATGATATTACTAGATTTATTGCTCCCAGAAGTAGACGGTTTTACCATCCTACAAAAAATCAGAGAAGATCAAAAATTACATGAAGTACCAGTAATAATTTTCTCAAACCTCTCTGAAGAAAAAGACATAGAAAAAGCTACAAAACTTGGTGTTAGTGAGTTTATGGTGAAATCAAACTTCACTCTAGATGAACTAGCTGAGAAAATAAAAATATTAATCGGGTAATAAAAAATTAAAATTATGTCTAAAATCATACTTGTAATTGAAGATGATAGTTTCCTAAGAGAGTTAGAGCAAAAAAAATTAACAGAAAAAGGTTATACAGTACACGGAGCAGCAAATAGTGCTGAAGCGTTTACTATATTAAACGGCAAAGACAAAGTAGATTTAGTATTACTAGATCTCTTGTTACCTGAAGTAGATGGATTTGCAATCTTAAAAGAAATTCGCAACAATCCAAAGCTTTCAAATATCCCTGTTATTGTATTCTCTAATCTATATGAAGAAAAAGACGCAAAACAAGCAAACAAATTAGGCATAAGCGACTTTATGCTTAAGTCCAACTTCACCTTAGACGAACTCGCAGAAAAGATTAGAGTATTCGTAGGACAATAAAAAATAAATCTGATGTTACTATCGGATAAGCTAGAAGCAAAATTTAATTTAGATAAAGAACAAAAAAAGGCATTATATAGGCTCAATCTTTTTTCTGTTGCTGACTTGTTGTTTTATTTCCCTTCTAGATACAGTGATATAAGTGAAATAAAAAAAATATCTGAATTAGTCGTAGGAGATAATGCCACAATATACGGTAAAGTATCAAAACTAAAAACCAAAAAAGGATATAGGAGCAAAATTCCAATGGCCGAAGGCGAAATAGAAGATCTGTCTGGAAAAATCAAGATTACTTGGTTCAACCAAGCTTACCTAGCCAAAATGATAAAAGAAGGCGAAAATGCAAAGCTCACAGGCAAAGTAACCAATGGCAAATACGGCATCTATTTGGCAAATCCGGAAGTAGAAAAAATGGCAACATTACCCATAGACTCTCACAATTCCCTTTTTAAAAAGAACGACACAGAAATAACGGGCTTTTCTTACCCAATTTACAATGAAACAAAAGGCATAACTTCAAAATGGATATACCACGCAATAGAAAAGATCTTAAAAGAGAAAAGCCTAGAAAATATAACAGATTACATACCAAGTGATATTTTAAAAAAGTACAATTTACCCAGCTTGCAATCTGCTCTAATCTGGATACACAGACCCAAGAATAAAAACGACAAAGAAGCAGCTAAAAAAAGATTTGCATTTGAAGAAGTTTTCTTTATCCAATTAGAACGCCAACACAACAAATTTGAATACAAAAAAAACAAATCTTTCCAAATAAATGTAAACAAAAAAGAAATAGAAGAATTTTTATCTAAATTCCCTTTCAAGCCCACAACCTCTCAAACTAAATCTATACAGACTATTCTTGAAGACCTAAATAAAAACTTTCCAATGTCGAGACTCTTAGAAGGAGATGTTGGCTCTGGAAAGACTCTCGTTGCAGCGACTGCTTCTTATGCAGTAGTAAATCAAAGACCCACCGATACAATTTCAGGCAAAGTTCAAACTTTTGGAAATTTACAAGTAGCATATATGGCTCCAACCGAAATACTCGCAGCTCAACATTTCGAATCTTTTATAAAATATTTTTCACACTTACCAGTAAACATAGGTCTTATTACAGGGTCCGGGTGCAGGAAGTTTCCTTCTAAATCAGATCCAAATAGTTGGACCGATATTTCTCGTGCACAGCTTCTCAAGTGGGTATCCAATGGAGAAATACCAATACTGATAGGCACACATTCGTTGATTCAAAAGTCTGTAAAATTTAAAAACTTAGCATTTGTAGTAATAGATGAGCAACACCGATTCGGCACAATGCAAAGGAAGAAGTTAGCTAGAAAAGATGTAGATGGGAATATCAGCGCTCCACACTTGCTCTCAATGACGGCGACCCCTATCCCCCGCACGCTTGCACTCACTATCTATGGTGACCTTGATTTATCGCTCCTGGAAGAAATGCCGATGGGTAGAAAACCAATAATCACAGAAATCATTACTCCAGACAAAAGAAACAATACATATGAAAAAATAAAAGAAGAGATGAAGGCTGGCAGACAGCTTTATGTTATTTGTCCTCGCATTGATGAGCCCGATCCTGAAAAAGAAATGGCAGTTCAAGCAAAGTCAGCAATAGCAGAAGCAAAAAGGTTAAAAAAAGAAGTTTTTAAAGATTGTGAAATCGGAGTGCTGCACAGCAAAATGAGCAAAACAAAAAAAGAAGAAGTGATGCAAGATTTTACCGAAGGTAAAATAGACATACTCTGTGCCACATCAGTAGTCGAAGTCGGAGTAAATGTACCCAACGCAACCATAATCATAATAGAGGGCGCAGAAAGATTTGGGCTTGCACAGCTCCACCAGTTACGCGGACGAGTCATTCGTAGCAATCATCAAGCGTATTGCTACGTCTTTGCAGATGCAAAAACAGACAAAACAATAAACAGACTCAACGCTCTCAAAACTGCCAAGAATGGCTTTGAACTAGCCGAGCTCGACCTAACTTTGCGAGGGGCAGGCGAGCTGGGCGGAACTAAACAATGGGGCATCACCGACCTTGGTATGGAAGCAATAAGAAATATAAAAATGGTGGAAGCCGCACGCAGTGAAGCAATAAGACTTATATCTGAAGATTCAGAGCTTGCCAAGTATCCCCTACTAAAAAACAAAGTAAAACAAAAAACTGAAAACTTTCATTTTGAATAAAAAAACAAAAACCGCTAGTCGAAAAGCGGTTTTTGTTTTTATTTAGAGAAATTATTTATTTAGAAATTTAACATACCAGGCATCCAATTCATATACCCGTGAGCTTTACCTTTACCCTTTCCTTTACCTATTTTTTCAGTCATTTTATCTTTCATTGTTTGCATATGATTTAGTCTTGCATCTGCTTGAGCTTGAGTTATTACACCCTTAGCCACCAATGCCTTTAATTCTTCTTGGATTTTAGTTTCCTTTAAAGCAAGCATTTTCGCTTTTAGATCTTCTTCAGTTATGCCCTTAGACTTTGCAAGCTCCCAAATATTCTGACCATTTGCCCAAGCACTTTTGACTTCATCTACCGTAAGACCCAAGAGCTTGGCTTGTTCGTCAAACATTGTTTGTTGCATAGCCACTCTTTCATCTAAGCTAATTCTACTACCTCCCCAGAAAGCGTTAGTTTGTGAAACCCCAACACCAAAAAACAAAGCAATAGCGAGCATAGAACCATAAGTTAGTATTTTCTTTTTCGTCATATTTTTATTTTAAATTAAGCTAATAAAGCAGTGATATCTCCTGCACTTATTATTACAATCGAAATCAAAAAATATTTCATTTTTATTTACTATCTTGGAAAGAAAATGAAGTCCTTCTTGTTTTGCCTCCTTAATTCTTTATAAAAAGGCCTTTTTTCAAATTCTCCTCTATAGTATTTATGCATCGGACCAAATACTGGAGCATTTGGCTTTTCCCCAAAACGAGCAAAATGAAATTGTTTATCTATTTTATACAAAACAAAACCAATCAATAAAACACAAAATATTAATAAGAGCAAAGAATAGAAAACAGGCTTTCCGTATACAAAAGAGAACTTACTAGCCAAAACTTCTAATAAAAACAACAAGAACAAAGAAAATAAAACAATAAGCCAAGGAATAGCGAACAAAAATTCTTTCATTCCCCTTGGACCTAAATCAAACAAGTCAAACAAAGCTTTTTCTTGCACAATTAAACCAATAAAACTTATAAAATATATAATAGTTAAGAACACTACAAAAATAGCTGTAAGCCTCAATACTGATTTCAATACAAAAACCCATTTTGGTTTCATCGATACAGTACCTGTGTCTACACAGTCAATTATTGCTTGTTTTATGTTTTTTATTTTCTGTTCCATTGTAATTATAATATTTGCTCACCTATTAAATTTTTCAGCCTTTCTTTTGCTCGCGCCAAACGAACCCCAACTGTCGAAGTTGGTATTTCTAATATTTCTGATATTTGCTTATAATCCATATCTTCAAAAAAATATAAAACTATTACTTCTCTGTATTTCGGATCTAATTGTTCCAGATGTTCGTCTAAAATCTTTTCAGTAAAAACTTTATCTCTATCTTCTTCTATATTTTCTTTGGCTTCCGGATGTGGGAAAAAGGTGTCAAAATCAACTGAAAATAATTTTTGATACATTCTTTTTTTGATAGCATTTACAAATTCATTGTGAGCTATACGATAAATCCAAGAAGAAAACTTCCTATTTTCGTCGAAACTCTGAATATTGATATAAACTTTCAAAAAAACATCTTGCACTAAATCATCGATATCATTCCTATCAAAAATAAACTTTCTGGCATATCTTTTTATTTTCTCCAAGTATCTGTCTACAATGACTTCAAAAATCTTCTTATCTCCACTCTTTATCCTTAAAGCTATTTGTTCGTCCGTCAATTCTAAAACACTCATCTATATATAGTACAACAAAAAGAGGTATTTATTTCATCTTGTCGTCATTAACGCTTGTCGTCACGAATAATTCCTCGCCGTCGCTCAGAATTTTCTCGACCCCGGCTCGCTATTTTTTCTACTAAAAAAATATAGCTCCGCCTTGTCCAAGCTAAAAATCTCCCGCAAGGGAGATTTTCTTAACGCTTGTCCACCCTCTTGGATTCGAACCAAGGACCCCAGAGGTATAAGCTCTGTGCTCTAACCAACTGAGCTAAGGGTGGATTTTGTTCGTTTTTAAAAACAAACAAATTGGTTACTTACTTTTCACCTAACCAAGACAGCTAAGGGTGGATAGGTCGTAAAAGTAATATATTATTTTTACGACAAAAACACAACTAACCTAACTTATAACTTCAACTTCCTTTGCTTTCAACACTATACCGTGAGCAGTGAGCAACTTTTCGTATTCATCCTTTTCCAATGTCTCAACTTCAATCAGCTTCTGCGCAATAGCATCAAATGCTTTCTTGTGTTCTTTCAGAACCTTCTCGGCTGAGACCAACCCATCATTAATAATTCTATTTACCTCAGCATCTACTTTGGTAGACACAGCTTCAGAGAAGTTTGCATCGCGACTCTCCCCCCATTCGCTCCTACCCCCTGCACCTGCGAGAGCTACAGGCCCTATAACATCAGACATTCCCCATCGAGTAACCATCGCTCGAGCGAGATTCGTAGCTACTTGTAAGTCCGAAGAGGGACCAGTGGTTATGTCTCCAAAGATCATTTTCTCTGCTACGTATCCGCCGAGAGACATTGCTATATCATCTATAAATTCTTTTTTGGATTGGAGCTTCCTATCTTCAAGTGGAAGCTTGAGTGTGTAGCCTCCTGCACTACCACGAGCTATGATAGAGACTTTGTGTACTGGGTCTGCATATGGAAGCACAGATGCAACGAGTGCGTGCCCTGCTTCGTGGTAAGCAGTGATTTCTTTTTCTTTCTTAGAAAGCAAGTGGCTCTTCCTCTCGGGTCCGAGCATAACCTTTTCAATAGCACGGATAAGGTCAAATTGGAAAACTTTTTTCCTATTTTCTCTTGCTGCAAGTATCGCCCCTTCATTCATTACAGAATACAAGTCTGCGCCAGAGAATCCCGGAGTGCGCTCTGCAATCAATTTCAGATTTATATCTTCGGCAAGAGGCTTCTTCTCGCTATGAATTTTAAGTATTTCTTCTCTGTCATTTCTGTCTGGTAAATCAAGTATTACCTTTCGATCAAAACGCCCTGGTCGCACAAGAGCTGGGTCTAATACATCTGGTCTATTTGTAGCAGCCATCACTATTACTTTATCTGTCGGCTCAAAGCCGTCCATCTCTACCAAGATCTGATTCAATGTCTGCTCTCTTTCATCATTTCCTCCACCGTGCCCACCTCCGCGTGTTCGCCCTATTGCATCTATTTCGTCTACGAAGATTATCGCTGGTGCTGCTTTTTTGGCTACTTTAAATAAGTCTCGTACACGGCTCGCTCCCACTCCTACGAACATCTCTACGAATTCAGAACCAGACAAATGAAAGAACGGCACGCCAGCCTCCCCTGCTACAGCTCTAGCAAGCAATGTCTTTCCTGTTCCTGGTGAGCCAGTTAGTATTACTCCTTTTGGAATTCTAGCTCCAATATCTAGAAACTTTTTTGGTGATTTTAAGAAATCTACTATTTCTTTCAATTCTTCTTTTGCTTCTTTTGCACCGGCGACATCTTTAAATGTTACTTTATTATTCTTGTCGTCTGGATCAGTAATGCGTGCTTTAGACTGTCCAAAAGTAAATGCTTGCATCCCTGCGCCTTTAACTTGGCGAGACAAAAACCAAAACAAAAGCAAAATAAAAAAGATTGGCAAAAGGAAAGGCAAGATATTAAGAAGCCAAAAGCCAAATCCACTTTCATTTTTAATTTCTAGCTCTACCTTAGTTAAAGCTTCATTATTTACTCCATAATTAAACAATGTTTGAGATAAAGAAGATTCCACTTCTTTTTTAGATTCTTTTATTTCATCATTCTGATATGTGACAGTTAGCTTCTCTCCTTCAACCAAAATCTTTTTTACATCTCCTGCGGTTACGCTTTTAGCAAGTTCAGAAATAGGAACTTGAGTAACACTCTGAGACGATCCAGAAACAGCCAAGTAGATGGCAATAATTATCATAAATATAAGCACAGCTGAGCTCATACTACCCAAAAATTTTGGATTTTCTTTGCCTTTTTTAGTATTTTTCTTATTTTCCCCACCCTCTTTATTATCTTTTTGATTCAAAAAATTTAAATCCATAGTGCGTATGATAGCATAAAATAGAGGGAAAAGGAATTAAAAATTAAACCGCGACTCTTTGATATTTAGGATAATATTTATCATCCTTTTCTACAACAGAAACCTCTAAACCTTTATTTTTAAAATAAATCTCTATATATTGCTTGCCATCTTCGATGGATGCAACTCTAGCAATCTCAACATCAGAGTTATCTCTATAGACCCCAAAAGAAAATCCATCTGTAGAATCTTTCAATTCTTTTAATGTATAAAATTCTGGTAACTTTTCTTTTTTTGTTAAACTTTCTTTAAACATAAAAATATTCTAACATAAAAATATACAAGGCCAAAAATTGGTCAAGGATAGTCTTGCTTCCTCATTTCCACCAAACAAAAATAGCCCATATAAAGTGGGCTTATTTTTGAACTAGTGGAGATGGGGGAAATTGAATCCCCGTGCAGAAAGGATTTGCCTTGAAGTCTACATATTTAGCTTATTTTTATTTTTAAATTGAAAAGTTCTTAAACAAGCAAAATACTTTTCAATCGAGCTCTAAGTTTTCGAGAAATGTGTGAGCAGGTATTCCCTTATCCCGATAATATTATACCCAGTCTCATATATCGGAAGTCTATGAGTTGGACACCCACCCTCGACTAAGCGAAAGCAGGAGCAAAAGCGAAGTCTTTCATACCGAAGTATGGAGAAACTACAGCTTTTACCTTAGAAGTCAATTTTGCAATTAACATTTGAACGAAGATTTAAGAGATTACGTCCGTACTCTATATGCATCAAGATCAAACAGCTTCCTGTCTATGCCTTGCATCCCCGCGAAAAATGCGGCTTCGCCGCATCTCGCGGCAAGCCCATTTTGAGAGTCCCGAGATAGCGAAGCTATCTTTCGGGACCAGCTATTGTATTGTCAATGTCCTTACCTCCCCTTATACTCTCTTCTTAACTCTCTATCTGTCTCACGTTTTTTGGTAGTTTCTCTTTTGTCGTGTTGCTTCTTTCCTTTCGCAAGTGCTATCTCTACCTTTATCTTACGCCCTTTATTATACATTGATAACGGTACTATCGTCAAGCTTTTATTTTTTTCTGTTGCTACGAGTTCTGTTATCTCCTTTTTTGTTAATAGAAGTTTTCTGTTTCTGACTGGATCATAATCCTTTGAAGTATTATTAACCTGATAAGGCTGAATATTTGCATTGATTAAAAAAGCTTCATTCCCTCGCAAAATAACAAAAGAGCCATCAAGAGACACCCTCCCCCCTCGCACAGACTTTACTTCATTACCCAGAAGCTCAATACCGCACTCATATTTTTCAATGATTTCATAATCAAAATGTACTTTTCGGTTTTGGACATATGAGGACATACAGTGAGTATACCTCAATCAAAAGAGTCTACTTATTGACAAAGATAGCAGATTGTGTTAGTAATAGAGTATATTGTTCTTTGAATATCTTCCAATTTGAATGAATCTTAAGAAGCGAATTCTTCTATTAGCTATTTAAAATTCATTCAAATTTAAACCATCTACTTATGGCAAATATTAGTTTTTACGCAGAGATTCTGATGATTTCTGTATGGATTCTTTGTTTGTTGTTATACAACAAAACAAAGAATCCAGTAACAAAAGAGATTGTAAAAGCAGGATTCGCAATCCTGTTCTTATTATTGGGGTTAAAGTTTGTTTTAGGACTTTAAGCCAGCGAGAAAAGCCTACGAGCTTTTCTCGCTGGCTTTTCTTGTTTTTGGTCAGAAAATAAAATGTTATAATATTTTTATGCAAATAAAACCAAAATTATCCGTCACAGGATACAGAGCTATCTGGGGGCAAGATTTAAATGAGCAAATAGCATTCGAATATGTGCGAGCTTTTGCAAAATTTGTAAAACAAAATGGTGGAAAGAAAGTTTTAATAGGGCGCGATGCAAGGCAAGCTGGGCCAATGATCTTTGCTAGTGCAAAGTCCGCATTTGAAAAAGAAGGAATAGAAGTAACGTATGCAGGCATCCTCCCCACCCCGACAATGCTCCTATTAGTAAAAAAGTTAAATTTTGATGGTGGTGTGATGATAACCGCATCGCACAACCCTATAGAATACAATGGGGTCAAATTCATAGTTCCCGGTGGCAGACTAACAAATGCACAGGAGACATCTCAAATACAAAGTCTTTATGATACACTAACTGACGAAGAGAAGATATTAGAAAAGAATTTAGAAATTATAGACGATAACAAAGTAGACAATAGAGAGTTCCGCAAAATTCATATAGATGAAATTTTAAAAAATATAGATGTAGAGATTATAAAAGATAAACATTTCAAAGTGGCCTTAGACCCTATAAACAGTGGCGGAAGTATAATTACTCAAGAAATGCTGAAAGAGCTTGGTTGCACTGTTCATACAATCAACGGCGAAATGACTGGCGACTTTGCCCACAGACCAGAACCATTACCAGAGAACCTAGGACAAATTGCCCAGGCGACAAAAGAAAGCTCTTCTGACATAGGCTTTGCTCAAGACCCAGACGCAGACAGACTAGTTGTAGTAAATGAAAAAGGCGAAGTAGTAAGCGAAGAAGCAACGCTTGTACTTGCGATAAAGAATGTATTGTCTAAAGAAAAAGGAGACATAGTAATAAACCTATCAACTTCAAGAATGGGTCAAGACTTAGCAGAATCATTAGGCAGGAAAGTTTATCGCACCAACATAGGCGAGGCCAACGTAGTGCAAAAACTTTTAGAAACGGGCGCACCGATAGGTGGCGAAGGTTCAAGCGGTGCTATATACCCCAAGATAAATACTGCTCGAGATTCACTAGTAGGCATAGCTCTAATACTTGAATTACTCGCCCGAGAAAACAATCAGAAGCCAACAAAAATATCTGAAATAGTAGAATCTCTACCTCACTATTTCTTAAAAAAAGAAAATTTCAAATTAGAAACCCTAGGCGCAGATACACTATCTACAATATATACAAGACTAAAACATATCTTTAAAGATGGTACCCTCAACGAATCTGATGGTCTAAAATTTGATTTTGACGATAAGTCTTGGATTCATATAAGGCCTTCTAATACAGAGCCTATAATTCGCATATTCGGAGAAGCGAAGACCGAGGAGCGCCTAGACGCACTATTCAAAGAAGCGAAGTTGACTTTAAACCCATAATACGCTAGAATCCTATATAGTAAAAGACATTATTTTATATACAAAACTTGCGTGAAAGAATAAACAATCAAATAAGAGCCAAAGAACTCAGAATCATTGGAAGCGAAAATGAGAACCTTGGTGTTATGAGCATAAAAGATGCTTTAGAATATGCCCAATCAAAGGGTATGGACTTGATTGAAATATCCCCAAATGCAAATCCCCCAGTCGGGAAGATAATGAATTTTGGTAAGTATCAGTATGAATTGAGCAAGAAATTAAAGAAAGCCAAAGCAAATGCTAGCTCTTCTGAAACGAAATCAATTCAAATAAAAATAGGCACAGGAGATCACGATTTAAACCTTAAAGCAAAAACTGCTTCAAAGTGGCTTAAAGAAGGACACAGAATCAAAATAGAACTTTTTTTAACTGGAAGAACAAAATATATGGATGAAAAGTTTCTTAGAGAAAGGTTAGACAGAATTTTGCACTTGATTACCGAAGATTACAAAATCTCTGATCCATACAAAAAGGGTCCGAAAGGCTTAACTACAACAATAGAAAAAGCAAAATAAATATAAATAAGAATTAATATAATTATATGATGAAAACAAATAAATCATTTTCAAAGAGACTGAAGCTTACAAAAAATGGCAAGATTATTTCTAGGAAGCCTGGCACAAACCATTTCAATGCAAAAGAGTCTAGAGTATCTCAGCTTACTGGACGCAAAGGTAATGACTTTGTAATCAAAAACAAGCCAAAGAGTCATTTATTGCCTTTTAGCTAAAGAATAAGTATTTAAAAACTATTTAAATTATTAATTAAAAAAACTATATGACAAGAGTAAAAAAGGGAGTACACGCATTAAAAAGAAGAAGAAGCATCTTGAAGCAGACCAAAGGCTTCAGACACGGTCGTAGCACTAAAGAACGCCAAGCAAAAGAAGCAATTCTACACGCTGGAACATATTCTTTTGCTCACCGCAAAGACAAGAAATCTCACAACAGAAAGCTTTGGAATATCAAGATTAACGCAGGAGGAAGAGAAGCTACAGGGATATCTTATTCTAAGCTTATCGGCTCAATGAAGAAAAACGGTGTACTCATAAACAGAAAGATGCTTGCAGAACTTGCAGAACACAACCCAGAAAGTTTCAAAAGAGTCCTAGCGCATTTGAAATAATACTAAAATTAAAAAACCTCACAATGTGAGGTTTTTTAATTACAATTTAAACTCCCCTACTTTTTCTTTTTCTACTAGTTTAATTATTTCTTGGACCATTTTTTTCGGATCATCACTGGAAACTATTTTTGTATTGGCTCGATGGCTTTTGGCTACGATATCTTTGAGCTCATCTGCTGTCTCCCAAGGGCCTTCAAATATTCCGATAGGCTTATCATCATCAAAAGCTACAGTAAATTCGTGTATTGTGCCTATTCGTCCACATCCACAGATAACAGCGTCAGCAGACCTTGTAAGCAATAGATCTCTCCCAGCATTACCAAAGCCTGTGTAGATAATCAAATCCATATAATCAAGTGGTAGCTTGTAAGCCTCCACGTGTTCGCGCTCACTTGCTGCTGGAGAAAATCCAATAACCATACCGCCTTCTTCTTTCGCTCCCATCGCTGTCCACATAGGGAAACCAGTGTTTGCACTCGTAATAAGGATGATTCCTGCTCGTGCTATCTCTCGGCCTAAATCTTTGGCTTTGTCTAATGCATCAATACCACAATGCCCCGTCTCTGCTGCTCCAGAAACACAAATCTTTATTTGCTTGTGTCCGTGTTTAACATAATTATTATTTTTTATAATATCCATATTTATATTTTAAATAAGTTAACAAATAAGCTCGACGGTGTCCCCTTTCTCAGGAGCAAAAGCACTAAGACCTAAATTATCTCGAATTTTCTGTACAAGAAACATCGAAGACTTAGGTTCCCCCATTACTACAAATATTTTCTTTACACTGTCTTGCATATCCTCAATAAAGTTTATCAATGCGTCAGAGTCTTTGTGACCTGAGTATCCAGAAATAGTCACTACGTGCGCCCTCACATCTACATACTCACCTGTAATACGTACTTGCTTCAAGCCTTCTTGTATCATTCGTCCAGGAGTGCCTACAGACTGATAACCAGTAAGAAGTATCGTATTGTTTGGGTCAGGCAGATAATGCCTCTCGTGGTGTACTACACGACCACCTGAAGACATACCACTACCGGCAATTATAACTTTCGGATTTGGCACAGTACCAATCTGCTTTGATTCTTCGGAACGCAAAGTAGAATGAAGTCCTGGAAAATCAAATAAATATTTGTCGTGCACCATAGCCTTCTGTGCATTTTCATTAAAATAACTTTTATACTGCTTGAAAACTTCAGTTAAGTGTATAGCAAGTGGTGAATCAAAAAATATTGGCATTACTGGTATGCGATTATTCTCTACTAAAGCATTCAACTCAAACAACAGCTCTTGTGATCGCTCTAGAGAAAATGTAGGGATAATAAGAGTCCCTTTTCTTTTATAATTGTCTTCGATTGTGGCTTCTAAAAACTCCCTGCGGCTTTCGCGTGATTCGTGATTCCTGTCTCCGTACACAGACTCCATTATAAGATAATCAACATCTGTAACCTTTTCTGTGTCTGGCAATATAGGCGAAGGGCTATTACCCAAGTCTCCAGTGAAAAGAACTTTCTTGTCATTTATTTTAAATAAAACCATAGCGGAGCCTAATATATGCCCAGCATTTAGAAAAGAAACTTTTACATTAGGAAGTATCTCTATTTCTTCGTGGTATTCAAATCCTTTCCACAAAGACATTACGAGTTTTAAATTTTCTTCTCTATAAATTTTATCAAGCCCCAAGTCTGTATTGTGAGCCAATATGCCAGCAGTGTCTTCAAGCATTGGCAATGCGAGTCCTTGTGTCGGAAATGTAGAATAAATCTTCCCTCGAAAACCTTCATCAATTAATTTTGGAACCCTACCAAGATGGTCTATGTGTGCGTGAGTTATAAAAAGAATATCTATAGATTTAGGATCATAAGGAAAGGGCTCCCAATTTACATCGTCGGCCATTTTACTTCCTTGAGTAAGTCCGCAATCTACTAATATCTTTTTTCCTTCAACTTCTAATAAAAAATTAGCCCCTGTTACTGAGCCTGTTCCCCCACAAAATGTAATTGTTGTAATAGTTGCCATTAATATTTATTATACTAAATTTTTGAAATAAAAATAAATTTTTAATCCTTCTCTATACCCATTATCCTATTTTTAAAATAAATCAAAGATAAAAAACCTCCAAATAAATCAAAAAAGATATCTTGGATTGTGTCCATAACATCAAACGGATATCGAGCGAAATAAAGATTGTTCACAAAAAACTCAAATACTTCCCAACACAACCCCACAAATAAAACACCGAAAATAACTCTGAAAATAGTGCTTTTTTCTATGGATTTAATGTTAAAAAACCAAAATAAAGCAAGCCCAACCCAAAGTCCACCCAAAAAATGCATAGGCATATCAAACCATCTTATGGAATAATACCAATAAAACTTAATAGCTAAAGCATTTATTAAAAAAATAAAACAAATTAAAAAAGCTATCCGAAAAAAAAGCTTTTTTCTGTCTACGGTCATATTCATCAATGCTTCCATTTGTATATTATACTCCTATAAAATAAATAAGGAAATAAAAAGATAAAATAAAAAAGAAAAAACCGCCTTACTGTATAGTGGGCGGGTTGTTCTTAGGGCTATCTTCAATATATTACCATAGCAATTAAGCTAAGTGGGTGATAGACGTATTGTGCCAAAGCACAATCCGATCGAACCTCCCTAAATATAGTGTCTAGGTAATAATTAAAAATAACCCTACTTAAACTTTAACAAAAAAATAAAAATAAACAACTAGACGAAAACATTTTTTTGTTTTTAAGTATTTTTTAATAAAGAAATTTACTCTTTGTGTTCAGCATAGATAAAATCTGAATCAATTTTTTGATATTCAAAAATTTCTTCGTCTGCAAAAAATCTTTTTACTTCAATCTCTCCGTTTTCAACAGAGTCAGAAGCGTGAACGATGTTGGATTGAGTAGAAAGAGAAAAATCTCCTCTTATTGTACCTGCTGTAGCTTCCCAAGCTTTAGTTGGACCCACAAGGAGGCGTATTGCAGAAACTGCATTTATCCCTGCTACTGCCATAACCACTACTGGACAAGCTTTCATAAAGTCTCTAATACCAGGGAAAAAAGGCTTGTCTACAATGTGTGCATAATGCTCCTCCAAAGTAGCATCTTGAATACTCATCATTTTAATCCCGATTACTTTTAGTCCTTTCTTTTCGAAACGACTTACTATTTCCCCTATTAGATTCCTTTGCACAGCATCAGGCTTGATAATAATTAAGGATTTCTCATCATTTGGTCTTGGCATAAATAATTCTAAGTTAATATTATAATACTCAAATACTAGCAAATTTAAAGGTTTTATTCAAATAAAACACAAGGACTAGAAAATCTTTTATGACATTGAGGAATTGAACCTACCCATTATTTCTTCTTCTACTTCTTCGCGATCTTTACCATACTTGAGATACGAGAGTTCCTTTAAACTATCCACTATTTCTTTATTCCCTTTTGGGAGCAAGCTCCAGTGTGATGTCATACTAAAAGGCTTTGTTGGTGTTCCTTTTACAAGCATACTTACGTAAGAATTGAAGTTGTCTAACTTTGTAATATCATTCGCAGTAAATGTGGGTTTAAATTTTGGCTCTACAAAATTCGCATCCTCTGGGGAAATACGATATATAGCCATAGACCCTACGTTTCCAAAAACTGCGTTTTTAATACTTTCTTCAAGCTGAGAAATGTATTGGTGTGCCACAGTAAGAGAAAGTCTGTATTTACGAGCTTCAGACAAAATAGAAGCAATGGAATCTGTGGTGACATTTTGAAACTCATCGATATATAAATAAAAGTCATTCATTGGTTTACCAAACATATCCACACGAGATAGCGCCGCCATCTGAATCTTGCCCACAAGAACTAGTCCAATAAGATTCGCATTTATGTCTCCTAACCTTCCTTTAGAAAGATTTACTAAAAGAATCTTTTTCTCATCCATTATTTTTCTAAAGTTAAAAACAGAGTTTTGCTGAAGCACTACCGGGCGCATAATGTCATTGGAAATAAAGTTATCAAATTTAGAAGAAATATAAGGTACGAAGTTTGCAAGTGATTGATCCCCTGTTGTCTCTTCTGCAGAAATCCAAAATTGTTTAATGATAGGATTTTTACATTTTGCGAGCTTTAAATCTCTAAATTTCTTATCAGCCAAAACACGAGTAATCTCAAGCATTGTAGAACCAGAATCTGGATCCTCCATCACTAAGAATGCACTATTTCTAAAATATTGCTCAAACATCGCCCCACCACCAACTTTCATATCAAACAACTTATTAAAAATACCCATCAATTCATTAACTACAAAAGTCTTTTGTTCTGGATATTTAGGATCATACTCAAGCATATTAAGCCCCATAGGACGCGCAGTATATGCTGGATCAAAATATATTACATCATCCATTCTTTCTTTGGGTATATATGACAATATATCTTGAATATCTGTACCGTGAGGATCAATAAAACAACACCCGTCCCCATTTTGAATGTCTTGGTAAATCATATTTTTTAATATCGTTGTCTTACCTGTACCAGTCTGACCTATGACATACATATGGCGCATTCTGTCTTCACGAGACATCCGAATAGTAGTGTCTTTGCCTCTATAGCTATTTATACCCAGTATAATTCCTTCATCACCCAAACCAGCAAGTTCCATCGGAGCAGGAGCAATACCCGCTTTTGCTTCTTTAAGCTGTGGTTGGCTTCCTACACCAACTGGGAAATGAAAAATAGAGGCTAACTCTTTCAAATTTAGTGGCATTATCTTTTCTTGTGAAAAGACACGGTAAGAAAAGTCGTGAAAAAGCTTTTTTAAATCACTACCTTGTATTTTTTCAAAAGCGATAGAATTACTTGCTGGTTCAGTAAATTGATTAAAAGCAGACTCAATTTCAGAAAGTATAGCTTCCGCTCTATCTTTACTCTTTGCTGAAGTAACAATACGAATATTTGCTTTCAAAATACTACTCTTTAGCTTATTGCTTATTTTCTCTGCTGCACCATCATCCACTGCACGACGACCCGCCATATTTTTTTCTTTCTTTTCGCTTTCTTTTTTAGGCCCAAAAAAGAAACTCTTCGAAGTACTCAAAAATGCTTTATGGAATTTATAAAAATTGTCTGAAGCATTCTTCACTGACATACCGTCTTTAACATCGTCCAATATCATATGGAATTCATTTATGAATTTATCCCCTGCTGGAGCAACTACAAGCTGAATAGCGGCACCCTCTCCTACTGTTTGTAACTTAGAAAATACGTTAAGTATTGTATTCATAGGATCTTGATCTATATTTTCATAAGTCTTAATAGGTAATACTGATCTTTCAGTTAAATAAGCATAAGCTCCAATGGATTCACCTTCTTCATTAAAAATATTAAAATCATCTAATACCTCAAGTACTTTTGCTCCTTGATAATTTGCTAGAATTAATTTTTCAAAAAGCGAAACGTGCTTGTTTGGTATACCTGCATAAATCACGACTTCATCATTTTTATTCCCTAATGCTACCTCAAGGGTGAAATAATTTTCTTTTTCATTTTTTTTATCTTCTGATATTGATTGCATTCCAGCATAAAACTGTTCCATCGCACCTATAAATTCTTTAAAACTTTTACCTTTGCCAATTTCATCCTGAGAAGGAGGAAGAGTAACTTCAAAAAGTGTCATATTAAGGGATTTATGAAGAGGTGTACCTTCTTTTATATCTGGTGTCGCTTGACCTGTTTTTATATATTGCACAAGTAATCGATGAAAATCATCATCTATGTGAGGATTATTCATATTCTCTACTATTGAAAGAGCGTTTCTAACACCTTTTGTTATGACGATACCCAAAAGTTCTTCCATTACTGTGTCGTGTGGTTCAGGCGCTAACTTTAAAACTATTCCCTCTTGATCTTGTTCTCTAATTAGAGCATCCTTGTGTAATACTTCTGCAGCTGGAATTTTTTTGTATTCTGCAATTACATTACTTACCGCTTCTTTAGCATGTTCGAAATGCCCCTTATCAATCAAATCATTCTCGTGTCTAGCTACACGAGCACGCAAATATTCCAACTCCTCTGTAGGAGTAGTAAATTTGGGCATTTCCTTTTCATTGAAAAAACCTGGTTCCATTATTATTCAATTATATACTAAACTATCTTTTAGTTAAAATTTCAGGTTCGCTGTCAGTGATTAAAATAGTGAGTTCAAAATGTGCACTTCTCTTGCCGTCATTTGTTTTAAATGTCCAATCATCTTTATCGATAAAAACATTTTTTGTACCAATATTAAGCATCGGTTCAAGTGCCACAACCATCCCTGGTACAAGCTTGGTACCTGTTCCTTTCTTTCCGAAGTTTGGTATATATGGATCTTCGTGGATATACTTTCCTACACCGTGGCCAGAGAGAACTTCTACTATTCCATAATTTTCTTTTTTTAAATGTTTCGAATGAACAAAATTCTCAATTGCAAAGCCAATATCCCCTGTCCTATTCCCAGCCACTGCATTTTCTATTCCTACATACAAAGCCTTTTCTGTATTTTCTAAAAGCTTTTTAGAAGATTCATTTATCTCTCCTACCGGCACTGTTATAGCCATATCGGTAAACAAGCCCTTATGCTTTAATCCCAAATCTATTGAAACTATATCCCCTTCTTTTAAAATTTTATCTTTCTTTGGTATGCCGTGCACAACTTCATCATTCACTGAAACACAAAGACTTGCTGGGAAAGGTGTCTTTGCGCCATCTGGCTGATAGTTTAAAAATGCCGGTTCATCCCCATATTCTCTGATTAGCTTTTCTGCATACTGGTCAAGCTCATAAGTAGACACACCAGGCGCTACAATGTCTTTCACCTTATAAAGCACAGTAGCGAGCCTCTGCCCTCCAACTCGCAACAATTCTATTTCTTCTGGTGTTTTTATTATAATCATAAAATTTATATACCACTATATCTCCCCTGATAACATTCTCACAAAAACTAACTTTGCTGTTCAAAAATCACCTCGTGCATTTCGAGTCCAAAAGTATCTTTTAAAACATCGTCCCACACAAGCAAATGTGATTTGCCATAAATTACAAAAATTTTTTTATGTTTTTCTAATAAATTAAATAAACTTTCTATAATTATATTATTACGAGTTTTGCTTGATATTTTAGAAATATCGTTACTCTTTTTCCAATCTAATTCATTCTTTGTTGGCCACACATATCTGTTTTGTTCTAGCGCAGATAATTGATACAACTCTTTGCCAAACCATTTTTTATAAATGTTAAAAATATTCTCTCTGTCTGGAGTATATTCTGGTTTTAATGTTTGAAGCGCTTTTCTGTATCTTTCATAAAAGATGTCATATTCTGTTTCATTCTTATTGTCTTTTTTAGAAATATCGGTGGTAACAATACCAGCACCTCTAAAAGAATAAAAAGCGAGTAATTCGTCAGGAGAATATACATTAAGCATTTCTTTTAACTCTTCAACATCTGTAGGCTCGCAAGAGTATACAGGAATATTATTTTTTAAAGCTAAATTGATACCCAAAAGAGATTCATTCCCCTGAAAACTTTCATCTAGTTTCACGCTTAAATCAGAAAAATCTTTGTCTTTAATTCTTTGTTTGTATCCTTCGACTATTACACAATCTGGCTTATACTCATTGCATACTTCTATAATCTTTTTCATTTGTGGAGTAAATCCGCGCTCGTGTTTAGCTCCAAAACAACATACAGACTTTTCTGTATTTTCATATAACCAACAAAAGATCCCTTTAGGTTCTTTCATTTTTACATCATCGACATATGGTAAATTAAATTTCATATAAAATAAAAACGCTTAAACCTAGAAAACTAAAAAATAGTAGTACCTTGAAATTCTTTGCCTAGAAGTGCATTTGCCAAATTTTCAAGTGGCTTCCCATTCATAGTCATCACACTAATTCCCTCTTCTTCTGCCATCTTAGAAGCAATAGGATCAAAAGGAGAATTGAGCCCTGGATTCCATTCTTCTGGAATAAGCTTGCGGTACTCTGCCCAAGAAATCTTTTCAATCTTTTTTGCATCTGGATTTGTTCGTGGGTCAGAATCGTAAACATAATCAGTATTTGATAAATTAATTATTTTCTTTGCCCCAACAGTCTTAGCGGCAAGAACTGCATCATAATCCGTACTATGCCCTGGCTTATAAGCAGAACCCACTACAACAAAATTTTCAAAAACAAAAGAATCTGCCAAATTAGCGACAACCTCCTTGTTTGCATATTCTCCGAAAACCACACGCAAAAGCTCTGCGTTCAATTTCAAAGATGCTATTCCAATCCAATCCAAATCTTCGTCTGAAGGAGTGCTTATTTCTTTTGCGACATTTTGATACTTTCTACACACTTTCCCTCCACCAGTAATAATTACAAATTTTTTACCTTTTGCAATTTGAGAAACAATCAACTCTTTAAAACTCTTCAAAAATTCTTGGTCTATTTCTTCTGGGATAATAAGTGAACCTCCTAAAGATATGATTATTTTCTCGTCGTTCATTGGGATTAAATATTAAATTTTTAAAGCCTTAATAATATCTCTATGTACATCTTGAATGCTTTGCTCCCCTTTTATTGCATAGAATTCAAAACCATCTTTATCTTCATAATATTCCATAGCGGGTATTACATTGTCTACATATTCATCAAAGCGCTTAGCTATACCCTCTTTTGTATCATCGCTTCTTCCTCGTGCCAGATTACGTCTTATTGCTTCTTGTTTTCCAACTTCGATATATATTATTTTTACAATTCTACGCTTGTAGAATTTCATCATATCTTCAAAGTCTTTTGATTGAGCAACACTTCGAGGATATCCGTCTACAATCAAATGTTTTCCAGCCGAAAGTGAAGTATTTAGAATATTAGTCACAATTGAAGTAGTTAAGAAATCTGGCTGAAGCTCTCCGCGTTCTAAAGAATCCTTAATCAAAGTACCAATATAACTTCCAGATTCTACTAACTTTCTGTACTCTCCTCCTGGATATACATAAAGAGACTCTAAATTATCTTTTTCTTTTAAGTAATCTTTTAACAATTGCATTTGTGTTCCTTTACCAGAACCTGCAATACCAAAAAATACAAAAGTATAACTATTTTCCATATACTTAGAATACATAATTAAAAGCTTAAAATCAAGGTGAATTTAAATCAAAATTGTGCTTTAATAAAGTATGAAAAAAGAAATCATAACCATAAACGGCTTTCCGGGAAGTGGCAAATCTAGCACATCAAATGCTTTAGCAAAAACACTAGGATTTGAACGTTTTTCTTCTGGGGATTTTATGAGAAAAATCGCTGTAGATATGGGGCTTTCTATAAATGAGCTAAACTTAAAAGCCGAAAATGATGATACTATAGATGCCGAAATAGACGCCGAAGTCAGGAAAGCTGGAAAATTAAAGAAAATAGTCATAGATTCACGTATGGCATTTCATTGGATTCCAGACTCTTTTAAAGTATATTTGGATCTACCTCAAGACATTGCAAAAGAAAGGATACTAACAAGTCTCAAAACAAACAAACTAAGACAAGAAAGTGAATCTGCCAACACAGAAGAAGAAATTTACAAAAAGATAATTGAAAGATTAAAAAGTGAAAACAAAAGATATATGAAATTATACAATGTAGATAACACTAAAAAAGATTCTTATGATTTAGTAATAGACACAAATAAAAACAACCTCGAGGAGGTTGTAGATATTATAGTCAAAGCTTATAGAGAGTGGATAAATAAATAAATTAGTATTCTCTCATTGAGACTTGTGCGTCTATCTTTTTGATCAAATCAAGCACAACAGAAACTACGATAAGGAGTGCTGTACCTCCGAGCGCAAGCGCTGTGATACCTGTGATACCTTGCATAATAAGAGGTAGTACAGCAATAAAACCTAAGAATATAGCACCAAGCAAAGTAATACGACTTAGAACTTTTGAAATATAAGCAGAGGTAGAAACTCCTGGTCTAACACCTGGAATAAATGCACCATTTTTCTGCAAGTTTGTAGAGAGTGCGTCTGGATCAAATGTAACTGCAGTATAAAAATAAGTAAACAAGAATACTAATACGAAATATAGCACAGCGTAAAGCACTGAAGTTTGAGAGAAAGACATAAGCGCACTAGATACTTTCATCAAAAATGGTTGGGTAGAAGTAGCAAGGAAGTTACCAATCATTTGAGGGAAAAGCAAAATAGACAATGCGAAAATTATAGGGATTACTCCAGCCTGATTAACTCGAAGCGGTAAATAAGTAGAACCCCCTCCGTACATCTTAGTACCTCGTACTCTCTTTGCATAAGTGACTGGTATAGGGCGTTCTGCTTCAGTTACTACTACTACCCCAGCTATGACTAATACCCCAATAACCAAAAATGCAACATAAAGAGGTATTTGAGAAGGGTCGAAAGTAAAGAGCAACTGACTGACATTAGTAGGAAGAGCAGAAACAATACCAGCAAATATAAGGATAGATACACCGTTTCCTATACCGAATTCAGACATAAGCTCCCCTAGCCACATTATGAGCATTGCTCCAGCTACAACCATTAAAAGGTTTATGATTCGATCAAAAGTAGTTAGATCTACCAAAATTGCTTGAGTTTCCAAAATTGCCAAAAGACTAAATCCTTGAATAGCAGCCAATGGTACAGTAAGCATTCTTGAATATTGAGTAAATTTCTTTCTACCAATCTCTCCTTCTTCTTGGTAGATACGCTTGATCGCAGGCACCATTATGG
The DNA here is from genome assembly GCA_964439045.1 of uncultured Candidatus Saccharibacteria bacterium. Taxonomy (GTDB): domain Bacteria; phylum Patescibacteriota; class Minisyncoccia; order Phycocordibacterales; family UBA9973; genus UBA9973. The sequence continues at coordinate 30,459 of CAYTMO010000004.1, forward strand.
TCAAAAGTTGCATAATAATAGATCCAGTAATATAAGGACCTACTCCAAGCATTATTATAGAAAGATTAGAAAGCCCTCCTCCAGAAAAGATGTTTAAAATTCCAAAAAATTGGTTATTTGCCAAGAAACGATTTAAAGCCAAAGTATCAATACCAGGAATCGGAATAGCGGACAAAAGTCTGAAAACAATCAAAGCAACAAATACAAACAAGACTCGGTTTCTGAGAGTCCTGTCTGTCCAAACTAATTTTATTTTTTTCCAGAAATTTTGCATATTATTATATCCCCCTCCTCAGATATTACTTTGTTACTTTTGGAGCCTTATCTACTACTTCCCCTCCAGCTTTTAGAATTTGTTCTTTTGCAGATTTAGAAACTAGACAATTAGTAACTTGAATTTTTACATTGAAAGCTTCTTTACTGTTTAGTATTTTTACTACTGGGACGAAACCTTTTCTTTTCTTTATTGCTTTTATTTCAAGCAAGGTCTCTGGTGATACAGCCCCTCCTTTAGGGAAAACTTTCGCGATTTTGTCGAGCGAAATACTAAGAGGTAAAATAGCAAAAGAATTAAATTGGTATCCTCGCAATTTTGGAAGCTTCTTTATGATATCACGAAGTTCTGGGCGTCGCTTGTTACCAGCACGAGCAGTCTGCCCCTTACCTCCACGGCCTGCAGTCTTCGCGTGTTTACCACCACGACCTATAAGTCTGTCTTTCTTGTTCTTATTTTTTCTTTTTAAATTATGTATCTGCATAAAATTAATTATTTAACTTTTTCTGGTTCACTAGCTACTGGTACTTCGACTCCTGCCAATACTGTCGTTTCTGTTACTGGTTTTGAATATTTGGTAGAAATACCTTCAAGTGCTGCCATTACTGCTTTTGCATTATTTAATTTGTTTTTTGTACTGGAAAGAACTTTTCCTGTTATATCTTTCATTCCTGACAACTTTGCAATATCACGGAGCACTGTACCTGCTACGAGTCCACGTCCCTTGTTGGGCATAATCTTTACTTCAGAGCTTGAAAATTTCGCAGAAACTTCGTGAGGTATAGACATTGATTTAGTCAACTTTAGTTTAACCATATTCTTCTTTGCATTTCGAAGAGCTTTGTTAATAGCCAAAGATGTATCCCCTGCTTTACCGAGTCCAAGCCCGATGCCACCCTTTTTATCTCCAGCAATAAGAGCAACACTAAAAGAAAATCTGCGTCCTCCTGCTACCACACGAGTAACACGACGAATGTCTAAAATCTTTTGGTCAAACTCAGGCTTTGGTCTTCCAAAGGAAGAAGTTCGGCGACCAGTATTCTTTTTTTCGTTTCCTTTATCCATAAATTAAAAATATTTATTAAAATTTTAAACCTGCCTCGCGTGCACTGTCTGCTACTAATTTTACACGTCCGGTGTATTTGAATCCATTTCTATCGAAAACAACAGGAGAGATTTTCTTTGCCATACCTGCTTTTGCTATCGCAGCTCCTACTTCTTTTGCTCTTTCAGACTTTGTACCTTTTGTTATTTTTAGGTCACTTGCTTCTGCTATTGTTGTACCTTTTGTATCATCTATAAGTTGCGCGTAGATAAACTTATTTGAACGGAAAACAGAAAGACGAGGACAAGCTGCTGTGCCGTTTATTTTGACTCTGATCTTTGCTTTTAGTCTTATTCTTTTGTCTTGTTTGTTTTGCATTTTTTTGTTTTTATTTTTCTAGTCTCTAGAACCTAGCTACTAGAACCTAATTTTATGTAGTCTTCTTACCAGCCTTTCTACGAATAACTTCGTTGTCATAACGCATTCCTTTACCTTTATAAGGTTCTGGCTTTTTGAGCGCTCGGACTGCTGCTGTGAAGCTACCTACTAATTCTTTATCTATGCCTGTAACTGTGATGTTGTTCTTCTCTGCTGTAACAGTAAGCCCTTCTGGAATTTTAACAACAACAGGATGAGAGAAACCAAGTGCTAAATGAAGCTCTTTGCCTTTTACTTCAGATTTGAATCCAACTCCTTCCAAGATTAATTTCTTAGAATATGGAGTCTGTACACCAGCAATCATATTTATGATATGAGATGCATATGTACCCCAAAGAGATTTTGAAAATTTGTCATTTCTCTTTATGTTAAGAGTTACCATATCCGCTGCAATGTTTATTATTATGTCATCACGGAAAATTTTAGTAAGGGTGCCATTTGGACCTTTCACCTTTAAAACACCGTCGTTCATAGCAACTTCAACTCCTTTTGGTATAACTATTTCTTTTTTTCCTATTCTTGACATAAAATTTTTATTTTAAAGTTTGCACTAGTATTACCACATTTTAAACAATGCTTCTCCTCCGACTTGTTCTTTTCTTGCATTTTTACCTGATAAAATTCCTTTTGGTGTAGAAAGCACAAGGAGCCCTGAACCATTGCGTACGGTGTTGATGTCTTTCATTCCATAATATACTCTTCTTGATTGTTTTGAAATTCTTTCTGCGTTTTTTACTTTTGGTTTTTTCTCTATATAAACCAAACCTACTTCAAGCATTGGCACACCTTTTTTCATCTTTTTTGCGACACTAGAAAGATAACCTTCTTTTTCTAGACATACAGCTATAGCGTGCTTCAATTTGGAATACGGGAACATCACAGACTCTTTGTTTGCCTGTCCTCCGTTCTTTATTGAAATTATCATATTTGAAATTTGATCCATAAAATTTGATTGTTATTTTACCAAGAAGACTTCCTTACACCTGGTAATTGACCTTCATTTGCAAGTTCTCTAAAGCAAATACGGCATACTCCAAAATCTCTCATAAAAGCGTGTCCTCTTCCACATCGAAAACATCGATTCTTTTGTCGAGTGCTAAACTTTGGTGTTTTTTTACTTCTTGCTACTACTGATGTTTTTGCCATAAAATTAAGGAATGCTAATGACTATAATTTTTGAGCATCCTGAGTATTCCCGAAGGATGCCATAAATAAAATGTTCTCATTTAGTAGAGTGATATCGTGTGTCATTTCTTAAAGCAACATATATAGCCTTAAGGAGAAACACAGATCAACCCCATCTCAAGAACTTACTCATACTATCAGATACAAAAGAAAAGTCAAATAAAATTAAAGAGGACTACTAATTAAGTAGCCCCATGTAAGTTAAAAAATCATTTAACTTCAGCCCGCCAAATATAGACAGGCAAAGTAAAACAAAAACTACTAGATTTGCTTTTTCATCGCCCAGCCAATCCATCCCTCCTTTCCCACCGTTCTCCAACGGTGTAGCGAAAGTAAATGGTGCCTATAAGGCACAATAGTCCGTATACTACTAAAATAACAACTTTTACCATAAATAACTTTTTTGTTTGAGCTAAAACTAATATATATATAGCATAAAGTCAATTTTTTTCTTATGATATTATCTCTGTATACTTAAAAAAGCTTTGGGTGCGAACCGATATCTACCAGTACAAGGACTAGCTTTTTGTCCCGTATTTGATATATCAACAACACATCTGGTCGTATGTGGCACTCACGATATCCAGTATATTCCCCCGTCAATGAGTGGTCGCGATATTTTACTGGTAAAATATTAGAGGTGGTGAGTAAATCCACCACAGCATTTACTTCTTCCTCTCTTAACTTACCGCCTCTTAGAACCTTGTTTAGGGATTTTTTATATTGTTTTGTTGGAAACACGAGCATAAGTATTTCTATTTATTATTGCTTTATGCATTTCTCTTGCATTTTTGTAGCCCTTGCCTTTTAGGGCTTCGCTCACTTCAGCATCCCACTTTGCACGAATAGCCTTGGCATTTTTGTTTGAAGGAGTAAAAGGAATAGCTTGCTCTACAATTACCTGATTCAAGAACAAGTTTACAGCAGAAGACATATCGAGCCCCATACTAGCAAAGGTCTTCCTAGCTGCTTCTTTTATTTTTTCATCAACTCTTATGTTTAAAGTAGTCATATACTAAGTATATACAATGTGCGCACAAAGTCAAATCAAAAAACAATAGCTTGAATAAGCTTTTAAAAGCTTAAGTTGCTTCTTATTTTTGTGGATTGAGGAGATTTAAAGTATTATCACCTGTATACAACACCCCGCTACCATTTTCCAAATTTATCTCAAGCCTATCGAGATTATCAAATGTGATAATCATTGTATTGCCTCTAATCTGGACTTCGGGTTTTGAATAGGGTTTTATCTCCGGACCTTTTTCATCATTTGCGTTTGCGTAGTCAGATAGAAATAAAAATTGACCTTTCACAAATCTAATGCTGTATCCTTTAAATTTTATGTTTAATTCAAAACGTTGCTCTATATCCCCTAAAGGATCTCCAGACACTATCCTAATATTGCTTGATAAAGGACCAGTAAAAGCTGATTCAGGCTTATTCTCGAGAGGCTTTTCGGGGATGTACTTTTTTGCCTCACCATTAATAAATTGAGTAACCTCCCCTGTTTTAAGATTAAAAACAAATATCTTCTTACCATTCGAATCAAGAACCTCTAGCTCTGGATTTGTAGTCTTGTAGTAGGAAAATTTAAACTCATTAGACTTAACACTTTCATTAGATGTGCCGGAAGTTTTATCTATAATCACAACAACCTTCTTTCTTATGTCAACTTTAATCTCCGAAGAAGCATAGGTAAACTTCGCGATAAAATTATCACTCTCTCCATACTTTATTATATTGGGAGCTATAGTATCTGGTGTCTTTGGAAAATGTGGATCATATTCATAATCAGCCCCTCTACTAGCTCTAGCGGCTTCTAAATCTTCTTTGACTTTATTAAAAGAAACTACGTTTTCTTGTTCTGGTTTTTCGAACTTGGTTGGAGGTGGTAAATCCATTTTATAATTTAATTATATTTTAATAGCTTTTTAATACTCATCTAAGTATATATAATGTGCGCACATAGTCAACTAAAAACGAAAAGACCCTCAAAACAAATTGCCTTGAGAGGTCTTTTCGTTTTGGGGTCATTGTTTTTTTATTCAAAAAAATTAATCATTCTTTTCGCTACACTTAGTTACAAGGGGTTTAGCTTTTATCCAGAACTTTTCGCAAATAGCTTGAAGTCTGGCCTGCAGTTCTGCCGGTAACTCTTGTGCAAAAGTAAGTTCAAAAACCTGGGGTTCCGTGTAGGGAGTAGGGTCATTCCAATGTCCGTATTCGAACATTGGGTTTGATTGACCTACCTTCGTTACTACCCAACCATTAGAAGTTTGTTGGACCTGAATCCATCTGTTATCGAAAGAATTGGTAGAGGTTGAGATGTCTTCCCCTGTCACATCTTCGACATAACCACTGGTAAACACTTCGAGGGTTAAACTATCATAGCTGTACAAGGACAGATTGACCCGCGAAACATAGAGTGTGCCTTTAAGCGGGTAAGACTGTCCTTTTTTGTTTTTAACTTGAACCCCTCCAAGTTTTTTAACCCCAAAATTCACGCTGTACGCACGAGTTCTATTCCCGCAAATGGGATCGTTTCTAAAATTAACCCCTGAATTAGTAATTCGAGGGAATTTAGCCAAATCTTCTTCGGCAATTGCGATGAATTTTTGAACCTCATCAATCGTTAATGGATTAATGGAACTTGTCGTAGTTGTGGTGGTGTCGGAGGCAGCAAGCTGGGTAGTTGGTTCGTCGTTAGTTTCGGTAGTAGAAGTGTTGTTTTGACAAGACACTAAAACGTTGCAAAACAACAAGGCGATTAATGCAAATGATTTACTCATTTTTTGAATTTTTATTGGTTAAAAGATGCAAATTCCTAGACACTAAAAAATAATGCCCAAAAATCTTACATCTTTTACACCATAGAGTTTTCAAGGAGCCCAATTTCTGGATATATAGTAACATATTACACCTAGAATGTCAAGAATAACAAAAAACCCCTATCAAGGGGCTTTTTGTTTATTATATAAATTCTATTTTTTCTTCTTAGTTTCTTCTTCTTTCTTGAAAGGAATACCGAGTAGTTCGAAGAATGCGAAGCCTTCTTTTTTGGTCTTAGCAGAAGATACGAGGGTAATAGAGAGCCCGAATACATCTTTGATATCTTCATCTGCTGTCTCTGGGAAGATAGAATGCTCTTTAATACCAATAGTCATATTGCCGATGTCGTCTAGTGTAGAGCGATTAATACCACGGAAGTCCTTAGTACGAGGGAGTGCCACGTTAATAAGCTTTTCTAAGAAATCATACATTCTCTTCTCGCGCATAGTCACTACTACTCCAATAGGGTCCCCTTGTCTTACCTTGAAAGATGCAATAGATTTCTTTGCTCCTTTTAATGTAGCTTTTTGACCAGTTATCTTTGCTAATCTTTCTGCAATAGAAGTGTTCTTGTTCTTATCTTTCTTGATACCTGTACCAGTACCTACGTTGATCACGACTTTCTTAAGTCGTGGAGCAGCCATTACATTTTTGTAATGAAAATCACTTTTCATTTTTTCAAATGCACTTTTTTCTTTTTCTTTTACAGTTAAATGTTTCATTTTTTTATTATAAAAATCTACTAAACTTCTTGGTTACTCTTTTTTGCTACTCTTACCCATTTGTCGCCTACTTTCTTTTTGCCCAATCTTGTAGCTTTACCAGTCTTTGGATCTACAATCTGCACATTCGAAGCATTCATAGGCATTGCCATATTTATCATACTACCCTTCTCGCCACTTCTTCTAGGGCGTTGGTGCTTCTTCATCATATTGATACCTTCTACAACTACTTTGTTTTTAGATACCAATACACGAGCAATGGTGCCTTTCTTGCCTTTGTCTTTACCAGTGATCACTATTACATTGTCTCCTTTTTTTAATTTCATATCTTTTGTAATTTTCTTTTGATTTTTAAAGCTCGTAATTATGGTTTAAAAATTAGAAGAAAATTAATATTACTTAAATAACTTCCGGTGCTAAAGAAATAATCTTTTGGAATCCTTTTTCAGCAAGCTCTCTTGGGATAGGTCCAAATACACGTCCTGCCTTTGGATCCATCTTGCCTTTTTCTAATATTACTACAGCGTTATCATCAAAACGAATATAAGAACCATCCTTTCTGCGGTATGCTGCACGAGTACGCACCACAACTGCTTGGTGGACATCTTTCTTCTTTACTCCTTTACGAGGGCTTGCTACTTTAACAGAAATAACTACAAGCTCTCCAATACTAGCGTATCTCTTCTTGGAAGCGCCTAATACCTTGAACACTTGTCCTACGGTACCTCCGGCATTGTCTGTTATTTTTACTATTGTTTGTGGCTGAATCATAAAATTTATTCTTTGTTATTTATTTTCTTTATTACTTTATGTCTTTTGTCTTTCGAAATTGGTCGGGTCTCCATTATTTCTACATTGTCTCCTATTTTATAAAGATTTTCTTCACTGTGAGCTTTGTACTTCTTGCTAACTTTATAAAACTTTCCATACTTTGGGTGCTTGATAAAACGAGACACAGAGACTACTACAGTCTTGTCCATCTTGTCCCCCACTACAACGCCTTTCAAAATTACCCCTTTTGGTTCTTTTGTTGTGACTTCTTTTTTAGTTGTTTTTGACTTAGTTACCATAAATTTATTTATTATTTGTATTTAAAAGTGTCAAAACTCGAGCAATGTTCTTTCGGATTGTAGCTTGTTCTTTTACGTTTTTGGATTTTGATCCTTGTGTATTAAAACGCAAAACTCTCAAACTCTCTTCAAGAGAAATTAATTGCTTTTGCAATTCTGCTTTAGTTGCGTCTTTTAAATTGTCTTTTTTCTTTGCCATATATTTAAATTATTTTTGTATTCTTGCTACTATTCTTGTCTTAACTGGAAGCTTGCTACCTGCCTTTCTTAATGCTTCTCTCGCAACAGATTCTTCTACTCCATCAACTTCAAATATGATGCGTCCAGGTAAAACCTCAAAACAATATCCTTGTGGATCTCCTTTACCCTTTCCCATACCCATCTGAGCTGCCTTTTGAGTAAAAGGTCTATCTGGGAAAATTCTTACCCAGTATTTGCCAGCTTTAGTAAGTGTACGAGCGACTACCTTTCTTGCAGATTCGATTTGATTTGATTTGATTCTAGCTTGGCTCTCAGCTTTAAGCCCAAAAGAACCGAAAGAAAGAGTAATACCTCTTGTATCTGCTGTAAAAGCTTTTGGATTTACTCGTCCTACTTGCCACTTTCTAAATTTTACTTTTTTTGGAATTAACATATATTTGAATTAATTATTTTTTCTTCTCTGCAAAAATCTTTCCACGATAAATCCAAACCTTAACACCTATAACTCCATATGCTAGGTTTGCTCGCTCACGTTTGAAATCAATATCAGCACGGAAAGTTTGAAGTGGAATACTTCCTCTCTTTAATTCTTCTGTACGAGCGATTTCTGCACCACCAAGTCTACCTCCTAAAACAATTCTTGCTCCTTCAACACCTGGTGCTTGCATAACCTTTTCAAGTACTTGCTTTATAACTCTTCTGTAAGGCATTCTTTTTTCTAAACCTTCTACTATCATATAAGCAACTATTGCAGCGTCTGCTTCTGGATTTGTTATTTCTACTATTTCAAGTTTGAAATCTTCTGTCTTAGGAAGCTTAAGACTTTCCATCTTCTTTAAGATGTTCTCTTTAAGTTTTGTAGCACCTTCACCGTTTCGTCCTATTATAAGTCCTGGTCTTGAAGTCTTGATTATGAAACGAGTGGTCTTTTGATTTCTTTCAATCTCAATAGCAGAAACATACATTCCGCGTAATTTCTTTTCTAAGTATTCACGGATAAGAACATCTCCTTTAAGGAAAAGATTATATTGTTTTGGTGCAGCAAACCAGCGACTTCTCCAGTCTCTCAATATTACTAATCTATGTGCATATGGGTGAACTATTTTTGACATAAAATATTGTACTAGCTTTTAGTCGCTAATTTTTTTGGACTTTTAATTGTTAACTTTTTCTCTTTTTTAACAGTAACTTTCTTTGTGTCTCCTGGAATTTTTGCAATTTCTTTTTTAACTTTCTTTGAAATTTTATGTATTTTTTCTGCTAGTACTATGTTGATGTGGCTAGTACGCTTGTTGATTCTTGCGCCACGGCCCATAGCACGAGGCATCATTCTCTTCATCACAATACCCTTGTCTACAGTCAATTCTTTTACAAACAAGTTCTCTGCTTCAGCTCCGATTTGTTTTGCATTTGCTACAGCTGAAAGTAAAAGCTTTTTAATAGGCTCACCTGCACGCTTTGCAAGAAAGTCCAGTGAAACAACTGCTTGGTCTATGTCTTTACCTTTTATTAAATCCGCAACTAAACGAACTTTTCTTGGTGATTGTCTGTAGTTTTTTAAAAATGCTTTCATAATTTTAATTGTTTAAGTAAACTTGTTGAATTTTTATTTCTTTTTAGTGTTAGCTGAAGACGCAGCGGCATTTGCTGCTTTTGCTTGAGTTATTTCAGCTTCTTTTTTCTTTTGTTCAAGCTCTTTCTGCATCTTTCCACCGTGTTTTGTAAATTTCTTTGTAGGAGAAAATTCACCAAGTCTGTGCCCTACCATATCTTCTGTACAGAGTACTTCTATATGAACCTTTCCATTATAAACACCAAAAGTAAAACCAACCATTTCAGGTGATATTACGGCTGCTCTTTTCCAAGTTTTAATAGTAGGTGTGTTTAGCGGGTTTTTACCTGCAATTTTCTTCAAAAGTCTTTCGTCGATGTTTATTCCTTTTTTGATTGATCTTGTCATAAATTATTCAATATGTCTTATGGTTTACAGTTTTTGTAATGGAAAAACTAGTAAACAAAAAGCTCTTAACGAGCTACGATTCATATTATCAGATTATAATTTATTGTCAACACGATTCTAAATAATATAGCATTATCAATGCTGTTTCGAAAAAGTAATAAAAATGCGTCAATAAATATTGACGCATTTAATAACAATTATTTGTCTTCATTGTTTTTTTCCTTTAACTTCTCAAGAAGCTGTGCCTCGACAGCTTTTTTTTCCAAGTCAGACGGGGTTCCATTCCCCGCCTTTCTAAAGCGGTAGAACAGATCTTGTTCATC
>CAYTMO010000005.1:0-24765 GCA_964439045.1 uncultured Candidatus Saccharibacteria bacterium
CGGCGCGAGTCCTGGTCGAGCGTGAGCAGCTCGCCCTTCCGCATCGCGGTTTCGACCGCGAGCAGCATCGCCGCCGCGATGAACTGCTGGGAGGTTCCCGGCCTGCTCCCGGGCGCGTAGCCGAGCGCGCCGGCGATGGCGGCGATCTGCGTATCGCTCACGCGCTGCGTGCGCGCCTTGCCCTCGGGCGGCGGCGCGATGCCGTCGAATGGGGAGGCGTGGAGATACTGCCATTCCTTGGCGGCCACGAAGATGGCGCGCAGGAGGCCGTACTCGCGCCTGGCCGAGCTCGGCGCTAGGCTCGCCATGAGCGCCTTCCGCCAGTCGCCGATCTCGGCCTTGGTGACGGCCTCAAGCTGCTTGTGCAGGAACGGCACCGACGGGCGCTTCGGGAGCTCGGGCCACCGCTTATCCGGGGTGCCGAGGAACTTGCCGATGCGCTTCCGCTCCCACTCGCCGCCCCGATGAGTAGGCGACACCTCGTCGCGGTAGCGTTCGAGCCCGTGGCGCACGCTCCGGGGTATGATCTCGCCACGCGCGGCCGCCCGGAGCTCGCCCTCGATCTTGGTGGCCCAGGCGACCGCGCGGCCCTTGTCGGGGAACGTGGCGGACTCGCGTATGGTGCCCACCACGACCTCGGCGCGCCACGTCTTACCGCGTTTTCGGTACGACGCCATCGCCCCTCCCGGGCGTGATTCTGGCGTAGCCAGCTAGGGTGCGCAGTGTATACCTGGTGTGTAGCCTGTGAATGAAAAGAGGCCCCGGAGGGCCTCAATTCATGCGTGACGTGGTGCCCAGGAAGGGCGGCAGTGTTCCCCGTGAAACATCCCTCCTGGCGCGGATTTGGCGTAGCTACAGGCGGATGTCCACCCGGACCTCGCGGCCCACGTCGCCCAGGATCATGATGCCGAGATCGTCGCCGCCGCGCACCGGGACGGGGTAGATCGCCTTGACGCCCTGCTCCGGAAGCTGATCGAGCGTGACCTCGACCACCGACGTCCGGAACACGCCGCCGGCGATGCCGACGCCGCCCTCCGGCTGCGCGGCCGATCCGTTGCCGTCGCCGCCGGCGCCGAAGAGGTAGCACACGTTCGGCTGCATCGTGACGACCACCGGCGACGCGCCGGGCTTGAGGCTGATCCCGGTGCGCTGCGTGGGGTACACGCGGCCCTTCTGCCACTGCTCGAAGTTGTACTGGATGCCGCCGGCGCAGTCGGTGCAGTAGGTGCCGGAGGGCGTCTTGGTCGAGGCCTCCCAGCGCTGGCGCGCGAGCGCCCAGTCGCCGGCGAACATGGCGGCGAACACGCCGTAGAGCTCGGCCCACTTCTCGGGGATGGGGTAGGCGGGAAAGCGGACGGGATCGGTCACGATGCGATGGCTCCGATGACGAAGGCGGCGATGGCCGTGGCCACGTACACCCACAGAGGCGCGGTGACGGGGCGGGCGAGGAATTCCTTAATGGCACTCACGGGGGCGGTGCTCCTGGCTGGTTGGCGGTGCGGACCTTCTCGTAGGCCGTGACGCACGCGGCCCACTTCGTGCGGCACGAGAGGTAGGCGGCGCCGGCCCTCACGCCCCAGGCGGTGAGCTCGCCCTCGTCAAAGACGACGAGGGAACCGGGCGCGGCGGAATCGGGAACGGCGGGGGCGGGTCCGTGATCGACTTCGGCAGGGGCGGCATGGCCGGCGTTGGCCGCCATGGCTGCGTCGGCGAGCAGCCGGGCAGCATCAGCAGACACGCGAACAAGGCGGCCGCGCAGAGCGCGGGCACGGGCATCGAGCGTGGCGATCGTCGCATCGTTCTTCTCCTGGTTGGCGCGCACGGCGCGGTCGGTGTCGTCGAGGCGCTGCGCGGCGAGCATGGCCATGGCCGTGGCGCGCTCCTGCGCAGCGGCCTTCTCGGCTTGCAGCGCCACGACCTCGGCGCGCGCGTCCTTGCACGCGCTGTTGCAGCGCTTCTCGAGGAAGGCGTAGGTGGCACCGACGGCGAGCGCCGCGGTGAGGACGTAGAGCAGCAGGGCGAGGCCTGCGAAGCCGCGGTTAGCGATCATCGGGGATGTCCACTCGTCGGGTGCGCGGCGCGTCCCACCGCGCCACGAACTGGTTCGGCGGCGGCAGCATCTGGCCATCCCACCGCACGCCGTTCTGCATGTAGAAGTTCAGGAGGAACGGGATCGCACCGTAGACCACGGACACGAACATCCCCTGCGCGTTGGTGGGGTCCGGAATCCCCATGAACCACTCGGTGACGTTCCACGTCATGACCCCGTAGGCGGCGACGCAGGCGCGAGGGACGGCGCGCGCCTGGTCGAACTTGTGCCAGAAGCCGGACCACGTCACGGCCGGGCATCGTAGGCGCCGAGCAGGTAGATTCGCCGCTCGCCGCGGCGCCGCTTTGTCAGCCCGTTCCACTCTCTACCTCCGCTGCGGTTCCACATGAGGAAGCGGTCGGCGCATTCCTGGTCCAATCCCCAGTTGAAGCGCGCCATGACGCCGCTGTCGCCGATCGCCTCTACGCCGCAGTTGTAGGCGAGCGAGAGCAGCGCGTCGTACTGCTGTTGCGCGGGCTCGCGCGTCATGTAGGCCTGCAAGCGGTCGCCGTACTCGGCGAGGCTCTCGTCGAGCCACACCGCCGCCTGCTCTGCCGTGCAGGTGTCGCCCGGCTGCACGTCGGTCGTGCGGCCATAGCCGATGGTCCACACCCCCGCCACGTCCTGATAGGCGCGCGTGCGCAGCTCCTCCCAGGCCGCCACGAAGTCGCGGAGCTCGGGCGTGTGTGTCATCGCCCGCGCCGCGGCACCGGGTGGCTCCCGGTGTCGCCCAATCCGAGCATCAGATCGATGCGCTCGTGCGCCTTTTCGGCCGCCTCCTTGTTCGCCGCCACCTTCTCGTGCAACGAGCGAATCTCGACCTTAAGCCCCCCCCAAATCGCCGCCGCGGTGACGAGTTGGCCTGCGAAGAACAGCACCAGCTGCATGGTTTCAGACATCGCAATCCCCTGTTGCGCGATTCGTGGTTTGGGCGTACAAGGGCGACGTGCTCACCCTCTTCCTGATCCTGGTCGTCGTCGGCCTCGTGGGCTGCATCGTCATGGAGTTCCTGGACCGGGTCCGTCCGCCGCGGCGATAGCCTCGTCGAGCCCGAGCATGGACGCGACGTAGTAGCGCATCGTCAGCCCGTTCGGGCGCAGCTTCGCCATCTTCACCAGCAGTTCCACCGAGTTCGGCGCCGTCAGCACGCGCGCAAGCTCGGCGTTGCGGCTGCGGTTGACCCAGTCGTCGATGCGCTTGCTCCACGGGCCAAGCGGTCGCGCGGACACAATGTCCAGCGCGTCGCCGGTGACCGACTTGCCGAGCTCGCGCGAAATCTCCGCCCGGGAGGCCGTCTGCGAGCCCACGCCCGGCGTGCGCCCCGTCCGCTCGAGCACCTGCATGAGGTTCATCGCCCCGCGCACGACGTCGTCCGGGTTGCGGCCGTTGGCGATCGCCACGCCGCGCATGACCTCCTGGAAGTTCTCGCGCTGCTGCGGCGTGCCCACCAACGCATGCGCTACCTTCGCGCCGGCGGCCGACGTGTTGCCGGCCTGCGTCGGCTTGAGCGCCGCGTCGAGCTCGTTCTCGAACCACGTTTTCGCGATGCCCGGGAAGGCTTGCCGGTCCTGCGCGTTCAATTGCGTGTGCAGGGTGCGGATGTCGTCGGCGCGCACCGTGCTCGCGTCGCTCACCGCGGAGGTGACGCGCTGCGCCGGCGGCGTGACGGCGGGATCGAACCCGCGACCCGCCACCTTGCCCACGGGGCCGGCGTTGAGCGGGTCGAGCACATTCCGCGTGAAGTCCTGATACGCCTGTCGGCCGGCCTGTACGTTCGGGCTTAGGCCGGCCGCTTCGTGCAGGGCCTCGCGCACACGCCCGAGAGCGGCGGCCGCCTGCTTGTCGGCGGGCGTGGCCCCGATGGTGGGCAGCTCTGCCTGAATGCGCGCGCCGCGGGCGAGCGATTCCACCGTCGATGCCGGCATGCCGGCGCGGCCCTCGATGGCGCGCTCGAACTGCGTCAGCGCCGACTGCTGGCCGGGGAGCGGGAAGTGCGGGCGCTCATCGGCGATCGTGCGCGCGACGCCTTCTAGTGCGTCGGGGCCGATGATGTCGGAGCGAGCGGCGCGGTAGAACGGCTGCGCGGCCGCCGTGCGATCGCGCTCGGCGCCCGAGATCACCTCGGTGGCGGCGCGCTGTGCACGCGTGGCGTTCTCGCTGGGCGTGCCGATGTTGCGCGTGGGCGCGATCAGCCCGCGGCGTACGGAGGCATCGACCTGTCCGCCGCGCTGCGCGAGGAAGTCCTGCAACGTCTGTCCGCCGCCGAGGGACGACAGCACGTGACTCGTGAGGTTGTGCCCACGGTCCAGCGCCTCGGTGCCCATCAGGGGCACGCCCTCGGCCTGCGCGCGCTGCTGCATCTGAATGGCGGCCGCCTCGTCCGCGGGCGACGGGTTGCCGATGGCATCGCGCACCACCGCGCCGGGCCGCGACCGCATGGCGTTGGCCACGGTGGGACCAAGCCCGCCCACGCCGCCGCCGATGAAGCGCGCGACGGGGTCGTCGTTGGTGAGCGCGCCCGCGCCCTCGGTACCCGCGGTCATGGCGCCGGTGAGCATGGCGGCCTTCCCCGGTGTCGTGAGCCAGTTGCGGCCCATGGTGGCGGCGGTCTGCAGGGCCGTGTCGACGGCCTTGCCGGTGCGCGTCTGCGGGTCGTACCAGGGGCCGGTGACGGCCTCGGCGCTCTTCCGCAGATCCTGTGACCCGGGGAGGTTGCGCGCGATGATGTCGGTGGGCTGCAGCATGCGCACGGCGTCGTCGAGCTGCTTGACGCCGCCCTGCATGATGTCGGGGAGGTAGCCGTAGAGCTTCTCGCGGCCAGCCGTGGCGAGATCGCGCACGTCACGCGGCAGGCCGAACAAGCCCGTGAGCGCCTTCGGGATTGACCACGGCACCGCGCGCTTCACGTCCTCTGCGGTGCCGCCGGGGGCGAGCTCCGCGTAGGGGTCGCGCGGCGCCTCGCGCTTCCGCTTGCGCTCGTCCTCCTGCGCTTGCGGCACCAGATCGGCGTAGGGATCGGCCGCCATCTACAGGCCCTCCGGATCGAATCCGCGCTCGAGCATGCGCCGCCGCACGGCCGCGGGATCGGCCCCGCGCTTGATCGCCTGCTGCGCCTGGTAGAGCTCGGTGGCGTTGCGCTTCAAATCGCGCTTCGGCGCCTCGTACTGCCCCGGCTCCTTGATGGTGTAGAACTCGCGCACCCGCGGAAGCTGGAAGGTGTCCGCGCCCTGCGCGGCGCGCTGGTTGTGCGACGCAATCGCCGCGCGCGAAGCCTTCTCGGAGATGTCCAGCAGGCGGCGCATCGAGGTCTCGTCCAGCTGGATCTGGCCACCCTCGATCTTCGCGGCGTACTCGCGATCCGCGTCCGAGATCCCCGAGCCGGCGCCGAGGTTCTTGATGATGGTGAGCACCTGGCGGGCCATGGTGGCCGCGTAGGTCTGCGTCGCGGCAACCTGCTCTTTCGCGTCGCCGTTTCCGCCGAGCGACAGCGCGCGCGCGAAGCCCAGGCGGAAGTCCGCACCAGCGCCGCTGATCACCTTGCCGCTGTCGAGCGCGCGGCGCGCCTCGTGGATCGTCGAGATGCTGCTCGCCGCGGCCGTGCCCGTTTCGTAACCCTTGTCGATCTGCTTCAACGCCAGATCGATCGACGCCTTGTCTCCTGCGGCGGCCGTGTCGATCGCCGCCCTCTCGCGGTGCTGCGCGACGGGGCCGGGGTCGTAACCGATACCACCCGCGGGCGCTCCGGTTGCGGGCGCCGGGGCACCGCCCTGACCGAGGATCTGCTGTAGCAGCGCGATGGCCTCCCCCCGCGGCGCGTCCTTGAGGTTGATGGTCACCCGCTCGCCGGCGTCCATCGGCGCGGCGCCGGGCTGTTGCGCTGACGGCGCTCCGCGCGTGCGCGCGAGCGCTTCCGATCGCGGCATCGAGACCATGCCGCCGCGCCCGTCCGGCACCGACACGAGGTCGAATTCCGCCGTGGCCGCGGCCTCCGCGCGCTTCTCGGCGCCCTTGGCCTCGGCGCCCGCCTTCACGGCGTTCGGGTTCGTGGGCTCGAAACGCCCCCCGGGCGTCCCGTCGAAGTAGAGGATGCCGCCGTTCGTGACTTGGCCCACCACCTGCCCATTGCGCATCAGCGTGCCCATCGGCCCCTGCGTGAGGGAGCCTTGCCGGTGCAGCACGTCGGCCATGTCCTTTTTGCCGCCCGCGGCGAACAGCAACTCAAGATCGCTCGTGTCGGGCAGGCCGGGAGCCGCGGAAACCGGGCCAGGAGGCGCTGCGGGCGCCCCGGTGGCACTCGGACCGGTCGGAGGCGGCGACGACGCGCCAGGCATCGATTGCGGCCCTGGCGCGGGCGCTCCCGGCGTCCCGCCTTGGCGCCGACGCATCAGGTCGGCGATCGCGTTGTTGATGAGCGCCTGCTGCTGTGTGTCCTTCTCCAGTTTCTGTGTCGTCGCTGCCTGCATGAGCCCCTGCTGGCGGCGCTTCATCTCGTCATCGAGCGACTGCCGGCGCGCGAAGAGGCCCGCCTGCCCGGCGTTGCCGAGCGCTTGCATCTCCTGCCCGCGGTACGGGTTGGCGAGCAGCGCGAAGCCGGCGGACAGGAAGCCGTCACGCCGCGCTCGGCGGCGCTCCTCTTCCGTCGGCTGGAAGGCCGTCAGGTCGAGCCCCGGGAACAGCCCCGAAAGGTCGTATTCCATCGCCGCGCTCCCCCTACTTGTAGGCCGCCATGTACTGCGAGGTCCAACCGGGCAGCGTGCCTTGCTGCTCCTGGCCGCGAATCCACCACTTGCCGGTGGCGGGATCGAACGTCGTGCTCTGCAGATACGCGTTCTCGGCTTGGCCGCTCCAGTCGCGATAGACGTCCGGCCCCATGACCTGCTGCAGAGCCATCGCGATCGCACCGGGCGGGATGCCCTGCGACAGCGCCCACTGCTCGAGGCCCGCGCGCGAAGCCGCGCGCGCCGCGGGGTCGCTCTGCTGCGCGATGAACTGCGCCATCTGCGTGAGGTCCATCTGCCCGCTCTTCGGGTCTTGCAGCGGGCTCTGAATCTCGCTGATCGGGTACTTCGGGTTGGGGTACACCGGCGGCTGGCCGGTGACCGGCGGCGTGCCCGTGAAGATGCCGCCGACCCCGGGGCGATCGGGGCTCGTCGGCGGCGTGCCGGGCGGCTGATAGGGCGCGTTGCCGCCGCCAGGCGTGGGCGTCTGTCCAGGGTTCGGAGTGCGCGGCGGGATCGGCGTGGTGCTGGGCGGCAACGTGGTCGGAGGCGCCGGGTTCGTGGGGTTCGTCGGCGTGGGCGCGCCCGGGGTGCCTCCGTTGAAGATGCCGTTGCCGCGACCCGCGTACGGATTGAAACCGCCGGCGGTGTACGCGCTCGCGCCCCAGTTGGCGCCGCCCACGTTCGCCGGGGCCTGCGAGAAGCCGTAGCGCGGAACCGCGTTCCCGCCGAGCGTGTTCACCGGCCGCCCGGGAATCGTGCCCGAGAGCTTGAACGCGTCCGTGATCTGGTCGCTCATCGAGTTGTAGGGCGACTGCGGCGACGGGAACATGCCCGCGTTGCTGACGGCGGGCGTGTTGGGGCGCGGCAGGAACGCGCCGCTCGCGAGGAGCTGCTGCAGCGCTGCATCGAGGTCGGGAGCGTTAACCGTTGCCATTGGTGAGCATCCAGGTCAGGTAGTCGGGATCGCCCGGTTGCGGGCGCTTCTTGCGGTACGCGTCGGTGAAAGAGCCGCCCGCGTCAGCGGGGTTCGGGAAGGGGCGATTGGGCGCAGGCGGCGGCGCAACCTGCTGGCCGCCCCCCGCCATCTGCTGGAATGCGTTGAAGCCCTTGAGGGCCTTGCCCATGTTCGCGCCGGAGAAGAGCCCGGGCGACGTCGCGGCGGGGCTGCCGAGTGCGGCCAGCATCGATGCGCCCTGCGCTCCGGGACCGAACATCGACAGGCCGCCAGCGCCCGCGAGCGCATCCGCGCCGGCGCCGGTGATCATCGGCGTCATGGCCGCGCCGCCGAGCTCCGCGCCCAGGCTGCCCGCGGCCGGGCCGAACAGGCCCGCAAGTCCGCCCGCGGTGCCCCCCACGCCGGCCGCCGCGCCGCCCACGCCTGCAGCGCCCACGCCCGCGGCCCCGGCGGCGGTCGAACCGAAGAGCCCGGCGGCGCCGAGCCCAGTGCCCGCGGCCGCGAGGCCCAGCCCGATCTTGAAATAGTCGCTGCCCTTGAGCGACTTGTCGCGCCACTTGCCCATGCGGCTACAGCCAGCCCTTGTAGGCGTTGAGCGTGCCGTCGCGCTGCAACGCGAGCGAGCCCTGCCCAAAGGTGCCATCGGCCATGCCCGCGCCGTAGTTGCTGTTCGCCTGCGCGACCTGACCCTGCGCGTACTTCTGGAACGCGGCCCACTGCTCCGGGGTCATCGCCGCCTTGGCGGCCTGCGGGTTGCCGCTGTCGAGAAGCATCTGCGAGAAGCTCCCGCCGGGCGTGCCGCTCGCGGCGTCCCACCCGTTGGCCATGCCGCCCGCGGCGATGTCGGCGATCGACATGCGGGGCGCGCTCGAGCCGGGGCCGGCGCCCGTGCCGTTCGTGGACTGCGGGTTCACCATGCGCGAGCCCGGGTTGTTGAGCCCGCCGCCGCCGCGGCTGCCGAAGATCCCGGGAGTCATGCCGGGCATCGTGGGCATGCGCGGCGCGCCCGGCGGGACGATCCCGGTGTTACCGGGCGCGCCCATCGTCAGCGGAGAGCCCTGCGAGTAGCCCATCGTGGGGCCGCTCGGCTTGAAGCCGCCGGTTCCCGCCGGCTGCACCGAGGGTTGCCACATCGATTGCGGCATGCCCTGTCCCGCCCCCATCGTGGGGCCTTGCTGCCCTTGCTGCGCACCGCCCTGATCGCGCCAAGTTCCCATGTCGTTCTCCTGTGAGTGTTAGCCGAAGAGGCCCATGCCGTAGCCGAGCGAGCCGAGGCCCGCGAGCGCCGTGACCGGCGACATCGAGGGCAGCGTCTGCGAAGCGAACGAGGAGCCGAACGCGCCGCTCGCGGCACCCAGGCCCGTCTTGAGGATGTCGAGCTGCTGCGCGGGGTACTGCTGCGCCGCGAGCCACTCTTGGTACTGCGAGTCGAGCAGCTTCTGCACGTAGCTGTTCTGCAGGTTCCCGATGTCCATGAGCGCCTTGCCGCTCGTCCAGTCGTCTTGCGAGAGCTGGCCCGCGAGCGCGCCGCCTTGCAGCATCGCCGCGATGTCCTGACCGTAGAGCCCGCCGCCGAGTTGCGTGGCCTGCAGCTGGTTCGCCACGTCTCCCTGGTACATCCCGGAGCCCATGCCGATAGCCTGCAGCGCGCGATTCATGTCCGCCTGGTAGGTGCCCGACTTGAAGCGCTGCTGGTCCTCGAGGATCTGCGTGCTCGCTTGGCCCACCTGCTTGTCGAGGTTCGAGAGGCCCGCGAGCTGCATCGCCTTCCAGCCGCCGCCACCCCACCCGTTGCCCTCGCTGGCCATCGCGTCGATCTGCGGCGCGGCGCCCGTCATGTGGGCCTGCGTCATCTGGTCGCGCACGTTGGCCAGAATCCCCTGCGTGTAGGCGTCCGTGCTGTAGGGGTCACTCTGCCCGAGCATGGCATCCGCCTTCCCGGCCCAGGGGTTGTAGGCGAACCCCTGCGAGATGCCCGAGACGTTGCCCGCCCACGGATTCGCGTAGTTGCCTTGGCTCATGTTCATCGACATGCCGCGGGCCGCGTTGAGGTCCGGCGCTCCGTACAGCGCGCGGTCCTCCAGGAAGTTCATCCCCTGCGTCTGGTACCCGTTGATCGGGGCAACCCGCATGCCGTCGAACGGCTGGTAAGGCTTCGTGGCGAGCTGCGTGGCGCCCTGCACGAGGGTTTGCCATCCCGGCTGCGTCCACTCCGGGGGCTCCCACTTCTGCGTGGTCGTCGTGCTGCCGCCGCCGCTGTCAGTCCATCCGCCCATCGTTGTCTCCGTCGATGATCCATTCGCGCGCGATCGCCTTCGCGTGCTCGTAACCGCCGCACACGAGCGCGACGTAGAAAAGGACGTGTTCCAGGCCGCACGCGTAGTGCTGCGCGAGGCGCGGCGGGAGCTCGTTGCTCAAGTCCCACGCCAGTGAGCCGGTCAGCATCAGCGCCGTCAGTGCGCCGTGGTGCTGCTGGTAGAACGGCATCAGGTTCAGCGACGTGAGCGAGTGCAGAAGGTCGGCCACGCTCGCCGGCTTGTCCTGGTCGTGCAGGTCGTCGGCGACGTCGGCCGCGTGGAACACCACGTTGAGGAACGCGAGCGCATGCGCATTCCCCCGCACCGCGCGCTGGAAGATGTCGTCCCGGTTCGTCGGGTTCGGCGTGTCGCCCATCAGTAGGGAATCTCCAGCTCGTTGCGGATGTAGACCCCGATGGCAATCGCGGCCGTCGTGCCGTTGCCGAAGGCCGTTTGCGGCGTCATGAAGAACGTGTTGGCGGGCAGGTTGGCATTCACCACGCCCGAGGTCGTCGCCGCCACATCGAGCCGCTCCACCGTGTAGGCCACCTCGGTCCCGTTGGCGGCAGCGGACAGCGTCAGGCGATAGAGCGCCCCCGCGGTGCCCTTCGGGAAGTTCGCGCCCAGGTCCACCTTCGTGCAGGCGCCCGCGCCGTCGTTGCTCATGATCTGCAGGTTGGCGTCGGTCGAATCGGCGCCCACAAACACGCAGTTCAGGTAGGTGGAGGGCTCCACCGCCATCGACACGGCGACATTGGGGAAGAGGCCGACCGCGACGCGCATGCCGGGCTGCGGCGTCTCGATGCCGAACACGTGCCGCGCGGTGAAACCGCCGAGCCCCGCGGCGTTGCCGAGCCACGCGCCTGCAAGCCCGGTGTTGAGCGCGCCGCCGGTGTTGACCGCCGCCGTGGAATTGACGCGCGAGCGATACAGGCTCGTGAGCGCGTTGGTGGTCGTCGGCGTGGCCGCCGTGTTGGTGCCCGCACCGGTCGCCGTGAAAGCAAACCCGGCGAAGCCGAAATTAACCGGCAGCGCAGCCAGACCGCCCGCCATCGCCATGCGCTTCGTCGTCGTGTTCGCGGTCGAGCCGCTGCTCGCTGCCAGCGCGGCTGCCAGCGCAGCGCGCACGCCCTCGTCCAGCCCATCGAGCAGGTTGAACAGGCGCAGATTGAGGTCCACGTCGTACCGCCGCGCGTCCTGCGGCAGCTCGGGCAGGAACGGGTTGCTCACTCCGTGCCCTCCGCCGCCGCGACGTTGATCGAAAGACCGCCGAGATCCACACGGTTGGGCAGTTCGAGCCGCGCGCGCAGCACGCGACCGGTTGCATTGCCCTGGAAACGACGACGCAGCGGGTCGTGAGCAAACTCACGGCCGAAGCTCTTCACGTCCTCGGCCACCAAGCCCGCCCAGTTGGTCCAGAAGCCCACCGTGGCGCCGGCGTTGATGTAGATGAGGTCGTTCTGATCGCGAAGGCGAAGCTGATTCGCGCCAGCGGCATCCGTGATGCGCACGTTGCGAAGGACCGCCCGATGCAGGCCCGCGCCAGCCGCGTTCCCGAAGTACGCCTGCACCAGGCTCACGGTCTTACCCGCCTGGGCGGCCATGGTGAGGCTCACGTTCACCGTGCGGTCCAGCTTTGCGAACGTCGTGGTGAAGGTTGCCACGCTCGCGTCGGTGAAGTTCACGCGCAGCCCTACAGGCGTCGTGAGCGAGCCTGCGAGCAAGGTGGCCTGGAACGACATGAAGTCGCCGGCTAGGATCGTCCGCCCGGACGACGCGCCGAGCCCGACATCCGACGGAAGTAGGCGCACGTATGCGTCCCCCACTGCCGCCGCTGCCGCGCTGCCCACGAGCATCACGCCCTCGTGCCGGTAGTAGTGCGCCTGCGATTCCTTCGCGTCGACGTAGCACGCCCCCGCGAGCCCTTCGTCGTCGCTCGTGAGCAGCCGGGGCTTCACCTCGTCCACGCGCGAGTAATTCACGTCGTCGCCAAGATCGCCTGTGACGGCAATGCTCGTGGTGTCGGCCCCGCGCGAGCTCTGACCGATCACGGCGCCACGCAAGAGCACGGTCCCGGCCGTGATGTCTTGGCCGACCGACAGTTGCGTGGCGCGCCGCCCATCCACCGGGAAATTCGCGGTCCATGCCCGCATTTCCGCGCGCGAGGCCTGCACCGGCGCGAGGAAGTAGCGCAGCGAGGTCTGTGCGCCTTGCTCGTCCCAGGGCCGATCAATGAAGCCCCAAGAGTCGGTGACGTAGTTATAGACGAGCCCGGCGTTGATGATGGTGTTTCCGCTGCTGCTGGCGAGGGCGCTGGCGAGAAACCACCATGTGATCGTCGATTCCTCTTCGTTGACCTGCGAGCGGAACCCCGGCAGCGTGTATAGAGAGCTCCGGGCGATGCGCTCTTGCAGCCATCGATTGACCTTGCCTACGCCGATGTTCTGCGGGTAGCTGCCATCGAAGCGGTACACGCCGGTGCGGTGCACGAAGTAGTGCACGCCGTTGACGATGGCCACGGCGTTGTGGTTGCCGACCCCCATGCGATCCGAAACGAGGGTGAACGACCACGTGTTGGGCGCGCTCGACGTGATCGGGCCGGTATAACGGCCGAGGTAGAGAGAATCCTCCTTGTACGCCGCGATGCCATCGCGCATGCGGTGCGCCGCGCGCCAGCCGCCCGAGGTCTCGTAGACGCGCCCGTAGTTCGCCTGCGTGGCCACGTTCGCCGGAGCCGTGAAGTCGGCGCACCACGACGTGGGGTTCTGTAATCCCGAGCACATCCAGCCGTCGCTGTACCAGTTCGTGCCGTCGTAGCAGTTGAACGCGAGCACGAAGCCGCGCTGCACAACCGTGATAGCGCAGCGCGGAGAATTTGGAAGGTCCGCGAACAGAGTTCCCGCCGCCCCGGTGGACCGCTGGATGCGCGAGGACGGCTGGAGAAATACGCTGGCTCCGGCCGCCAACATCGAGTCGCCGAAGGCGTCAAGCGCCCATTCGAGCGCGCCATAAGCGCCCGGGGCACTTGACACATTCGTCAGAACGGCGCCAACAGGCTCAAGCAGGTCCGAATCGCCGCCGATGATGAGTCGCGCCGATCCACTGCCGGCAATAACCCCCACGCGGCGCATGATCTTGGCGGTATTCGGGATGATCGCCGTGACCAGCGGAGTCACCGCCGTGAAGTTCTCCGCCGCCGTGGCCGCGTAGTTGGCCAGCGTCCCGCGCACCGTGGGGACGAGGTTGCGCACGTCCGTGAGCACCCCGGGATTCACGTTCCACGAGGGATCCTTGTCCGGCGCGAAGTAGACCGGGACGTACTTGGGCGAGCGCGCCATCGGCTACATGCCCCGCATCATGCGCACGCCGGGTGCCGCACGCGGGGCGCTCGACCCCACGCGGCGGTCGTCGTCCTGCTCGACGATGTCATTGACCGCGTTGGCCAGGAGCTGCCCGTAGCGCTGGATGTCCTCGGCGTCCTGCCGATAGTTCGCGCACTCGAGCAGGCACGCGTAGAGGTACGCATCCGGGTTGTACGTGAGCATCCAGTTGCTCGCGCCGTCCGCCCCGCCAACGAGCGTGGTGATCCGCTTGAAGTAGTAGGCGATCAGCGCGTACGCGCTGTCTGGAATCGGCCGGAAGCGCGCGCGGGTGATGTTGGTGGCCAGGTCGCCCTTGCCGTGCAGCGTGTACACGCGCGGCTGGCGCGCGCCAGAATCCGGGTACTCCGCGTACATCGCCGCCGGCGTCCGGTAGACCAACTCCGTCACCCGCGAGCCGTTGATGCCGAGGTACCGCATCGCGTTGAAGTCCGCCGGCAGGTCGATTGCCTCGGCGCTCGTGGTGAGCGCGGCCGTCTCCACCAGCTCACCACCGCCGAGCTTGCGCAGCACGCGATCGAGACGCTTCTCGGCGAGCAACACGAACTCGGGCGTGCGGTCCGCGTTCACCTCGCCATCGGCGAAGTCCTGCCGCCCGGAGTGGTTCGCGATGGCAGCCCGGAGCTCGGCGTAGGTCGTGATCGACATCGGCCTAGCGCTTCACGATGACCAAGCCGACGTTTGCGCTCGGCGTGGTGAGGCGGAAGCCCGCCAACGCGGGATCGGCCAGCCGCCGCCGGCACTCGGCGTCGTGCGCCGGGTCCATCGGGTTCACGCCCTCGGCCATCCACTGCTCCAGGATGGCGATCGGCAGCTCGTGGGTGGCCTGCATCGAGCGGTCGGCGTTGTACCCGTCCCACCCCGATGCGCGCAGCGCCTTGGCCCGCTCGAGCACGGGCTCGACGTCCTGCGTGCGCTCGACGTGCGCCTCGCCCGTGTGCTCGTCCCAGTGCAGGCGGGTGGTGATCAACCCGTCGTTATCGACTTGAAGCAGGGCCATGGCCTACACCCCCGCCCGCTTCGTGTGAATCCACGTGTTGAACGTGAACGTGGGCGTGGTGCCTCCCACGCTGCCGTAATTCACGCGGAGAAATCGCCCGAGATTGCCGGCCGCGGCGATCCGCTGGTTGCCGTTGGCGGTGATCGCCGTTCCGGCCTGCAACGTGAACCAGTTGGTGCCGTCCGGAGACGACTCTAGCACCGGCGTGACCGTCGGCGTGGTGCCGCCCACCGCCGACGCGACGATGTAGGCCTCCGCCTCGTTGTGCGTCTCGCAGGGCACCGGCGAAGCGGCCTGCGCGGCATTCGCCGTGACCACCTGTGCCGTCGATACCTGCGTCAATCCGTCGTATGCGCTCATCCCTACCCCTTCGAAGGTGAAGAACCTGGGCGGCAGCTCGAAGGCCGCCGCCCAGGTCCGCATCGCGTGCTACAGGATCGCGACGTTCAGGTCGAAGATGCCGCCGTGCGCGGCCTCGTTGAGCGGGCAGATGGTGTAGGTGGACCAGAGCTGCTGCCGGCGGGCAAGGCCCGTGACGGCGAGGTCCTGCATCTGCGGCGCCTCGAGGTAGCGCATCTCGATGTAGTCCGGGTCGAGCAGGAACATGTCGCGCTCGCGCTGAAAGCGGTTCGGCACGAACTTGAGCGGGCCGAAGTCGGACTGGTACACCGTGACGGTGGCCACGAGCTCCTTGTCCGCGACCTGGTAGAACTTGGTCGCGCCGCCCGAGAGCTGCGACGAGCAGTTGACGCGGTTCACCGGCCCCGTCATCACGATGCTGGGTTGGCCGCCGTTCGTGTAGCAGGACGCCATGACCGTTTTCAGCAGCGTTTCCGACAGGTTGCGCTGCGTGCCGTCCGTGCGCGCCGTGGTGGCCGTGCCGTTGGCGCCGCCCGCGCCCATGCTGACATTCGTGGCAAGCCACGCCGGGAACGAACGGCACTTCTGCGCGGTGCCCGCGGCGCCGACCACGCGCGCCTGGTTCTGGCACACGATGGTTTCCATGTCGCGCTTGAGTGCGCGCATGTAGTTGACCCGCTGGCGCGCGATTTCCGAGGCGCGGCCGTATTTCTTCACCGCCTCCTGGATCTTCGTGATACCGAACGTGCGCTCGCTGATCTGCAGGTAGTTGCCCACGCGCACGGTCGGCTGCACCGCGGTGTTAGCCGCGTCGTCGCCTTCGATGACGGCGTTGTTGCTGTTCACCGCGAGCAGCGTCTCCGTCTGCCACTCGGTGAACGTCGCTTCGGCCTTGCCGTTGCCGGCGAGGGTGATCATCGGCGTATCGAAGGGCGTGATATTGAAGATGCGATCACTCACGTCCTCGGCGTTGCCGATGGTCTGGTAGGTCTGAAACGTATTGGCGGGTACCGCCATGGCTGTCTCCTAGCGCCGGCGCGTCCCCGAGCCCGTGCGCCGTTCCATCAGCGCAAGCTCGTGAGCGACAGCGTCATTGACCGAGCCCGTCGCGACCATCCGTTGATGGGTGCGCTTGACGGTGTTTCCCGGTCGGGATTGGGGGGTGGAAGCGGCGCCGGGCGTGAGCACGGACGAGCGCTTCGCGTTGTCAACCTTCGTTGTTGCCTTGGCGCGCTGCGCCATGAGTTGCCGGTACATCAGCGACTCGGCCGCCATCACCACGGCCCACGGCGCGCTGCACCCGGACAGGTAGTCGATGGCTTCTTGCGGCGCGCCGTACGCGCGCAGGTGCTGCTCGACGACTTGCAGCTTGTCGGGCGTCAGGCCGATCGCCGCGAGCTGCGGGGCCACCTTGGCCACGCGCTCCTGCGTCTGCCGCGCCTCGTAGTCGCGGTACTGCTGGTCCGCCTGCCGCATCTCCCCCTCGAGCTGCTGGCGCCGGTTCTGCGCGAGCGTGAGCTGTCCGGTGATCCGGGAGAACTCCACGGCGTCGCGCTGCGACAGGTCCGGGTTCTCCTGGAGGTACTGGTACCCCTGGGCGATGGCGGCGTCGATCTGCGCGATCTGCGAGCGGTGCTGTTGCAGGTGCGCTGCACCCGCGTAGAGCTGCTGCAGTTGCGCTTCATGCGTCCGCACGTGCTCGGCGAACGACATGGTTTTCTGCGTGTAATCCTGGTGCCGCATGTAGCCCTGGGCGAGCTCGCGCGGCACCACGTACTTCTTCCCGTTCGGCGCGTCGAATACGGCCTCGTCCTCGCCCGCCTTGAGCTCGGGCTGGTCGGCTTCGGCGTCGTCGTCCGCCTGGTCGTCGTCCTGTTGCTGGTCGTCGGCCTGATCGTTGTCCTGCGCCTGGTCGTCGGCTTCGTTGGTAGGACGCTGCTGCTCGTCCTGCTCGTCGCTGTCGTCCGCGGCGCCCATCGACTCCAGTTCGGCTTCGATCGCTGCATCGAGGCTGCTGCCGGCCGGGATGCCCGCGGGCGCGGGTCCGCCGGGAGCTTGGCCCCCTTGTTCACCTGCCATGGTGTGGTGCTCCAGAAAGACGAAGCCCCGCGCAATGGCGGGGCTTACGGGGTTGCCCGGTCGAGCCGGGGATGCTGCTGGCGCGGTCGCGCTAAGCGCGGCGGCGCAGGAAGTGGGTAGCGGCGTTCTGCGGCTGCGTCGCACGCAGGCGCTTGGCGGCCAACTCGCCCTTCTTGATGTAGGTGTCCAGCACGTCGCGCAGGCGATCGACGCAATCCATCATGTCGTGCCAGTGCGCCGCGTCGTCCCGCGAGCCCTGCCGCATCTCGGCCAGAAGCGCGCGATTCAGGTCCGCGAACCAGCGCTCGATGAGCGGTTCCTTGAGCAGTTCCTCGGCCGCGCGGCCGAGGTGGGCCAGTTCGAGGAGGTTGCTGCGGGCTAGCGCGTCGTCCTGCAGATCGTCGCCGGGCACTACTTGTCCTCGTTGCGCGGCGGCGCGTTGCTCGGGTCGATCGCAGGCGCTGGCGCCTTGATCCCGAGCGCGGCAAGGGCCTTGGCCACGCCCGCGGCGATGGCGTCGGCCAGGGGCGCGCTTGGCGCCACAGCAGGCCGAGGAGCGGGCGGCGTCGCGCCGCCCTCCGCAGCCTCGCTGACCGCGAACCCGAAGCCGGCCATGTGCTCCAGCGTCTCTTTCGACGGCTCGGCGACCACGTGGCCCGACGCGACGCCGGGGGCGCAGACAGCATCGAGGCGAATCGCGCTCGCGGCGGCGTTCACGGCGGCCAGGCCGCCCGCCTTCTTGATGCGCGTGGCGATACGCCGCGCGCGCAGGGCTTGCCGCTCCTCGCGGAAGGCTCGGGGATCGCTCAATGCGCACTCCTGGGCTGGTTGCTGCGCTGGAACAGGCCCGCGCGATCCATCGCGCGCTTGTGCATGCCCTCGAAGTCCTGCCGGCGCGAGTCCTCGCGGCGCTGCTGCACCTCGACGTCCTGCCGCGCGCTGTCGTTCTCGAGCTTCGCGGCCGTGGTGGTGAGGTCCACGCCAGCCTTGCGCAATTCAATGCGCTCGCGCGTCTCGTTGTCGAGCTGCGCCTTGGCAAGCGCGGTCTGCTGCTTGACCTGCTCGACCGCGAGAAGGCCCTCGTTCGCCTTCTCCTGCATCTGCACCGACTCGGGCACCTGCGGCGGGGGCGGAGGCGCCTTCGACGGGTCTTTCACGTACAGCCCGACGTTGCGCTCGCCGGCGAGGTTCAGCATCTTCTTGGCGACGTTGTAGAACTCCTCCGGGCCGCACATCCCCATGCTCGCCGCCTGCTGCATCATCGTGGCGAACTGGGTGAAAAAGGCGAGCTGCTGCGTCTTGTTGCCGGTCCCGAGCCCGGTGGTCACGGTCATATTCCGACGCTCCCGCCAGAAGCGCGGGTCCACCGTCACCCATTTTTGCGTCATCCGGAACGTGTCCGGCGCGCTCGCGTTGCGGCGGCACACGCCGTGCATGCCGATGAGGAGCTCGACGAGCCCGTCCTCGGCGAACGTCCGCGCGATGAGCTGCGTCCGCTCCTGCGAGGCCTCCACCGTGGCATCCACCTCGGTAGCCGTCACGGGGTCTTTGCTGATGCTGTTCGCGCTCATGCCCTTGGCCGTGCGCGAGTAGCCGAGGCGATTCTCCTTCTGCGCGTCGAGGTACTGGATCATGGGCAGCAGATCACCCACGATCGGCTGCGGCGCGAGGGGCATGATGTGCCCCTCCACGGTCTCGGCGTTCACGCGCACGAAGCCGTCAACCACGTTGTTGAGCAGGTCGTCCCAGGCCACCTTCTTGCTGATGGCGCTGCGGTTGTTGTTGATCCCGTAGATGTTGTCCAGCGCTTGGCGCTGCACCGTGCTCTTCTGCGCCTGGAAATCCATGGCGAGGTCGGCCACGGACACGCCGAAGTAGCGATGCGGGATCACGTAGGGGGTCCAGGCGCAGAACGGCGCCTCCTCGACCTCCTCGTTGATCAAAATGCGCCGCCCGACCACGAGGAACTTGCGCAGCTCCGCATATCCATCGCCGTCGTAGTCGAGGCGGTAGTACATCTCGCGCGCGACGACCTGCTGATTCTCGCCCTCGTTGTCCGCGGGCATCGTCCCGAGCAACGAATCGTCGGCGTGCCGCGCCAAGAATTCGGGCGTGCCCGTAATGTCAGCGAGATCGCCCGCCGCGCCGATGTCGTCGAGATCGTCCGGCACGTTCTCGGGGCCGATCATCTCGCGCAGGCCCGACAGCGTGATCAGGCGGCGATGCTCGCAGAAGCGCGCCTTCTTCGGGTTGACGTCGGTGGCGTCACGCGCGATGAGGAACTCCTCCGGAGGCACGTTCTCGACCCGGCAGTAGCCCATCGCCATGGGCCGCGTGCGCAGCACCACGTCGAAGAGCAGCGGGGGCAACCCCATGCCCTGCATGACCTGCGCAGCCGGCCCGCTCGCCCCCGGCATCGGGTAGTAGTTGCCCGAGATGATCTCGGCCGTGCCGTCCACCAGCAGCAGCTCGAGCACGTCCTGCGTGATCCCCTTGTAGCGCTCGATCTTCGGGGCGTCGTTGCGGTCCCACCAGTACTTCACGACGCCGTTTTTCTGCGCGAGCCCGTCCCAAATCCACTTCCGGATGATCGAGAACCCGGCATTCTTCCGCATGAGCATGTAGCCCATGTAGGCCGTCTCCTGCTCGGCCTGGTCCGCGTCTGCCTCGCTCACCGGATCGAACGTCGCCACCTCCTCGCCCGACACGAAGGGCTTGAGGATGCCCGGGAGCATCGTCTCGACCGCGTCGAACACCTCCGTACAGATGGCCGTGGACCGGTTGTCCTCTTCGTTCCCGAAGGGGCGGCCGAAGTAGTACTCCATCGCCTCGGCGCGCTCTTCCGCCACGGTGGCGGCCGAGAAGTCGATGGCGTCGCGCTCCTCGGCTTCGAGCAGGGAAAGCAGCGCATCGTCCGAAAGACCGTCGCCCTCGTCCTCGAGGGCGCCCTCGCCGGCGAAAATGTCCTCGCCGAGGTCCAGCGGAACGCCCTCGTTGTCGATCGCGAACGCTTCGGCCGGCGACATGCCGCCGGGCAGCAGGTCCGCGCCCGGGACGGACAGCCGGCGCCGCATCGCGGGCGAGTCGTAGCCACCGGCTACGCCCTCATGGCGCAGATCGGCGTGCGTGAGCTCGCGCGTCGTGGGGTCCATGGGCTCGCTACGCGTCGAGGGTCGCCGGCAGGCCCGCGCTCACCCGGCGCTGGCGCTCGGCGTCGTCGGCGCTCTGCCGCTTCGCGGACGCGTCCGCCACCGGCGCCTGGAACCGGGGCCCGTTGCCCCGCCGGCCACGCTCCTGCTCGTGCCGACGCGCCTCCGCCCGCTGGCGGTCGCCGCGCAGCTCGTTGACGTTCTCGACCAGCGCGGCCACGCGCGTATCGAGATCATCGACCTGGGTTTGAAGCGCGGAGTTACGCGCCTGGAGGGCGGCGATCAGGGTCTCGGCTTGCTGCAGGGTGAACGTGCTCATACGTACCTTTTCCTCGGCACCGGATTGGCTTGGTTGAACGGGAGGGACGGCTCCATGCTGGCCAGCACAACGGCCGTCCCGCGGTCCGGGCTGCGCCCGATCCGCTTCACGATGTCATCGCGGCTCTCGACCTGGATGCCTCGCTGGGTCATCTTCCAGCGCGGCGCGCAGAGGTCGGCGCGCAGCATGTCATCCGGAGGCAGCGCGACGCCTTCGTCGTACTGCGGGTCGAGCGCCTCGCGGAACTGCCACCACATCTGCGCGCGCACGTTGTAGAACGGCAGGCGCCCGGACCGATCCGTCGCATGCGTCGCCTCGCTCGCGTTCACGCCCGTGACGTTGAGGCCGTTGGCGTCGAGGAAGTCGTACACGCTCGACCCCACGCCGATCACGTCCACGTGGATGCTGGCGCCGTTGCGCACGAGGCTGACCACCGCGCCCGCCGTCGTCGGCCCGTTCGGCGTGGCCGAGCCCGGTAGCGGGGTCAGCTCGTCGTACCAGTTGCCATGCCGCGGGGCGAGCACCGTGAAATCCGACCCGCCGCGAGCAACGTCCACGCCCATCGCGGTCATCGGCCCCTTCCGGTCGCGCTTCTCCCAGCGCTTTTGCGCCTCGCGCACCCACTCGGTCGGGATCACCTGGAACGGGTCATCGTCGCGGCCCGCACGGAAGTCGCCGCGCAGCATCTGCGACCGCAGCGGCTCGGGCAGCGCCTGCAGCACCTGCGTGTAGTCGGTGTCCATAAGGAACGGGTTGTCCTGCACCATGGAGCGGATGAACGATCGCGAGTGCGGGAGGATCATTTCGCCCTCCCACTCGAAGGGTTCGCCGCTCTCAACCTCGGTGTCCTTCCCTTTGAGCATGGCGAACCAACGCAGCTCACCCTCCTCCGCGGGGTAGGGGTAGTGGTCATCGAGCCACGGCGCCCAGTAGCGGATCACCCATTCGCCATCGCTATCCGTGGGCGGGTTGCCGGCGCAAACCGTGCGCACGCGCTGCCCGCGCACCGTGGTGCGCTTCCAGCCGTTCAGGTAGCGGAATTGTTGCTCGGCGAAGAGCGGGATCTCGTCGAAGAGCTTGGCGTCGTGCGGTCGGCCCTGGTAGGCCTTCTCATCGCCCAAGTCCTTGCATGCGCCGAACTCGAGCTGCCGGCGCACTTGGCTGGGCAGCGGCAGGCGCCAAATCTTGTCGTGGCTGTTGAAGCCGTCGCGCGTGCCCAGGATTTCGGCGACGCGATCGTAGATGCCTTGGAGCTGCGTTCCTTCGCGGCGGAAGATGATGCTGCGGCGGTGCTCGGTGAGCGCCAGCCCGATCAGCAGATCAGTCTTTCCTCCCCCCGCGGCCCCGCCGTAGAACAGCACGTCCGCCTGGCTGTTTTTTGCCAGCGTCTGCGGCCCCGGGAGCGGCACCCACGGCTCCGAGAACAGCAGCGAGTCGAGCTGCGTCAACACCTCCGGCGGCAAGCGCTGCAACAACTCGCGCAGCTCGGTCAGTGGGGTTGCGTTCGACATCGTCCTTTACGTGAGCCTCGACCTCGGCGCGCGAGAGCTTCGGGAACTGCATTTCGGACAGGTGCATGAGCACCTTGGCATGCGTCTTTGGATCGAAGGCGCGGCGCTTCGCGGCGAGCGTGAGCGCTTCCGTCGGATTGAAGCCGTGCGCCTCGAACAAGTCGATGGCGCTGCGGAAACCGACCGGCTTAGCCATGGCCTGCAGGGCGCGGCGCACACGAACCAGCCGCGGCGGCGCGTCCGTGAGGTCCGCGTAGTGCCGACTGACGCCGTTGCCGCTTCGCTCGTTGAGCCACTCGCGCAGCCCTTCCATCAGTGCGTGCCGTGGATCGGCCGGCCACCGGCGTCGACGAGCACGTCAGCAAGGTCCTTCGTGGCGCGGGCGTGGTGCTCGGCATCCGCCTCGAGGTAGTTCTCGTAGAGGGCCATCGCCAGCGCGTGCGCGGCGGCGAACGCCTTGAACTCGCGGCCTGCGGGCAGCTCGTCAGCAATGCCCAGGATGCTGTCGATCGGCTTGCGCGTGCCGTGCAAGCGCTCGGCCACCACCGTGAACGCGTCGCGGCCGTCGCCGGCGCTGGCCATCGTCTGCTTGCGGTTCATGCCGAACGCCGCAACGGAGGCAGCGGCCAGATCGGGGGCATCGCGCGCACGTAGTCGATGATGATCCCCGGCCATGCGCGGATGCAGGCGACGTACAGCGGCTTGCGGCGAAACTCGTACACAGCCCCTACCCCCGCGGCCCGCGCTTCGTGCTGACCTTCCCGCAGTCGCCGCCGTTCGCCTTGCTCGTGGTGGCCTTGCCGGACCCCGGCGGCGTACCGGGCTTCGTGAACGGCACGTCGTAGCCCGACCCCTTGAGCGGCACCCACGACTCGCGCTCGTCGCCGCGCTCCGGCAGCGGCCGCAACGGCCGATCCGTCGGCAGCCCGCGGCGCCCCATCTTCACCGTGCCCTTGCCCATGCCTACACCCGCCCTTTGAGGCTCTTGTGCACGTTGCCGTAGCCCGTGTGGCTCGACCGCTTCGTCGCCGCCTTGTCGTGGCCGCTGCCGCCCGTCCCGTAGGCCACGTCGCGCACGCGCTGCGTGCCGCCACCGTTCGCCGGGCGCACGCCGGGCATGCCGCCGCGCAGGCCGGACATGTTGCCCTCCTCGGTGCGGCCCTTGTTCGGGTTCGTGCCGATCGAGTGCGGCGCGCCTTGCGTGTGCATCGTCCGCAGTCCCGCCGGCGCGGTCTTGCCCGGCACGGCCGAGCTCTTGGGCGACGGGTTGCCGATCTTCTTGGTCGGCATGGCTACAGCTCCGTCGCGGCTTCGGCCGCCTGCGGCTGCTCCGTCGGCTCGTCGGCCGGCAGGCCCACGTAGCGGATGACGTCCGCCAGGTCGGCCTCGAGGTTCGGCCGGCGGTGCAGCGCGAACTTGAGCGCCTTCTGCGCCGCCTCGCGCGAGCCCAGCGCCTCGGGCGGGTACTCGGTGTCGCTCGTGGCCGGCGCGCCGGCGCCCGCGGTGTCGTCGGTCGCGGCCGGCGCAGCCTTCTTCGTCGTGGTCTTGCCCATGGTCAGGCTCCGGGAAAAGAAACGGCCCGCCGATGAGGCGAGCCGAGTGGAGGAGGAGGAAGCCATCAACACGGTGGACGCGTTGACGGGCTGGGCGCACCGTACGACCTTGTCGGTTCTGGCGCAATCGGAGAAATGTCGGTTCATGCCCGTGCAGAGCGACGCTCAAGTGTCGGTTCTGTCCATGGCGAGCCCGGCCCGCGCCATGGCCATCAGGAAGCCCCGAGGGACCGGGTTCGGCACGCCCGCGCGATGGCCGGACCCGAGGTGCAGGTCGAGCGTGCTCGCGTAGCGCTCGATGGTGCGGCTGCTGTAGCCCGTGAGCTTGCCGAGGATCTTCGGCCCGATGCCGGCCTTGTAGCCCTCGGTCACGATGTCGAGCAGCGCGTCCTTGCCGAGCTTCGAGGGAGCGGCCATGCCTACTTCATGGCCCCGAACACCCGGTCGAAAAGCGAGCCGGTCGGCGCGTTTTCGAGAGCGTCCACCCTGCTGCGGAGCGGCATAAACGTCATGCCGGTCTTGAGATCCGGAGCGCCAACCCACTGCTGCAGCCAGTGCAGGCTCTGGGAAACCATCCTCGCCTCCTCCGCAGCGCTGCTCGCCATCTTCGCCACGGCCTCAAGCTCGGCAACGCGCGCCACCAGCTCACCGTGCGCCTTGGCGGCGTCGCTCGCCACCTCCTGGCGGACCGACGCCAACACGGCCTCGAGTTCCGCGCGAGTGACCGGCTTCGATGCCTCTTCCAGTTCGAGCCCGATGCCGGATCGCGTTCCGCTCTCGGCTGACAGCTTGCCCTGAATGGCCAGCTCCAGTCGGAGCCGCGTGATCTCGCGCACCAGGCGCTCCTTGCCGCAGCGCATGAGCTGCGCGGGGGTCATGTCTTTCGTCTCTCGCATGGAGTCTCCTCGGGGTTATGCGACTCGAGGCAGCAGGTGCTGCCACGGCCAAAGGGTGCGGGCGAGCCGCGTGTGCGCGTCCGTGAGCGCCTCGCGGTACTCGGGCGGGCGCATGTGTGCAGCCTTCGCGCGGCGGCCATCCCATCGCTCCGGTTTCACGTGAAGCCGGCGCAGCAGCTCGGTGGGCCACGTCAGGTACGTAGCCACGACCGCGGCACGCGATGCATCAGGGAATGCCTCCGCGCGGATGGTGCGCTCGACGGTTTCGGCGGGGGTGGCGTAGACCGGGCGGACAATGACGCGCGCGGCGGGCGGCTCGTGGTGGTTGCGCTCGGGCGATTCGTACCACGAGCACGGATCGGAGAGCTCGACACCGAGAGGCGCGCCATGTCCGCCGCGGCACCAGCGCGCCCAGTTTTCGAGCCAGTCGATCACGACGAGGAGGGGCATTTCGCG
>CAYTMO010000005.1:24865-38936 GCA_964439045.1 uncultured Candidatus Saccharibacteria bacterium
ACCAGCGCGCCCAGTTTTCGAGCCAGTCGATCACGACGAGGAGGGGCATTTCGCGCACAGGCGTCACTCCTCCTCACGAAATCGCGGCCGGCGCTTGCGGATAGTCTCAAGGCGCTCGGTGTGGCCGAGGTGGACGCCGCCGCAGTGGCGGCAGTGGTAGGGCTCGCGGTGCTCGCGCTCCTTACGCAGCTTCCCGGGCTTCCGGCCGGCGACGGCCATGGCCTCGTTCCACGTGGCGAAGCGCTGCTTGCCGAAGCAGGCGATGGTTTGCCCGATCAGCGGATTCTTCGCGGCAACGGTGCTGCGGCCCTTCACGCCTGCACCACCCCGGAGCGCGCGTGCCCGCGTAGCGCTCCGGGGGATACCCCGTAAAGCTTGTAGTAGCGCTCGCAGTAGCGGGCGGCGATCACCAGCGCACTTTTCTGGTCGCCTGGACGGAACCCCCCGTACCAGTTGGTCGCCATGAAGTTCATATAAACGCCGTCCACGGCGCACTGAACGACCACGCGATCACTATTGCACGCAAGAATGTGCGGCTTTCCTTCTCGAACCACCTTACGAACTCTCACGCCTGCACCCCCAGCGGCCGCGGGTTGGGATCGTTCACGTACGCCAGCCATTCGTCCGCGTTCATGGAGCGGCCGGTGTCCGGGGTCATGTCCCCACGGCGCCAGCGGCGGCCGGTGGTGGGGTCGGTCAGGTCGATCGCGGCGAAGGTGAATGCCGCGGACCATCCGTCCCACCATGCGGCGATGACCGGAGCCGCGGCGCGGTTGGCCGCCTGGCGCTCGCGGCCCTGCTTGGCAATGGCCATGGCGCGCTCGGCGGGCGTCATGCGAACATCCTCTGCTGGCGATAGGCGTTGTCGATCCGCTCGCAGGCGATGTCGAAGTACTTGCGCTCGATCTCGATGCCGATGAACTTCCGGCCGAGCTGCGCGCAGGCGACACCTGTGGTGCCGCTGCCCATGAAGGGGTCGAGGACCGTGGGCGCTTCGCCAATCCAATCGATGCACCAGCGCATCAGAAAGCCCTGCGTAGGCGGAAGGTCGAAGTAATTGCCGCCCCAGAACAAACAGGCCGGTGCAGCAGCAAGACACGATGCAATGTGCGCGCTCGATGCCGGGGCGTTGTCCCACGCCTTAGCCTCGTGCTTCTGCCGGAACGGATTGGCTGCGATCCCAATCCCATACGGCGGGTCGGTAATCACCGCATCCACCTTCTCCAGCGTCGGCAGGATTTCGAGGCAGTCGCCCAAGTACAGCGTGGCGTCGCCGATGCGGACGGGCTCGGTCATCGCGCGTCTCCGAAGATCGCCGCGGCCCACGGATCGCGCGCCACGACGTACGGAACGCGGGTAACGGTAGGCGCAGGCGGCAGGTCCGACCTCGCCTGCCGAGCGCGGCGCTTCCGCTCGTTCCGGCAGGCGCGGCAGCAGGTCGAGGCGCCGTTGCGCATGACGTTGCTGCCGGTCATGGCGTGGCCGTTCTTGCAGTGCTTCACTTGCCAGCCCTCATTCGCGCAATCAGCGCCTTCACGTGCTCGGGCATCTCGCCCTTGGGTGTGTCCTCCCGCTCCTTCACCGGCACGTGTGACTGCGGCCGGTTCCTGTGCTCCGGGGGGAGCTCGTCCGTCCACCGCTCGCCGTTCAGCCACGAGGCGGGGTATGGCGTGAACTGGTCGTCCCCGCGCGCGCGCCATACCCGTATCCAGTCGGCAAGAGCAACGATTGCATCGAAACGGTCGCTTTCGCCGAGCTTGGCCCAGGCCTTCTGCGCATCCTTCTTCGCTACGCGCCTGGGGTACAGCAACCAGAACGTCTCGAAGTCTGCTTTTGCTTCTCCGGTGTTGTTGTTCACGATGCTCAACACGTTCTGCATGGCGCCTTCCTCACATCGGGCAATAGAAACCTCAAGCCCTCTTTTGAGAGCCCTCCTAAGCCCCGTGCCGTATGCCGCTTCTCTCGCGGATTGTCGCCGCCGGCGGGGGCCGGTTGGGCGGGGGTGCCTTACCTCCCCGGCTAGACCTTCTTGCTGAGTCGCTGGTCCTTCGCGAACGTCCTGCATTCAGCTAACCGTTCTCGTCGTACCAGGCGTTCAGACGAACGCGCAGGGCCGCCCACTCGGGGCCATCAGCCGCGCGCCATGCGAGCATTTCTCGAATCCCATGCGCAATCCGGCCCCAATCGTCAGCGACCGTCTCAGGCTTCAAGTGGTGCGGCGGGAAGGCGTCCGCGAGGGCGCGGAACGCCGACGCGTCACCGCCGCAGGTCTTGATTACGTGCACGA
This sequence comes from uncultured Candidatus Saccharibacteria bacterium, assembly GCA_964439045.1. Classification (GTDB taxonomy): domain Bacteria; phylum Patescibacteriota; class Minisyncoccia; order Phycocordibacterales; family UBA9973; genus UBA9973. The sequence continues at coordinate 27,153 of CAYTMO010000005.1, forward strand.
GGTACCGGCTGTTCTCCGCCAAGTCCTCGGTCTCCATCTCGTGACATTCGGAACAGAGCGTGAGGAAGCACGACATGTCGTACTCCCACGGCTTCCGATCGCCGATGTAGTACATGTGGTGCACATGCAGCGTCTTGGTTTCGTCGAAGCAGAAGCGACAGCGGAACGCGTCGCGACTTAAGACCTCAAGACGCATTTTCTGCCAGCGCGGATCCAAGTACTCCGCCTTCCGTTGTTCCCTCTTGTCCATATCTCGCCTCTCGTCTCGCCGGTGAGAAGGTCCGGGCGTGCGCAGGCCGGCGAGAATAGCCAGCGCGCCTGTTGCAACAGGCTGCCCGGATTGAACGGTCTGGATTGTCACAGCACGAGGTCCATCTGTGCCGGCGCGAGCCGGAGCGGGTGAGCGTTGACCCCGGTACAGGCGCACGGCCGGCGCGGGCCTTCGGTGAGCTTCGCGATGCGCGGCGAGGTGAGGATGCCCTCACGGATGATTCGATTCGGCATTAGGCGGCGAACAACCCTTGTTGTGCCGTCGCTCCGAGCAGGTTCTCGCATGCCTGCCGCCAGTACGTCTCTTTGAGTTCCACGCCGATGAACCGGCGCCCGCGCTTCAATGCCTCGTAGCCCTCACTGCCGATGCCCATGAACGGCGACAGCACGACATCATTTGGATTGCTCCACATGACGAGTGCGCGCTCGATCACGTCGAGTTGCAGCGGGCAAAGATGCTTCTCGTCATTCTCCGAGCGCGCCACCTTAACATTGAGAACGTTGGTCTGATTCACCGTCATCCAGACTGGAGACGCCCATTCCTGCCACTGGTCAAGCGGGAAGCTGTCCGGCGTGTGTGTGATCGGGGCGGCGTTCTCGCCGGGCTTGACGAAGGTCATCAGGTAGTCCGGCATGCCGCCGCGGCTCTTGGCGCTGTCGGATTGCAGTTGCTTGTAGAGCAGGCCGACGTGTTTCGTGCGGGTCATTTCCACCACGGGACAGCGCCATATAGTCCGCCGCGAGTGCAGCACCCATCCGGCCTCTTGGTGCAGCCGAATGATCTGCCCGGAGAAGTCTTTGATCCCAACGTGCCCATCCTTCCACTTCATCAGCGGCAAGTCACTGCAATGCACGGCAGTGAGACGGCCAGGCTTCGTAATGCGATACTTCTCGGCGATCAAGTAGGCGTAGTGGTCATAGAACTCCTCATCGCTCGCGCTGTTTCCCATGTCGCACTCGGAATCGGAGTAGACAAAGAGCGAGGCGAACGGCGGCGAGTAAATCGAGAAGTCAATCGAGGCATCTGGCAATTGCTTCGCCACGTCCACGCAATCCCCGTGGTACGCGGCCCAGCGGTCGCCGTGCTGCTCGTTCAGGCAGCGGATAACCATGTAGGCATTCTCCCTTGATGCGTTGGGTTGTAGGCGACGCGGGTTTGTGATGCCTTCCCAATGTTGCGGAGCATCGCCGCGCGCATGGCAACTTTCATGCTGATGTGGTCATCAGCCTTTCGATCAATCACAGAGCCGATGGATTCTTCGCCCTGCGCAATGGCTATGTGGACCTGAACCTCACGCTTCTGACCGAAGCGCCAGAAGCGGCGCACCGCCTGATACCAGGCTTCGTAACTAAACGTGCGGCCGACGAAGACGGTGTGCGCGCAGTGCTGCCAGTTGAGACCGAAGCCGCAGATAGACGGCTTGGTTATGAGAATGCGAGCGGTGCCATCGGCGAATTGCGCAAGGCCATATTCCTTGGCCTCGATGGACATGGACCCGCGCACTTCCACGACACCAGAAACGCCACGCAGGCGCGCCAGCACGGCGTCGGCCTCGTAGTCGGTGTCCACCCACACCACCCAGGGCTCGGCGTTGCTGGTCACGAGTTGTGCCGCTATGCCGGCCCTTTCCCCCGCGGTGTGCCGCTTCACGTCGTGCATGGTCGTTGCCGACACCACGTCAAGCGCGAACAAGTCGCCGTCCCGGGCTTTGATCTTGGAATCGACTTGATGCTTATGGACGCGCAGCGGCGTTAGCGCGAAGCCCTCGTCCACGTCGCCGAGGTCAGAAGGCATCGCTGCCATGCGACACCACGAGGCCATCCAATCCCAAAACGCCGTCACGCCGTGGCGCTTGAGCCGCCAGTTTTGCGAAGCCGTGGATGTGTCGTTGATGAAGAAGCGCGATAGCATTTCCGCGCTCGTCATGACCCCGCAGAACATCGCGTGCTGGCCGAGTTCCATGTGATCATTCGGCGCAGGGGTTGCCGTCGCCGACAGCCGAAAGCGATGCCCGGAGAAGGCCGCGATCAGGTCACGCGAAGTGCGGCCGGTGAAATTCTTGAGGATGGACGACTCATCCAACGATACCGCGCCGAAGCTTTCCGGCTCGAGGCGGTCCAGTCGATCGTAGTTGCAGATATTGATTCCGTCCCCAGCCTCCGACTGGTCACGAATCACGCGTACGTCGTAGCCGAATCGCCGACCATCTGCGGCAAACTGCGGGGCCACGGCAAGCGGCGCAAGAATTAGCGCGCGGCCATTGGTGGCGACCCGCGCATGCTCGGCCCATTCCAGTTCGCACAGCGTCTTGCCGAGCCCAGTGTCAAGGAACAAGCCGCCGGACCCCATGCGCAGCAGGAAGCGCACGCATTCAGCTTGATAGGGAAATAGATGCGCAGCGAGGTCGTCCACCACGATCCCGTGCTCGCGGACAGAGGGCCGCTTCCCTTGCAGGAACTCTTCGTATTGGCTCACAGGCAGAGGTCCATTTGCGCCGGCGCGAGCCGGAGCGGGTGAGCGTTGACCCCGGTGCAGCGGCAGGGGCGGCGCGGGCCTTCGGTGAGCATCTGGCGCTCGATCAGCTCGGCGACGCGTCCGCACACGCTGGACAAGCGCATGCCGGTAGCCTCGGCCAATTCGCTACGCGTGTAGTCCCTGTGGACGTTGCGCGCGAGGAAGCCCACTACCTGGTTTTGCTGGCCGCCCAAACGCGGCCTCATGGCGTGGTAGGCGGCGATACTGGTGTCAGCGACGGCAGTTCGCATCACGTCTCCTTGATCTTGATGCCGTGGACCATGAGCATCAGCTTTCGCTTGAGCACGTACTCGCGGGTCCGCATGCCCTTGCAGTCCTCGACCACCTCGTGCCCGCGCTCGTCCTCGTAGACGAAGTCGGCGACGTAGTGCGCCGCCCGCTCCTGGCACGTGCCGTTCGGGTTCGTGTACTTCGGGATCAGCAGGTACTTGACCTGCTCGCGGAGGTTGCGGATGAGGCCGCGGTGCTCGAGCGCGCGCAGGTCCGCCGCGCGCTTTGCCTCGCGCTTCGATGCGTAGCCGTTGGTCTTGGTGTTGCCGTACTTGGAAGGGGTGAGCGGGCCGGGCGCTAATCCGGCTGGGGCGGGTTGAAACTTGCCTACGCACCGTGAGGCACCGCCCGGTGTCGTTCGCATTGCATGGTCAAGGCGCACCCCTTTGGCGGAGGTTTGGATTGCTGCTGATGCGCCGTCGCATGCTGCCGTGCGTGTCAAGCCAGCAGTAGCTACTGCCATTCCGCTCGTTGAAGGTGGGCTAGGCTGCGACCGATACCCCGACACATGCGCCGGGGGCGTGTCTCCATTACTCGGCATCCGCCCTGCCCGTTGATCTGTGTTGACGACCTCGCCGCCGATCTGCGAGGCCAAGCGATAGCCCGGCCGCGCCAGCAAGCGCGAGAGATCGGCCTCGGAGCGGATCACGCGGGTCAAGCCGACACCCGCCCTTCCCGCGCCGCCTTGGCGTACTCCCGCATCTGCGTGTGCGCGGCAGCCTTCTTGCGCATGCGCTCGCGCATCGCCGGACGTACGCACTCCACGCAGCGCGAGGACAAGCCATCGGGCTTGCCCGCGTCCTTGTAGAAGTGCGCGATGTCCCGCGGGAGGAAGCGCATGCAGCCGGTGCACTGCCTTTCGTGGCAGGTACCGTTCCAGCGCGTGGGCACAGGCGGGTAGCGCATGGGCAATCCGATGCGGCGGCTTAGGCGCGAGCCTTGGACGCTTGTTTGACGCGATGCTTCTCGCGCTGCTCACGCGCGCGACGCGCGGCGCGGTTCTCGAAGTCGCGGTAGTCACGCTTTTCCGGCTCGGGCTTCTCGCCCACGACCTCGTAGTCGCCGAGCAGTTCGCGCATCTTCTGTTGGCCGTACTTGAAGTCTTCCACGGGGGCGCTCCTAGAAGAACGTCGGCTGTGCGACGGCGCGCGTGAGCGCCATGAGCCCCATCTGCAGCCGGGTCTCACCGATGCCTACCCACCGCTCGTCAAGGCCAGACGTGGCACGCAGCTTGGCAACTAGTTCGCCCAGTTCTGCGCCCTTGCTCTTGATCTCGTTCATCAGCGCGATCTCCTCGGCGCTGAGTTCCCGATAGCCCTTGATCTGGCGATGCTGGTTCTCCATCACTGTCCTTTCGCGTCGGGCATCATTCGGCCCTCGAAGTTGGCGACAAGCTCACGGAGCGCAACGATCATGTCGGCGCGCTCCGCGTTGCTGATGTAGTTCATGCGACTGCCCGGCTCGAAGTCGAAGACGAGCAGCACGAACCCGGTCTTGGTCACCCCACGAGGATTGAGCGCGCCATCCAGAATGGCGGCGATCTCGTTCATCTCCTGACGGTGAAGGGGTGCGATTGCTGCGTGGCTCATGGCAACTCTTTGAAAATTGCGCCAGGTAATCTTTAGCCGACGTTCTCGGCGGAGGTAATCCTTTCCGCCAGCGAATCCACGTGCATGCTTCGGCCATACAGATCACGACGGATCAAGCGATTCAGGTACTCGCTCTGCGAAATGTCATCCACCGCACACACGCGCCCCATGTCGATCAGCACGCGATCGGTCACCTTCACGCAGACGTTGTTCGTCCGCTTGGAGTCATCGGTCATGGGTTACGCCTTGCGAGAGAACAACGTGCGTAGAAAGACCGCACTCTTTCGAGACCACCGCAAGGAGAAAGTCACCTGCGGGGTCTGCTCGCATGTCGCCTATGGCGCAGAGTTCATCGACGCCGCGTCCCGCAAGCGCATCCTTGAAGCGACGAAGAAGGCCGCCATCAACAAGCTCAAGAAGCTTCCCGGCTTTAAGTAGCTCGTCCGCGGCAGCCATAAGCGGCGCCGCATCGATCTTGATGGAGAGCGCGCTCATGCCGCCTTCGCTCCCTCGGGTTGGCGCCGCTTGCGCAGGTATGACCTGACCAACTCGAACTGCCGCACACCAGGATTGGGAATCTTGGCGCGCATGAACATGCGCAACCACGACTCCTGAACGCCTGCATCCTTTGCCATCTGGCTGGCCGGAACGCCGGTCGACCTCAACGCCTCTATTGCTTCGTCAACGATGTCTTTCGACGCGCTCATAACATCAAGCATACGGCAATATTTTGCCGATTACAAGGGCAATACTTTGCCGGCCGACTCGTCGGCCATCGGCAAAATTTTGCTTGACTCACGGCAAAATCTTGCCGATAATCTGTCCATGCGCTGCCACCCCGGCGGCGGATGGGAGGGAGAGATGGAAAAGGCGGTCACAACCAAAAGCAAGCGGTTCGTGGCGTCGTGCAACGACCGGGCGAATGACCAATTCATCGTGCGCGTGCTGCGGCTGCGCGACGACACCGACCCCTTCGGCGACGCCGGTTACTGCCTCGATGCGCCGGCGTTCGTGCCCACTGGCAGCTGCGTAAAGCACGCCGATCGGTTCGGCGAATTCCTCGCGGTCGGTACCACGGAGCGCGGCCGCAACGGAGTGTCCGCGTGATGCCCACCCTCCCCAACGCCTCCGGTATGTCGGAGATGGAAGCGGTGAAGGCGATAGGCGCGCCGAAGTTCACGCCGGGGCCGTGGTGCATTGGCGCGTCGAACGACTACGACCGCCGCCGCACTGGCGAGGCCGTCGGCGTCAGCTCCCCCGACTGGTGCGTCGCCGACGTCTGGAAAGATGTCGACGAACTGCGCGAGCGAGCAGATGCCAATGCGGCCCTCATCGCCGCCGCCCCCGCTCTCTACGACACCCTCACCCACCTCATCGCGGCCGCGCGCAAGGTCAGCCCCAGCGACCCCGCCGCCGCGGAAATCATCGAGATGTGCGCTCGAGCCGAGCACGAGCAGGCGAAGGCGCGGGGAGAAACCGCGTGATCGCCCTCCTCTTCGCTATCGGCCTGCTGCTGGTCAATGCCGTGGTGTACGCCGTGACCGGCTGGCCCTGGTACGTGGTGCTCGGCTGGATTCTCGCGGCGGCGCTTACTTGGAAGCTGCGCGCATGGGCGTGGCAGTAGAACCTAAAGGAGAAGTGAGATGAGGGGATACGCAGCGATCGGACTGATGCAGCCCAAGACCAACGAGAACGTTGGCTCGGTGCTCCGCGCAGTCCACTGCTACGAGGCCGGGATGGTTGCGATCCAGGGCCAGCGGTACCAGCGCGCCCGCACGGACACGACGAAGGCGTACAAACACGTCCCGCTGATCCACGGCGTGCTGCACGACCTGATCCCCTTCGACTGCGTCCCGGTCGCCGTGGACCTCGTAGAAGACGCGCGGTCGTTGCACAGCTACACGCATCCGGAACGCGCGTTCTACGTGTTCGGCCCGGAGGACGGGACGCTTGGCAAGGACACGCTGTCGTGGTGCCGAGACCGCATCTACATCCCCATGCGCGGGTGCTGCAACCTTGCCGCGGCGGTGAACGTGGTGCTCTACGACCGCAGCAAGAAGATGCATCGCGCCGAGCGGGTGCTCGAGGCAACTAAGCGCAACGGCTGGAGGGAGGCATCGTGACCGCAATCCCCGACCGCCCGACGCAGCCCGCGGACGTGCTGACGCTTCCCGGCGCCGCGGAGGTGGACGACTACGAGAACCGGCTGCAGCAGGCCGCGGAGACGGTGGCGGAGCGGCACATGCGCACCGGCAGCCCCGAGTTCACGGAGTGGATGGACGGCCGCATCGAGGCGCCGACGCTCGCGCGGCTGATCGTAGGCGTGCTGGGCGAGCACCACCAGCTGCAGGCGGCGCGCGGGCTGCTGGACGCGCTGCGCACGGAGTTCGTCGAGGCCGTGGTGGACAACTACCTGGGCGATACGTGGTGCCGGGCGCTCTACAACGAGATGCGGAGGGAGCTGTGATCAAGGTAGGGACGATTTGCATCCTCACGGGCGATCACTCGCGCGCGGGGCAGTGCTGCGAGGTTCTTGGGCCGCCCAGGCCGAGCCCCACGGGTTTTGTAGACATCGAGCGTCTCGGCGGCATTGCCGTGCGATGCACCTTGCCGCGATACCCAATCGCCATACGCGGGGAACCAATCCGCAGGCCAAGCGGGATCGTGGCGTGGTCGGCGCTGCGCCGTCACCTCATCCCCATTGCCCCGCCCGGCCTCACCGAGGGCGAGGACACGCGGCAGCCTGTGCGGGAGGTCGCGTGAGCGCGGCGCCGAAGGCTGCAATGAGCGCAAAACCAGCGGGTTGGCTTTACACGTCGCCGAGCGGCCGCACCCAATACGCCGCACCGCTGGACGAACGCGAGCAGGGTCTGTGCGACGAAGGCTGGACCGAAACGCCCCTCTACTCCGCCGACACCATCGCGGCGCTTAAGAAGGTGATTGCGGCAGCGGATGCCATGCGCGCGGCGGGTCACCTCATCGGGCCTGGGGGGGTGGACGCATGCCCGAAATGCATCGCCGAAAAGGCGTACGACCTTGAGCGCGCCGCCATCGACGCGGCTCAATCGACAGAGATGAAGTTAACTAAGGAGAAGGCTATGCAACCGCATCAACAACGAGTTGTGGACGAGAAAGCTGAACTGGACGCGCGCCGCGAAAAGCTCACGGCGTTCCTCGCGGGCGACATTTGCCGGACGCTGCCCGCCGAGGAACAGCATCGGCTTGGACGGCAGGCCACCATCATGGCGCAGTACAGCCAAATCCTCGGTGAGCGCATCGACGCGTTCTAGGGCCGTCGCCTGACCCCGGAGAAACCATGACCACACCCGTCCGCTTGACCTGGTGGGGCGACCTCGGGCACCGCCTCGTGCTGCCGTCGCTGCTGGCTATCGGCCTCGTGGCGGCGGCCCTTCTTCAATCGGGAGCGCTTTGAATGACCACATCCCGCAAGCTCCGCGCCGTCGCGGCCAAGCCGGTAACGCCGGCCCCTGTGACCCTGACCCGCGCGGCGAACGTCTACCCCGACAGCCCGGAGATGCAGCGCAAATGGCTCGCGGCCATCCACTGGATGCGCTCGCGGCCCCAGGGCTCCGTGTGGCTGCTGGACCGTGGCCCGGCCAAGTGGCGCGCGCTGCCGGTCGGGGAGGTCGCGTGAACGTCAGCTTCCCGCGCGCCGCCATCGGAGACCGCTCGTGAGTGAACTTGCGAATTTCATCCACACGCTTCGAACAGAGTTGACGCATCAATTGCGCCTAGCGGATTCGTATGAAAAATTGGCGATTCAAGCGGTTCTGACGGCTGTTGAAAGAGCCGCTCAACAGGCGTTGCCAATTTCTCAACAGGCCGACCTGGAGGACCGCTCATGAGCGCGGCCGGCATGACCCTCTCGCCCACCATCGAGGCGGACATCGCTGCCACAAGGCGGCGGCTGTACAAGTCCATCGACAAGCGCGCGCAGATTGCCCAAGGACGGCACCCCAACACCGCGTCGCGGTCGGTGGGGCAACTGTACCGGGACCGCGAGGCGGAGAAGGCCCGCAAGACACGACTTGGAGGGTTGACCAATGGAGCCTGACGACGACGCGCAAGAGCGGTGGGAGCACGAACTGCGCGAGTACGAACAGTGGGAAGCAGAACAGGAGCAAGAAGATGACGACGAATAGCAAATACGTGGAACTGGCGTCGGTCAACGTTGGCGACAAGATCGAGAAGAAGGGCGATCTGTCCTATCTGTCCTGGGCATGGGCGGTCGATCAACTGCTGCGCCACGACCCCGCCGCGGCGTGGACCTATGGCGAGCCGCAGAAGTGGGGGAACGACACGATGATGGTGTCGTGCACCGTGACGGCGTTCGGCGTGCCGCGCACGATGCAATTGCCGGTCATGGACCACCGCAACAAGGCGATCCCGAACCCTGACGCCTTCGCGGTCAACACGGCCATGCAGCGGTGCCTGGTCAAGGCAATCGCCCTCCACGGCCTCGGGCTGTACATCTACGCGGGCGAGGACTTGCCGCCCGGCGAGGACGGCGTCAAGGGCGAGGGCGGCTACACGCCGCAGCAAGAGACGGCGCTACAGGAGCTGCGCGACGCCGCGCTCAACGGCATGGAGGCGCTGCAGGCGGCGTGGAAGGCGCAGCCCGAGACGATGCGCGCCGCGCTCAAGGACGAACTCGCGAGCCTCAAGGATGCCGCGCGCAAGGCGAAGCCGGCCAAGGAAGCGGCCTGAGGGGCTTTGCCATGATGAACAACGACCAGCTTGCCAGCTTCCTGGCGGACCGTTGCGGCAAGCTCACTGCCTCTCGGATGGCAACGGCGATGTCTTTCCGCAAGGATTTGAAGCCCACGGCCGAGCGAACGCAGTTGATGAAGGACCTGCTCGCGGAACGTCTGACCGGTTTCAACGTGCGGCACTACGTCACGGACGCCATGCAGCATGGCCTGGATTCCGAGGACGACGCAAAGGCAGCGTACGAGGCGTTGACGGGGGAATTCATCCTGCCGACCGGCACCTTTGACCACCCGCGCATCGACATGCTCGCGGCGACCCCTGACGGGCTCCTATCCGAACGCCGATTGCTCGAGGTGAAGGCGCCCACGACCGGGAAGTACCTCGACTGGTACTTGGCAGGTGTCGTACCCGACGAGCACAAGATTCAGATGGCCTGCCAATGCGCGTGCACCGGTCGCCGGCACGTCGTGTTCGTGGCCTACGACGGCCGCATCAAGGACGCGTCGCGGCGCCTGTTCGTCCGCGACTACTTCCCCACCGATGAGGAAATCGCCGCCGTTGAGACTGCGGCGGAAACCTTCCTTGCCGAGCTCGACGCGCTCTTCGAGCGATTCACGACGGCCGCCGCATGACCTTCCGCCACCAGAAGCGCGCCGTCGAGATGACCGGCCAGCGGTTTGGGCGCCTCGTGGTGCTGCGCCGCGCCGGCTCCGATGGCAACGGCCGCGCACGGTGGGCGTGCCGGTGCGACTGCGGGGGCAACGCGACGTATCTGCGCCAGGTGCTCATTGCCGGCGAGGCGAAGTCCTGCGGGTGTCTCCACATCGAGACGGCGCGGGCGAACCTGCGGCCCTACACGCGGCCGGCGCCGGTCGGCGCAAGCCCCTGCACCCTGGCGGAGGTATGGCGATGAACCACCGGTCCGAAGCCCTCCGCCAGTCCGCCAACGGCGAGGCGTGCGTGAACTGCGGGACATGCGACGGCAGCGTCGTGTGGGCGCACAGCAACGAGTCCATGCACGGCAAGGGCGCGAGCATCAAGGCGCACGACCTGCTGGGGAACTACCTCTGCGCGAACTGTCACCATGCCTACGACGCGGGCAGGACCAATCGACAGTGGTGCCGGGACATGTTCCGCGAGTGGTACCCGAAAACGATGGTGCGGGTGGCCGAGCTTCTGGCCGCCGGCAAGTTGAAACTGTGAGGTGACGATGAGCACTGAACCGAAAGAGGCCGCACCCATGCCCGCGCTCGTAGAGCGGTTGCGCGAGAAGGAGAAGAAACATGTTCGTATCGTTTGAACTGAACTCGTGGAATGGCCGCTGGTCCGGCGAGGAACGGTGCTATGTCCGCGTGGTGAGTGTGGGCGGCAGCAAGAAAGCTGCCGAGAAGTACACGCGACTCGTTGGCGCGTACCGATACAACTTCGGGGACGGGTGGGTCGCGTGCGTGAAGGTGCGCATCGTGGACGCGGCGACGGCGCGGAAGCTGCGGAAGGTGTCGGCCGGGTTCTGTGGTTACGACTGGATGATTGCGTCCATCCGCGACCACGGGGACATCTACGGCCCGGCACATCCGTTGCCGACTACAGTGACTTCGGCGAGAGCGGGCCATGTCTGACGCCGACCGCATCGCCTCCCTCGAAGCCGAAGTAGCCGCGAAGTCGGAACAGCTTCAATTGCTGCACGAAGGCTTGGTGTCCGCCGAAGCCGAAGTCGCCGCGCTGCGGAAGGATGCAGAGCGGAGAGAAGGTGTGGTCGCGACGCTACAGGAGACGTGCGAAATCTACGAACGACGCCTTAGCGCGTCGGAACCAGTGGCCGCGCTGGCGACCAGGTTGTCGGCTGCGCGGGCCGCTCATAACGACCTGTTGTGCGATCCCAAGGCCACGACCGTCCAGTTCATCGGATCGCGCGATCGGCTGCTCTTTACGTGGGCCGCCCTCGACTCCGCTATCGCCGCAAAGGGGAAGTAGATGAGTGCACTTACACCGAATGTTTGCCCTCGTGGATCGCGCATCCTGTTGCGCTCCGGCATCTGCGCGGGACCCTGCGAAGCCACCATTTTGGAATGGGCGCCCAGCGGAGTGTTCGTGAAGGTCGAGTGGGCGGCCGGGCACATCGCGTGGCTTGAGGCCCGGGACCATCAATTCCTGGCCCGCGTTGAACCAGGAAAGGCCAAGCCGTGATGAAGAACGCGCTTATCGAGCGTGCGGCACAACTGATCGCGCATCGTGCTTGCTGTGGGGCCGAACACGACCCGGCGGTGGGGAAGTTACATGGGTGCTGTGTGGTTTGCGGAGTTCCATGGCCCTGTGAGTATGCGGGAAAGCCGCCCTCCCCCGCCGCGAAGGTGGCGGATGCGCTCGCGGAGTTGGTGGCGTGCCTGG
>CAYTMO010000006.1:0-34654 GCA_964439045.1 uncultured Candidatus Saccharibacteria bacterium
CGATGAGCACCGCCCCGATGGCGCGGCCGCGCCCGACAGCAAGACGCCTAACGTTCGAGCTAAGCCGGGCGCGACGGTACTCCGTTGCGACTCGGCTTGAGCGAGGGGTTAGCCGGCCCCCACGAAAACCGGCACAACCTTGGAGCGCAACATGCGTGCAATGAGTGAAGCGATTGAAGGCGCCCGGGACTTCCGGGGAATGATGGACAAGATCGAGGCCGGCGCGGCACAGCAGGCGAACGCCCTGCGGCTGCACCAAGCCGCCACGGCGGGCGATGCGACCGCTGAGCGCCGCTACAGCGCGATGCCGGACCGCCAGCCGGGCGAGAACCGCGCCGCGCACCGCGCCCGACTGAAGGCCGAACGCCGCGCCCGCAAGGTGCCAGCGTGAGTGCCAGCGCCCGACTGAGCGTGCGGCTGCAGGCCATTGCCCAGGCGCTGGAAGACACGCTGAACGAGGCGGCCGGAGAGCACTGCGCGTTTGTGCTGGTGCTGCAGGCCGATGGCGTGGCGCAGTACGTGAGCAATGCCGACCGCAAGGACGGGCGCGAGCTGATCGAGAGCCTGCTGGCGCGCTGGAAGGCCGGGCGCGCGGACATACCCGCGCACTACAACCCGGACCTTCGACCGCCACAGGCCGGCTAACGCAAAGTAGACCTTAAAACCGCCGTATAAGCTGCCCCTACACGGCGAAAACGCCGCCTATCCTAGCGCAACACGGCGCACATAAACACAGACGGCACAAGGCTTGCGGGCCGAGTGTCGAATTATTGACGGAGTTTTACGGCATGGAATTCGAGATTGCACTTGACCTTGTTGCAGAGAGCCTAACACGCCACCCACAGGTCAGAAGCCCTCTGTTCGGAAAGCCAAAGTGGCGAGAAGATGGCTCGTTCATCTATCCGTTCTGGGCTGACTGCAAGGCGATGCGCGAACGCGGCCTGGTCATTGTCGGTGGCGATCAGAGGCTTGGTGCGTTTGTTTTCGAGTCGGTGAGGAGATAGTGGAAATGACGGAGTTTTACGGCAATGCCAGTGATTGACCTCAACAGACAGCAGTTATGCGCCGCGCTCGGGGTGTCAGAATCGACGATTCGACGCCTTGAGCTTCTTGGGCTACCCTATACCCCTGCCGTGTGAAGGCAACTGCGCATCAACAACAACGCCGCAAACCCGCATGGCTGCGTTCATAGCGCGTCTGGGAATAGCGAAGAACGGCAGAGTTTTACACCAGAATTACTCCGGGCCTTTCAGGGCGCCGTCAGAACAACCCTGTCCCGTCCTTGATCCGGGTTCCCGGCGTCCGCCAGCTCGACGGCCGCATGCCATAGCCCAGCCCGCCAGTGCCACATGCCGTCCTCTTTGCAGTGCTGCCGGAATAGTTCATTTACTTTGTCTTGCCACTTTTCGTAGCTGAGTCGTCCGTCCCGCATCGCAATGCAGAAAACATCATGGACAAGCGACGCCCGCATTGAACTAGCCGAATCAAAGGTCGGGCCTGAGGCACCATCCCAAGCAAAGCCCTTGTTGATAACGAGCGTGCCATCCTCTTGTAGAGTGAATTGGTCATCCTCGATACGCTCCCCGGTGATTGGCGTGGCAACAATGTAGGTTTCGGCAAGCTGGTACTTGCAGCCTTTCCAGTAGCGGATTAGCGCCATATTTCGTACATGATCCAGAGCGCCAGAGAAACCTGAGCGAAAACGAACAGGACGTAGCAGCCGTGCAGCCAGTCGATGTTTTTCATTTCACCCCCGCGTATTCCAGAGAATAATGATTGCCGTCGTCGAATCGCCGACAACAATTGAAACTATTGTTTTCCTTGTCGCTGCTATTTATAATGGTAGTCATCATAAAAGTTTGGTATCTAAATGGAAAAGATATGCACGCACTGTGGAAAAGTTGTTTCTAGAAAAGTCCATCCGAATACAAAACAACCATTTTGTAATTCGATTTGTTATGGTCTGTGGCAGAAGGGAAAGAATTTCTCTGCGCAAGGGAAGCCAGTAAGGGAGCGAAAAAGATGCTCTGTTGATGGGTGCGAGTCAGATCATTTTGGGAAAGGGTATTGCAGAGCGCACTATATAAAAATAATTTACTCCCCACCAAAAACACCAACATCAAAGACGACTTCAAAACCATACAAATGCTTGCAGTGTGGAAAGGAGTTTCTTGCCAAACATAAATCTCCAAAATACTGCTCCATGAAATGTTCTGGATTGCACAGAAGGAACCCATACATTCTAAAAAAGGGATACAAAAAAATCCTTATCCCTACGCATCCGCGATCTGACAAAAAAGGCTATGTTTTCGAGCACATTGTTGTTGCAGAGGCAATGCTTGGAAGAGCTTTATATGAGAAAGAAGAGGTTCATCACAAAGACAAGAACCGTCAAAACAATGACAAATCAAACCTCATTGTTTGTGCAGATCATAAAGAGCACATGCGTTATCACTTCATCAATTCATATTCAAAAGAGTAGTGATTACCGTCTGGGTTTGGCTTTCCATTGGCGTCCTTGAAATCCCCACCCCATCTCGCCATAGGATGCTGACGTTCCCACCATTCCCCGAGTTCGCGATGATCTTCCGACGACTGTAAAAACTCGCCGTCACGGAATAGGTTCAGGTCAATGGCAAGCCGGAACTTGTGGGCAGAGCGAGGATGCCCGTAGCCCATCTTCACGCCAGGAGCGCCATGTACCCGGTGATCGCGGTACGCATCGCCTAGCGTGACTTCGTAGCCTAGCGAAATGGCGTGGTCTATCAGCCTAGGGACAAGCGCGGCAAATTCTGATTGGAGTTGTCGGAGACTCATTGCCCATCACCGTGTTGAGTGTTGCAGCGCGTTTCAACGACAGTTACGCGACGGTCGAGGCCGTTGATACGTTCGTGCAGTTCGCCAGCAACTTCGTTCAGCTTATCGACTACAGCATCCAGCTTCACGATAACGCGAGAACCCATCCAGCCCACGATTGTGGCGAGCAGGCCAAACAAGGTAGCGACGAGAGAGGCGGCAATGGTCAGGAGGATGGTATCGGACATGATTACCTTGTTTGGGCTATTGAAAATCTGCGGGTTGCGCCAGGAGACGAGACGGCGAACGTGTTTGATCCTGCCGTGTTGTAACTGGCAGACGACGAAATGACCTTGAACCCGTAGGAAGTCTTGACGGCATGCGTTCCCCACGTAACCGCGTTGCCGTTGATCGTCAGGCTTCCGGGTACGCCGCCAATATCGACACATGGGCCATTCGTGGAAGCGTTGCCGGTGAAGCTTCCTGATGTGGTGATAGGCTCGAAATCACGCATGTTGGCCTGACACAAAGTCTTGTGGCCTGCGGTGATGCTGTTTGTGAAAGCCCTAGCGCCAAAGTTGTAGTCACCGGCAGCAGAAGGGAAAGCAGCAGGCGGAGTCCATGTCTTGGACACGCCACCAATCTCGAAATACCAACTGCCGTGCGTCGGGTTGATCGTCGGGCGATCAGTCGTGCCGCTGGCGGTCAAATTGCCGTTGGTCAGCGTCGTGGCGTTCGGCTCATACGGATTCAGCGTGGCGTATGAGTTTCCGGGAATGTCATTCAGCCAATCGGTCGTGGTAGAAAACGAAGTCCCGGCAGGCGTCCAGTTATTTCCCTTGCTGCTGTTGTCGTTGCATAGGGTCGTCGCGCTTGTGCCAGTCTCGAAGCCAAGCATGAAGCTGCGGGAGCCGCCAGAATTAACGACTGACTTAATTAGTGCAGGCGCTTTGCTCGTCCATTCGTTACGGATCGGGTCTTGATAGCCAAAGGTCGTGGCAGGATAAACAGCGCCTTCAATGAAGCAAACCTTGTTAAGCATCCCGTCAAATGCGCCAGTAGTTCCATTAGACGGCGCGGTTTCCGCATCGTAGTAAAGGAAGTTTCCAATCCGGTGCTGATAGGTGCTATTGACTGCCGCATCAAGGTTCTGCGCTGGCATCAGGTTCGTGAATAACGACGCTCTTGATCCGTTGATGTAGATAATCATCCGGTCATTAGCGGTTGCATTTGCAGAGTCAAAACAAACGACGACATGCGCCCAATTCGTTTCATCCTCGATATATGCAGATGTGGCGGCAGTTCCGCTGCTTCCGGCTGAATTTCTCACCTCAAATACGACGCGGCCGCTGACTTGAATGGAAGCAAACGGATCGTTGTAATCAAGATCATCTTTCACGCCAGCAGACAACACGCAGTCATATGCCGTGGTGCTTCTGCCGCGCTTGAACCAAAAGCTATACGTCCATTTCCTTTGGTCGCCTGCCGTTCCAGGAGTGCGGGTCATGTATGCGCCACTGACGAACCGCAGCGACTTAGACCCGTCGCCCCATCCAGATCCGCCACCGCCGTTACCGAACATCTTTAGACACGCCTTCAAAAATCAGCGTATTGGATGCGCCGCCAATGAACGTAATTACATCAAAAGCGCCGTTCGTCGTTGTTCCATTGGGTAGCGGATTGACCGCTGACGGCATCTTGTAGGCGCTGTTCCAAGAGAACGTGCGCGTATTCGTGTCGCCAGCCTTCAAGATGAACTTGTACATGGCGTACTGCACAATCCCTGTGGGGGCGCCGAACGTCACCGTAATCGTGTTCGTAAGCGTTATTTCGCGGATCTGGTCAGCGCCATCAAACGTGTGCGTAGAGGTCGTGCTGATAGAAGCCGTGCCGTAATCCGGGCGCTGTGTGGCGGTGAAGTTCGTAGCCGTGTCAGGCTTGACGTAATCCGTGCCTGCCGTGGCAATGGACAGCACGCCGCTTGTAAGCTTCGGCATGCCAGATCCGGTAGCGCTCTTGATCGCCTTTCCGGTCGTTCCGTTGAACAACACGACTTCGCTATCGACAGAGGATGCAGGCCCGGTAACGTCACCAGAACCACCGCCACCACCGGCAGGCGTAGCCCATGTGCCGTCACCGCGCCAGAAGGTCGTTGCGCTTGCGCCTGTGCCGCTGCCAAGGTTTGATACAGGAAGATTGCCAGTGACTTCAGAGGCAAGATTTACGGCAGTGCCTGCGCTCCAGGTGTTAGAAGCCGTACGCCTGACAATGCCCGTAGTCGCAAGCCCCTCCACCGCTGCCAGATCATCGGCAAGGGCCAACGTCATGTTGCCGCTAGAGGTGATCGGAGAACCGGATACCGTAATGCCGTTAGCAGGCGCTGTTATGCCGACACTGGTAACGCTGCCACCACCGGCAATCGTTGCCCACGTACCGTCAGCCTTCAGGTATTTGCTTGCAGCAGCATCACCGGCAGCAGGGGCCGGGACAATGCCTTTCTGCCCGCCAGAGCCTGAATCCCCGACAAACTCAGCGCCGGTAAGGTCAATCTGGTTCCACAGGATTTGAGCGGAACCGGCCACGCGCTTCCAAAGGCGATAAATCCAGTCGTCAAACCTGCCGTCATCCTTGCGAGGCGGTTGGGATAGTGTATTCTGACTCATGGCTCACCAATGAAAAAACCCGCTCGGAGGCGGGTTCTATGGAAACGGAAAGCGAAAGACTGATCCGCATTGCCCTTGCATCAGGCATTGCGGTATTCATCATGGCGCTAAAGCCAATCTGGATTAAATGGCTTTACAAGATCGGCTATCGCGATTGGCGCAAGCCCGCTACTGAGAAGCAACAGCCCCCGCACTAGCCGCAGGGGCATACCTTGCCAGCGCATTTGCCAGTTCAGCCGCTTGCTCCGGTCGTTTCGTCAGCGCAGCAACAAGCGCATTCTGAATGCCGGGAACGTAGGCAGCAGACGCGCCAAGCGTAGCCAGAGGGATAGCCGGATTGACCATCCCCCCAAGCGCCGCACCAATACCGCCGCCAAGCAACAGACGTTCAGGCGTGCCGGAATTCCTGACACGCTCGCCCATGACCCGTTTGCCTGCGCCTGCAAGGTCTTGCATCAGCGCATCGCCACGGGCAAACGCGCCTTTGTCTTTCGACTTGTCTAGCGCCTTGGTCGCACTGAACAACTGAGCAGGCGTAAAGGCTTCGCCAGCATTGCCGACACTCGCCCCCGCTCGCTCAACACGCTTGAAATTGGCATAGGCTTTGTCAATCTCGCTCAGACGCTGGCCGTTAGCGCCGTTCGTTGCCTTCATGGTGTCAAGCAATTCCTTGTGCAATTGCTTCAGCGCCAGGCCAAGGTCTGATTGATACGCATCTGGACTGGTCGAGAACTTCTGCCCCTTGTCACGAATAGCCGCAAGCGCATCCTTCAGGTTCTGGCCTGACAACACGCCATTCTTCGCAATGCGTGCGTCAATCTCGCGAGCAATCACGCCGTCGAAGGCTTCAGCCTCTCGCTGCGGGAGCGATTGCACCATGCCGCGAAGATTGGTCAGCTTTCCCATCAGGGCAGCGTCGGTCGTGTCGAGTTGCAGCTTCGGGATAACGTCGTCGTAAGCCTCTGTAAAGGCTTTTTTGGCTGCGGCAATACCTTCGTTACCGGTTTCCTTTACAGACGCGCCTAGCGGTGTTGTAGCGCGTCCTATGGCCGCTTTGTTGAAGGCTTCATTAGCACGACCGCGAGAAGCGGAGATTGCGTCACCAAGCACAGGGACGCTTTGCATCTTTTCCTCAAACTTGCCAATCCACCCGCCCAAAGCCTGCCCCGGAGTGAGTGGCACGCCTTCGGCCTGCAACAGTTTCACATCTGCATTGTTCGCGGCTTTCGGGTTGATAACCCGCCCGATCCCAGCCGCAACAGGCGCAGCAAGCCCACCTGTGCCAGCGCCGATAGCAATATCCTTCAACTTGTCGGATGCGTAGTTTTCACCGCCGTTGGTCACGGGGTTCAATGCTGCAATAGCGCCGCCCTGTATTGCGCCCTGTGCAACACGACCGCTAAGCGATGCAGGAGCAGCAGCGCCCCCAAGCGGAAGCGTCATTGCTACGTTTCCGCCAATACGGGCAAGGTCAAGACCTTCGCGGCCAGCAGCAGCGCGAGCGTCTTGGTATTCCTTTTCCTTGTCGGCAATCGCCTTATTGACAGGGCTACCCATGCCGATCAGGTTAGCGCCAAGCTGAAAAGCCCCTGCGCCAAGATCCGCCGCGCCTTGTGCAAGACCGCCAATCACCGAGCCGCGAGTGTTGTTGTTCGCAAGCCCGGTGAAGTCGTTCGCAAGGTATTCCAGCAGCGTCTTTTCCTTCTTCGTCGCTTGTTGGGGTTCAGCAGGCATTCCCGCGAGAAGGTCACGCGGTTGAGCTTCCAGCAGGTCACGGGCCATTATTGAACTCCCAGGCGGCGCTTCACTTCTTCCACGCTGATTCCGTGTTTCTGTGCCGTGTGCATCAAGTCATCAGCGGAATAGCCTTGTTGTTGCGGTGTGGCGCGTCCGTTATGCGTCATGTTGAATGCTTCACGGGTGCGGCCTTTCGCGCCCTCTGCATACTTCACAATCGCATCAAGTTGCTGCCGGAACTGCTCCGGGCTTTGTGCCTTGCTCAGTGCGGCAAGGTTCGATTCCAGAAGCTTCAGTTCCTTTTCAGACACGGCACCGAGCGCCCCGCCAGTCTTGGAAGCGTCTCGCATGGCTTGCAGGGTGCCGAATGCGGTTTTGGATCGCAGCGTTTCAAGCAGGGCTTCGGCGTTTGCTGCCTTGCTTCCCGGCATGGTCGGGAACATGGATTGCCAGCCGACGGCAGCATCTAGTCCGCCATGTTCCTTGATGGCATTGGCCTGCTGTGCAAGCTCATTCATGGCGGATTCAGTGGCATTCATGGATGCAATGTCCTGATTGAACTTGCCCTGTGCCTTTGCATCCGCAGGCCCCCCGGGGATAGGTTCCATGCCGCCAGCGGTGTAACGGTATCCGGCAGGCGCACGGCCAGCGCCGCTGATTTCCTGCTGTAGCCGCTGCTGTTGCAGTTTCTCGGTTTCCAGATCCATCTGGCGCTTCTGCACTTGATAGGCGCGATCTTGGGCGCGATTGTGCGAATCAACATCGGCAATCAGCGTCGTCAGACGATTCCCCTCTGCGTCATAGACGTTCATCGGATCATTCTTGCCGTAGTAGCCTTTTCGACCGTCTGCAAGTTGAATCATCGGGCGTGAGTAGTCCAGCGGGATAGACGGCCCTTGCTGCGATTGGATGCGAGCAAGCGCCCCTGTCATGTTGTTGCGGATGGCGTTCAGCGGCATTCCGTTTGCGTCAAGCTGTTCAAGCAGTGCATTCATGGCTTACCCCTTAGGCAATGATGAAGCGCGGACGCTTGTTGTAGGCTTCCATCATCATCAGCGCATTTTTGCTTTGCGCCGAACTGCGGTTGATGTCGTTTGCCTCGCGTTGCATGGCGAGATTTCCGAGCCGGTCGGCTTCCTTGTCGTATTGCTGCGAGGCCATGCCCTGCCCGTACTTCGCCAGTTCCGCGAGGATATTGCCGCTATTGAGCATTCCTTTTGCGGCTGCGCTGCGCTCGATAGCTTGTTGGCCCTGATCGAAGGCGAAACGGTACGCGCCGGAATTCTGGATGGAATCAGGGTTGTCCATCAGCTTCTGCAACTTGTTTTCATAGTAGTTGCCGCCGGAAGATCCGCCAGATCCGGGCATGAACTTCGACATGGAGGCAAAAAACTTGTCCTCTGGCGATTGTTCGGACGGCAGCGAGAAGCCGTATTGCTTTGCAAGCCAGCGCCGGTTTGCTTCTTCCTCATATGCCTGACGATCTACTGATTGACGAGTTGGCGTGTTATCAATCGTTTGATCGTACATAGAGCCAGTAATGCTGTTTTTCATAAAGGCGCTCATGGTCATGCTCCTGTTTCAATTTCCAGCGCAACGAGCTGGATAGTGGTATCTGCTACATGCCGAATGTCGAAAGAACGGCGACGGAAAGAACCGCAGCGGTTCAACTTTGCGCGGTCTTTGGAGAGGTCGATACGGCGATACTTGCTGTTCGTCTGATAGTCATCATCAGACCATCGCATCATGGCTTCACTATCGCTCTTGTTGCCGATCAGAGAGGCGCTGGCAAGCGTTTTCCTTGCTTCGCTGCCGCCGTCGAATTTGCCGGTACGGATAACGAAGTCGATAGGCGCATCATCACTGCCTGCCGTGTCTTTCGGCGTATATACATGGCCGTTAGTTTCATGCAGCAGCAGATCACGGCCAATGGCCTTAACGTGCTTGGTCAGCTTGAAGTAGCTGGAATCGTAGCCGGTGACAGTGATTGTGCCGGTTGCAGGTGTAGCCGGTGAATTCTCTACGTAGAACGAGAACGTATTGGCATCAATCACATTGATTTGGTGCCGCCCGTTGTACTCAACGTCATTAGCGCCGGCAATCAGCGCAGGGTCGCCGTCTGCAAGTCCGTGGTTGTTACAGGTCACGGTTGCAACCTGCCCGCTACGGGTAATCGTGCAGCTTTGCGGCGTTCTGGCCGTCAGGCTAGTCCATTCAGACCACTTTGCAGACTGAGCGTTATAGACGAGCGTGACGCCGGTATCCTTCAGCGTCAGGATGTAGCAGACAGCACCACCGATACGCAGGCCATAGGCGCTAACCTGTGACATATCGTCACGGTTCAGGATGCGCTGAACGCTTGGCGTGGTGATCTCTTTCGACTCAAGGCCGATCATCATATGTACGCCGCGCCCGTTCTGTTTCGTCTGCGATACCCAAAACAGCGTTCCATCAACCTCTGCCACGGTCTTACCGTCAGCGCATCCAATCAGCGTGAAACCGTTATCTACCGGAGACAGCGGCGAGCCGGTCGCGTTGCCGGCGTCAAAGAAGAATTCTGTACTCCATTCCTTGAACGCAATCACGTAGTTCTGCGACTTGGCAATAGCGACGCCTGCGCCTGGTTCCTTGATTCCGGTGATGAAGTTCAGCGCATTCCACGCTGACGGGTTGTTCAGGTCGCTGCCGTAGATACGGGCGGTCGAGTCCATGACATAGAACGTGCCGTCTAGCCAGACAACACCGGGAACAGTCGAAGCGGGATAGTCGCCATCCGTGATCTCTGAAAGCGTCAGCGTGCTATCCAGCAGAAACCCCTGCTCGGCATTCTTCAGGAACAGATACTGCGACGACGCTGCGGCTCCTGACAGGTTCCACCACAGATCGAGGTCGGCAGTGGCAGGAGATAGAGAAAGCGAGTTTTCGACCGTGATCTTCTCGCTTGAGACGATCTGATAGCGGTAGATGTGCGCCACGCTTCCGGAGACGGTATAGCACCCGACATAGACGCCATAATCGAACGCAGACAGGCTAGAGCAAGGCGGGAGCGTGTCAGGCACGTTTCCACCTGACCACGTAACACCATCCTGAGAGTTGAACAGCATGTCGCCGCTTTCAGACTTCGCCCAGAAATAACCGTCAAAGAACGCCACTTGCGTTAGAAGCGCGTCTTCAGTGTCATAAGCCGGGAAGTATTCAACTCCGTCAGTGGAGTAGTGCAGAACGCTTCCATCATGTCCGACAAACACCCCGTTGCCGTAGGCAGCAGGCGCGGCAGGTTGGACAGGGTTGGCAGTCCATGACGAGATGGACGTAGCCGAATAGATGACGCCCTGAACCGTTCCGATAACCCACTTACCGCCGCCATAGACGACGACCGGAGACAGGTCGTTAGTCGTTGAAATGGTGCGATCCGTCCATGACGAGCCGTTGGCAGAGGTGTAAAGCTTGCCGTTCGCGCCGGTCAGGAAGAAGTAACCGCCAGCGAATGACAGCGACTTGGTAACAGACGCGCCAGACGTTGCGCTGTTCCACGTTGCGCCGTTGTCGGTCGAATAGCGAATGTCATTGGACGTAGCCGCAGGGATGACAGCGACAAACACGCCATTCCCATAGGCAATCGAACCGAACGTAGAACCGCCGATGTTCAGCACCGAAGCGAACGATTCTCCGTCATTGGTGGAGCGGTACAGGTCATGGTCGAACGCAGCGACGTAATACGGCGCATTACCGACGAGGCCAAACACGACGCCCTGACCTGCATAGTTCTGCAATACACCACTTTCAGGCTGCCCGGTCGTGATGTAGCTAGATGTAATCAGATCGCCAGCAACGCCAAGCAACTTGCCGCGCCATGCTGCGAGGACTTGAGACGCTCCCGCACCGACAGAGCCAAGGTCATACATGCCGGGTCGCTTGCGAAGGATGAAATCTTCGCCGTTCGCTTCGGCCAGCCCGTTTTTCAGCGTGGCGTCGCGTCCTAGCGTTCCGTCACGGCTGACGACTTCGGCATTCAAAGGCAGTCGCATGATTAGCCCGCCATGAAATCAGCAAGCGAGTCACCGCCACCGAAAGGCGTACTCAGGATGGGAATGTCGATATTGGTTTTCTTGATCGCGCCCATCGCGTTTCGTGACGCCAGTTTGATTTCAGGCGAAACCTGAACGCCGTAGCCGGGGGCCATACGGATCGCGAGGCGCAACATGATGGCGTCCTCGTATCCAGGCGGCAGGTCAAGTTCAGCAGAGAGCGAGGCAAAGGATTTGACGATGGCGACAGCGCGGAGAACGAGCGTTTTACCGCTGGATACCGGGTTCAGGTAAAGCGTGCCGTCCGGATAGGTTCCGTCATAGAAGACCGTCGCCGGCATGTCGCCCGGTTCGGTCTTGTAGGTCAGTTCGTCCCATTGTTCGCGCTTGACGACTGTCACCGGGTAGGTAATGTCGCCATCCTGAACATAGGCGGATTCGATGGAGATAGGCCGCGTGCCGACGAGTGCGCCAGTCGGGCCAATGGTGAGCGACGTTTCACCGGCAAGCGTCTTGCTCAGTGTCGTCATTTTGGGGGCGAAGGAAATGCGCTGCG
Source organism: uncultured Candidatus Saccharibacteria bacterium (assembly GCA_964439045.1). Lineage (GTDB taxonomy): Bacteria > Patescibacteriota > Minisyncoccia > Phycocordibacterales > UBA9973 > UBA9973. The sequence continues at coordinate 11,781 of CAYTMO010000006.1, forward strand.
ACAGCGTTTCAAGCAGGCGATTCAGCATCCGCAGGCCATCGGAGAGCATGGTAGCGGACGGCGTTTCATCCTCAGAGATGACCTGTAGTTCCTTCAGGGCGTCTGTGAGGATGACTTGAGCGATTGTCATGGCGATTCCTTGTCAGGGGAGAAACCCCCGGATTTCTCCGGGGGCTTGGCGATCAGGCATCCTCAGTTTTCTTGGGACGGCCTCGCTTCGGGGCTTCCGCCTTGGGTTCGTCAGGGGCTTCCGCCTTGGGTTCGCGGTCTTTCCAGACGGCGCGAACTTCGGCTTCTTCCTCTGCATTCAAGACGAGTACAGCGCCGATATGCTCGGATTCCTTGATCCACTTCGGATACATGATCTCTCCTTGTTACAGGGCGTATTTGACGGCGAGTTCCGGATAGGTCGCAGCCCAGCCGAACAGAACGTCGAGACGCATGATGCTGTTATCGTTGGTGCCGTCGTAGAACTCCGTCACCTTGATCGTCATGCCCTTGTACGTCTCTTGGGCAACGTCGATCACGCCCTTGCCGCCCGGAGGCGCCCACATCGGAACCATCGCCAGCGTGAAGGCGTCCTTGTGGTAGCCGATGCTGGTCGTGTAGGAACCGGAAGCGGTGCCGAAGATCGAGAACGCAGCGCCGTTGGTAGGCGAGGCAGTCACGTTCTGGAACGCGCCAGAGGTCACGATGGCCGGCGAGATGGACAGCGACGTTGCACCACCGGAAGCGGCAGCGGTCACAACGAACTGCGCGAGGACGCCCGTCGATTGACGCGATTGCGGATTGACGGCATACACACCCGGCAGGGTGATAACGGTGCCTGCGGTGATGTTGTTCGCCAGCGCGACAACCGTGATCGTCGAGCCAGTCTGACCAGCGCCCGAGATGTTGGTGCCGGTGACAGCCTGTGCGCCGTTCGTGTGCGTGGCAACGTTCTGATCCATCGCATACGAGAGGCCGAGCGAATCCACCATGACACCCGAGCCGAACTGCTTGGACAGCGTAGCCTGATTGTTGAACAGGCCAGCGAAGCCCTGCACGAACGAGGCATTCAGCGCCGGAGACAATGCCAGATTGCGACGCTTGTCACGCGGTGCGCCCATCTCGTCCAGACGCTGATTGATGCCGGTGACGGCAGCAAGGGCAGCGGCTTGGGTCGCGGGAGCGGTGCCAGGGGTGCCGAGGCAGTTGAAGACCGAGGTGCGGGCCAGTTCCAGGCCCTGACGGTCAATCTCGTTTGCCACGATCGCCATAGCGGCTTGCAGCTTGTCCTCAAGACGAGTCAGCGACAGCGTGCGCTCAAGCGAAGTGAAGTTGAGATCCGCACCGCCTTGCGCCAGGGTCAGCGGAACGGTCGTTTCGACGGTCGATTGCGGCGAAGCAACGCGGCCAGAACGGTAGGTGTAGCGCGGCGGCTTCTTGATGTTGATCGTCTGGCCGGAAGCGTAACCACGCGACATATTGCCGGTGAATTCGTCTTCCCAATCGCGATTGACGTTCGCGGAAAAGCCGAGCATGTTTTCGAGGATCGCCAGCGATTCTTTGGCGACGATGGAACAGGTAACGAGCGTGTTAGACATTTGTCTATCCTTTCAGGGATGAGTTACCGCGCCCAGTGAGCGCCCTGCTTGGCTCGCCATGCCTTGTACTCGTCCATGTTCATACGGGACGGGTCATTAGGCGCAGCGTTGCCACGGGTGCCGACTGGTTTTACCGGGGGCGGTGCGTTCGATGGTTTGGGCGTGGAAGCGATGCGGGCTTCCACCTTTCCGATTTCAATGGCCTGCCGTGCGGGAGACAGCTTCGCGATGCGCTCTACCTCGTCAGGGTTCTGCGTCATCCATGCCATGACCTTTGCCGGGGCATCTGCCTCAACAAGTGCCTGTGCAATGGACGGCGTAAGCGGCAGTGCGTCGAACTCGTCACGGTCGAAACCTTCCTCTCGGGAGGCTTCGCTGTAGAGCGATTCCGTACGTTCCACCATCTGACGGTGCGATTGCTCCGCTTGCTGCTGTGCCTGTTTGCGTTCTGCCTGCTGCACGCCAAAATCGACAGCGGCTCTGACGTAGTCATCAACGCTCTCGAAATCGGACGCCTTCGGAGCGCCGCCGTCTTTCGCTTGCGCTTGTGGCGCTTGCGGCTGATTAAGTGCGATCTTTTCGAGCGTTTGCTGATAGGCACGCATGGCGCGGCGTTCGGCTTTCGCCTCTGCCTTGGCCTTTTCCCGCTTTACAACCTCGTTCAGTTCGTCCTGAGAAAAGGTCTTTGCGGGCTTTTCCTGCTCCTGGGCTTGTTCCTGCCCCTGCGCTTCTTCCGTCTGTGCAGTCTCGACGGGCGCAGCCGTAGCGGGTTCCGGCGCTACTGCCGGTTGAAGATCGGTAGGAACCTGAACTTCGTCACTCATGATTTCCCTTTCGGAAATGAAAAAACCCGCCGTAGCGGGTCTTTTGGCCCTGTGAGCGCACAGGTACGGTTAAAGCGTTGCTAAAACAGACATCACAAAAGCGATGTCCTCTTCCTCTTGAAGTCGTTTGTAATGCTGATAAGCGCGATCTGCCTCTATCAGCACCTCTATCCATCGTTGTGCGGAGTCGTCCCGCACTGGCCTTGATTCCTTGCGATACACAACAGGGAAATACAGCGGATAGCGCAGTTCCGAGCGAACGTTTGCACGCTTGATAATTGTTGCAAGCGGCGCATCAGCAAGCGGCTTTTCTTCACGCTTGATGTACTTGCGGAGGTCTATCCTGCGATAACGCTGCGAGCGTGTATCAGGCGCGAATCCATAGACCGGAAACGGCTGAATCGCAGGCTTCGCGACAGCGCCTGACGCAAACAGCAGGAGCAGCATGGCTTATGCGTAGAACAGGTCGCCGACCACGGAACCGGCCGTCGTTGACGTGGTGTCGGCGTCCGCCGACCCGGTGACGATGGTGTAGCCGATGCCCGTGGCGAAGCCGATGCCGCCGCCACCGAGCGGCATGTTGTTCACGCCATTGGCCGGGATGGCGATGGTCTGCACCACGCCAGAACCTGCGGTCGGCGTGCCGGCGGTGTTGTGCAGCTTCACGTACTGGATCGAGCCGGTGGTGTTCACGAACGACCAGCCGACGACACGTCCGGCGGATGCCTTGACGTTCGTGGCGTTGGTGCTGGCGGCGCTGATGATGTGCTTGATCGTTGCTGCGCCGGTTGCGTTGGCGCGGTACTGGATGCCGACATCGCCGACGGCGTTGGTGCCCGCTGACAGGGCACCGCCCATGATATGTACCGGCTGCGCGTGCGAGCCGACCGGGTCGCTCGAGGCGATGCGAACTTTCTGCCGGCCCTGGTCTTCCACCTGGATGAATCCGATGGTGAGCGTGGTGGTCGAAGCGGGCGCCGTGCTGCCGTTCTGCACGACGATGAACAGGTAGAGCTGCACATCGGGGTCCGGCACGTTTTCGATCCGGCTGGCGCGCTGCGTCCATTGATAGCCGGTGTTGCTGGCCACGAGCGCGTCGCTGTAGCCGGCGGTATTGACGTCGAAGGCGATCTGCCCGACGTGGCCGGCCGACGCGGTGGTGTTGATGGTGGCGGTGGTGTTGCCGCTGTTCCAGCCGCGGCGCTGGCAGTCGTAGCTGACGTTGGTGGCCGTTGTGCCGGAGTACTCCGACATCATGTAATTCCAGCCGTACAGCGCAAGCGTGCCGCTGCCGCTGGCGGGCCAGGCGGCGACGGTGAAGGTGACGGTGTCGCCGGAGACGCTGGCGATGGCGTAGCGGCCGGGGATGCCGGCAGCGCCCGTGATGCGCGAGAGGCGGATCGACTGGCCGACGTTGATCGCCGTGAAGGGGTTGGTGCCCGCCGGGAAGCTGACCGTGACGCTGGTGGCGCTGTTGATCGTGTAGGACAGCGCTTCGCCGACGAGGTCGGCCAGCTCGAGGCGGAAGGTCTGGTTTGCAATACGTTGCGAGAGCGTGACCTTCGCCCTGGCGAACAGGCTGCCGGTAAAGCTGTCGTTCGACTGGATGACCGTTTCGGCGTTGATCGTCGTTCCGGTGGTGATCACCAGGTTGCCGGCGGACTGGCTGACGGCCATGCCGCTGCCGGTATTCCTGACGGTGAGGTTTTGCGCTGCCTTGCCGACGAGGCCGCTGCCGACTTCAGCAAAGCCGACCCGCAGGAAGGCCGGGGCCTCGATCGTGACGGGGAACGACGCGGCGCGCAGCTGCGCATCGGTCAGCGGCTGCGAAAGGCCGGTGGCGACGGGCAGGCCGCTGCCGGTGTCGACATCGGTGGCCGAACCGTCGGCGCCATAGGCCAGCTTGACGCGCTGGAAGAGTACGCCACCGACATCATCTGCTGCAATCGTTGCGCCTTCTCCGGGCGTGTAGCCGACGTTATCGGCCATTACATCATCCCCGGTTCAGCCGGAATTCCCTGCGGCTCCTGCGGAATAACCGGCGATTCGTCGTCCTCGATCATTCCGCTATAGATTGCGCCGCTCGGTGCCTGTATCTGGATACGACGACGCAGCAGCTTCGGCAGCGGCGGTTCCTCTACCGGCTCAGGCTCTGACAGGTCTTGCTCTACATCGGCAGCAAGGGCAGGCGGCGGCTGCATCTTGGCCTTCATCAGTTCGATGTAGGCGTTTAGCTCGGCAATGTCCTCGTCCTTTTCCTTGTTGATACGGGCGACTTCGACTTCTGCCTCTGCATCAACAATGGCCTTGCGAAGTTCCACTTCCTTGCCTTCCACAGCCTTTTGCGCCTGTTCAAGCGCCTGCTGTAGCTGCTGAATCATGCCGTCCTGCTGCTGGATATGCTGCATGGCCTGTTGCATGGCTTGTTGAGCCTGCGGCGGGATTTCTCCCTGTTCCTGCTGTTCGTCTCGCAGTTCAGGCGGAATGGTCTTTTCGAGACGATCCGCGAGCTTGTCAGCAAACGGGAAGTCTGCCGCCCGCATGATGATGTCGCCAGCCGCTTGCAACAGTTGCGGGTTACGCGACGCCATTTCAGTCATTGCGGAGAACGCTTCCTGCCGCTGCGTCTGGTACGAAGGCCCGGTATCGACAGCAACGTCATAGCGGCCAAGCAGCGGATTGAAGATTTTTTCTACATCCTTAACGCCAAGCTTGTTTTCGGCATAAGGCTGTTGCATCTGCGGGTCAAGGATCGCCATTTCCTCGCTTCCATCAAGCCCGAGGATGCGAACGACGCGCTTTGTGTCGTAATACTTCTGGATCAGGTCAATCAGGACGCGGCCCTCGTAGCGCAGCGCCCGTGAGAGGTTATCCGGGAAATGGAACGTGGCAATTTCGCCTTGCGCCTTCAGTCGCTGGATGCCAACGCCGGATTGCGCCTCACTCTTGATGCCGAAGTTAGAGTTGTGCTGACCGGACGCGGCCCGCATCTGTTCGACAGACAGTTGCAGCAGTTGAACCTGCGCCGAGGCCATCTGCGGTGGCGCTTGGCGTTCAGGGCGCGGAATGGCCTTGCCCTCGTCGTCGAAGGCGTTGAACGGCAGATAGGCGCGTGTTTCAGCGTTCGCAGCGCCCCAGATGCTTTCATAGCCTTCAATCGCTTCAGCCGCAGCCAGATACGGCACGCGGTTCTGTAGCGCGAGGTTCTGAACCGTTTCAGAATAGGCGTAATTGACCATTCGCGCCGGGTCTTTGATGTCGCGCACCAAGCCCTTGCGGATCACTTCGCCATCAATGTTCAGTTCCTTGCCGACGACGCCGATGATCGGCAGGAGCGAACCTGCCCAATCCTGCAAATCTACCGGCTCATCATGCCCGCCTACGAGCTTGCACCACTGCCAGCGCTTAACCTGCGTCGGGCGCTCTTTCAGCACCTTGACGCCGGCAGGAAGCGCCGATTTCAGCGCCGTAGAGCCATCGCCAAGCAGGCAGGCAACGTCAGACACGGAATCGCACCAGAAATACTCAGCGATGCGAACCGTATCATCTTCGGCCCAGCCGGATTTCTTGGCTTCAGCGCCCCAGGATGCCGGGTCAATCTTCGGATATTCAGCCTTGAACGTCTCGTTCGGCACATCCTCGAATACGAAGCCCCATTTGGCATCAGACTTGTCCGGTTCAATCGCATCAACGTCGATATAGACAAGCTGCGGGTTCGGGATGGCCTTGATGCGGATAACCTGATCGAACGAGGTTTCGCTTTCGTACTCGGTGACGATCCTCCAATAGCCTTCGCCACCATAGACGGAGTGTTCAGCCGCCAGATCGTGCGCTTCGTCCGCGCAAGACTGCGCCAGGATGTTGCGAATCAGACCGCCGATGATCTCTGCTGACTTCTTGTCAGCGCCGCTATCGACCGGGGAAACCTTGATCGCTGGGCGATTCTGGCGGATTTCGTTGATGATCTGGTTGCAGTGCTGTGCCGTGACATTGACGGTCAGACACACTTTCTTGTCGGTCTTGCGGCTGTTGCGGATGTCGTCCGGCCACTGCCAGCCGTTATCCGAATCGCCCATTGCGAACTTCGTGTCAGCGATAGCGAGCGCACGCGAGGCGTCATAGGCGGATTTTGCGCGTTCAAAGCGCTGTTTCGCCTCCGCTACGATGTCTCGTTCTTTCGCCATCAGTGCAATTCCTTGTAAGGAGGCCGCGCCATCAGTAGCGGGTATTCCTGTATTTCGACAAATCCGAACTTCTCGTACCAATCGACCAGCCATGACTCGCCGTCTGGCATCAGCATCAACACGACATCATCCGTGTCGGCCTCGTCGCATACGTCCATCAGTAGCTGCGTCGCTTGGCCCTTGCCGCGATGCACCTCGTCTGTATGAACGTGCGAGACTTCAAGCACCTTGCCGCGCATGTGAGCGGGAATCGCCTGCGAATAGCCGACGTTCAGCGATGCAGCGCCGCGCTGCCGTTTTCCTGTTTTCATGCCATCCATCCCAATGCGGAAGCGTGCATATGTACGGACGCATCCGGTTTCTTGCGCTCCTGCCTGACCATGCCGGGGAATAGTTCGGTCAGTACCCATATCCAGGCGTCGGCGCGGTTCGGTGAGCGTTCGCCGGTATAACCAACGGTCGAGAACGCGGTTAGTTCATCTTCCAGCGCATTGAAGTTGCCCGCGTGCCTCACCTTCCCTTGCTCATAGAGCGCGGAGAACGGTTCAGCACGGACAACCTTTCCTCTTGAGGCCGTGACCAGCTTGTAATTCGTGCGCGGTCTGGCGGTATCAATGACATGCTTGACCATTGCGCCGCCGAAGTTCTTTTCAGCGACGACCAGATCAGCGGCATGGCGGTCATATGCGGAGGAGACAACCTTGCCCCACGTTCCCGGCCCTGCCTTGATGGTGCAGTCTTCCAATAGGTACGCATTGCCATCAGTACCAAGCGCACCAACGACAATCCCGATTTCATCGTTCTGCGCGTTGTCCTCGTCGTCAGATCCGGACGGATCAACGCCAACAATCACGCGCACAAAGTCGGGCAGTTCGTTCGTACTGCGCCACTTGTCTATATCCGTTTCGCGGAACAGCGCGTTCGGATTGGCGTCTGCGAACTCTCCCATCAGGAATCGACGCTGCAAGCGACCTGACAGGCTCTTGAGCGTGTCTAGATAGCCTTCTGTGAGGTTGTCGGCGTTGTCTGCCGGGTTGATCTGGAAACACTCATAGTCGGCAGGCTTGGAGAGCGGCTGCTTTGTCTCGGGATCAACCTTGCCGACGAATACCTGATACGTCCAATGCCCTTTACTTGGCGGGTTGCAGTCAAAGTACATCCGGGGCTTCAGCGGCTTGTCTGCGATGCCGTCTATATGCTGCACAGCCCTTTGTGCGAGGCGGGTTACTGCGACGCCGACAGACGACCAGGCTATCTGTGAGCATTCGTTCAGGTAGATCGTGGCGAATTCCATGCCGAGAATCTTCTCGGTGCGCTCCTTGTCGTCCAATCCGCCGAACCAGATCTCAGAACCATTCGGGAGCGTGGCGTACCAGTCCGTTTTGCTTAGTTCGTACTTGATGCCCGGAAAGCACAGGCTCATTACCTTGGGGAAGGTATCGAGAACGATACTGGTCTTGATGGCGTTGAAGCGGAAACGAAAGATCGCGTGTCTGCTCTTGTCTGCCTTCAGCGCCCTGAAGATGACGTTACGAACGAGAAGGAACGTCTTCCCGCTACGTGATCCGCCGAACAGCATGACATTCGTTGCCAGCCCTGACAGTACGCTTTGGGCGGCTTCCTGCTTGTCGGTGAGCTTCACAGGTCTTGGTCGTGCTTGCCTGCAACTAGCGTGAAGGTGCCGGACAGGTCGCCGGATAGTTCGATAGCTTGCAGATCAGGCAGTGACTTGCGTAAAAGTATCTCGATTGCCTTCATGCGGGACTGGCTCAGTTCTTCGATAGTCCCATTTGCATGATCCATAAGGGTTTTTACTAATTGACCCGCTTGGATTTTGGCTCTTACGTCGTCTTGGTGACGGACGCCCATCGGACGACCGCGTTTTTTCGGTTCGGCCATGTGTTACCTCGCTTTCACGGACACGGGAGACTGCCCGTTCAGTGGGTTGCCACCATCCGGCTACGCTGTGGGCGCTGGTGGCTGCGGTATGGAGGCATGAAGACGTGACGCCATTCGAGGCGGGCTAACTATATTAGCGTTTTCATATATACAGGTTTCCATATATACGAACATCGCTAGATTCTAATATTCCTGACTTAAGCCATGACCCATATCCCCTGACCTCCACCACATACATGGTTAAGCACTGCCAGAGGACTGCACCGTATTGCCAGCATCCGATAACGTGGATTAAACGCCCTGCCCACCTATAGACGATAAACGTCCTGCCGTGGTCGCGGCATATTAGCGTTTCCTAATATGTTGTCAGTACTAAGCTGGTTTATTGCGCTGAACAGGATTTATCAGCGCGGCTTGGGTCAAGGCCCGGTGTCTCGTGGTGAGGTTCCCGTCTGGCCCACGATAGGCCGCAATATCATTCTTGGCTGACTAAATCAGCGTGGCTGGGAGTGCCAGAAATGCAAAAAGGCCCGGAACCTTTCGGAGCCGAGCCTAAATTTTGGGCGCACGAAGCCGCCACGAAGCAATCCTAGACGAAAAAATGCCGAGTTGCAAGCGGTTTCATCATACGATCACGCCCTTTTTCGGCAGCGATTCAATAAGATTCAGGTGTGCGTCGATCAGCGCCCGCTCATACGGCACCAGGTGCGACCGGAACAACGCCCCGAGATACCGCCGATAGATCGCCGCCGACTGAACCGGCACCAGGTCATTAATCGCCGCGTCGATCATGGCGCATACGGCGCGGTCGTTTTCTTCGGCCATCTCGTCGAATGTCTTACTGACATATCCCCCGGCGCAGAATCCGGCTGATTGCGCCTTGAATCCGATCCGGATGCGGTATCCCTGTTGCCAGTTCGCCCAATCTTCTAGCAGGTAGCGCAGCCGACGGATGGCCTGTTCGTTTTTGTCAGACATAAAATCGCTTACCCCCCCGTAAGTTTTCTTATGGTGTCGGCCAACATGTCGAGTTCCGACAGCTTGTGAATCCGCATCATCGTTTTATCGCCATGCACGCCGAGCGGGCCGACGTGGCAATCGGGGCACAATGGGATGGTCAGGAAATCGCTTGCCCGTTGCGCCATGCCTTGCCCTTCGCGGATGTGATGCACATGCACGCCGTGAGCGCCACAGCAGGCACAGGGAAGCTGCGCCACCATACCCATGTGCCTCTTCCCGGCTGCGCTCATACATCCTCCCGCGCCGAAAACCTCACACCACGCTCATAGCCAAATGCGGACAAGTGTTCGATGAACAGCGCCGCTTGCTTGATCGTGAATCCCCGGCTCGGCACACCAAGCTGCACGAAACCGGTGCCGTCAATGCTCGGGATCGTCATGCCACACTCCGGGAACGGATCCTCCGCCCCCTCGGCCCTGGCGTTATCCCGCAACACGATCACGAACGCCGCGATCAGCAGGCGCTTCCATGCCTCTTTGTCCAGCCTGCGGCCGTAGTGCAGGCACTGCTTGGAAATGTCCCCGATCATGGCGTGATAGCACTCTTCCTGCGAGCGCTTCTTGCTCTGCTCCCCGATTGTCACCGCATACCCGTCAGGGGCGGCAAGCACCTCACGGCACGCGGCCTTGCGCGCAGCCTCACCGGTCAGAACCAAGGTTCGCTTCATTTCCCAAGCCTCCTTGCCCTTTCAGCCACAAGGCCATCGCGCAACAGATCCGCAGCAGCATCGCCGTGCTTCTTTCGGTAGTCCTCAACAAAATTCTTACGGTCCTCGAACGATTCCATGCTTGCAACGTGCCTGACAAGGCAGGCCGTCAGCCACGCACGGGAATCGAGCAACCCGGCTTTCTCCGCTTCCTCGCGCGTGAGCCCGCCGTCGAACTCTCGGATGGCTGCGCGTTCCTCGCGGATTTCTTCGGCTTGGGCAAAGAGGTCAAGCACGGCATTCCTCCCACTGGTCGCCGTAGGTATGGCGCTTCAACAGCTTTCCGGCCGGCGTCGCAATACCGTCCTCGATCGCCTTGGCAATGATCGGTCGGAAGCGCTCATCCTTCGTTGCCGCCTGCAGAACGAGATTCCACGCGCCCTGGCTGCCCGGCTTCCTTGCCCATTCCAAGCCGTCGACCGCAGCCTTCTTCACGTCCGTAGCCGCCCCCGCTTTGGCTAGGTTCTCCGCCAGCCGCTCGGCATCGGGCATGCACTGCCCCGGAGCCGGGAGCGCTTCGCGGCGCTCCGGCACTTCCGGCCACTCGCCCTTCGCCAACTGCTTCGCCAGTGCATTGCCCCATTGGTGCTGCATTTCCCGCCAGGTTTTGTGCTTCAGGTCGAACGCGCCAACCTCAACCGCCGTCCAGTAGATCGCTGGATGTGACCACGAATCCCGGCCCTGTTCCCGCCTGGCCATCTGCTCAACGGCTTCAAAGAACGCCCGCTCGGAATCGATCGGAGGGCGGCACAACTTCAGGAACTCCGGCAGTGTCGGAGGCCAATCGCGGGTTTTGCACGCATCCACCCCGCGCTTGATTTCATCCCCGCCGAATCCGCCCAGCTCTTCAGCCCACAGGGCTTTGACGTGATCGATGTTGGTCCCGCGCCAAAGGTCCGCGAACTTGCTGCCGTACATCGCGGAGAAGCGCGAGAACAGGCGCTCGACCCAGCTTTCAGGCAACGCGGACGGACTCGCCTGTGATGTCACGTTCGTTGGCAATGCTGCGTTCATTGCGGTTTGCTCCGGTCAGTTTTGCGATGGTTTCGGCTCGTTCCTCCCCAAGCGATCGAGGTCGTTCTGGCAAATGTCCGGTAGGAAACGCCTGTTGAGCGGCGTCGTTTCGCCGGCCTTTCACAACCCCAAGCACGTAGGCAAACGACGCTTTCCCCTTCTTTACCGCCTCGAACGCAGCGTGCTTGAACTCACCATGCGTCGCTCCAGCTTGGATCAGTGCAAGCAGATCTGGGTGGCTAGGATTGACGTTTTGGACGCCAGCAGCCCGAATTGCCTTGCAGATTTCGCCTTGTGCGGTCGGCGCGCGCTCGGCATCCGTCTGGGGGGATCCGGAATCAGGAATCAGGAATCCGGAATCAGGAATCAGCCCGGCTACTTCTGTGCTTTCACCGGGTTGTTTTGGTTCTTGCACCGTGCTTGCACCGTGCTTGCACGGTTCTGGTATTGTGCTAACCGCCTCTTTGCAGTGCGGATTCTGATGTTTTACAAAGTTGCAAATGCTAATATACGCTTGATTTTCAACGACATAACGCTGTATAAAACCAGCACTGTGCAAATCACTAAGCATTTGCTCAACAGAGCCGTCGTCGTAAGGCAAAATCTCGGCGCGGATCCGTTTTGGCCTATCTTCAAGGCGCCCATCACGGTCAGCAAGGCACCAAAGCCCGATGAACAAAATCCTTGTTAAAGGATCAAGATCGGCCAAGTCCTCGTTCTTGAAAAACCCAGGTTTTATGTTTCGCGCTCTAGCCATTTGAAAAACTCCGCTCTCCATTCATCTCCGCTGGGTTGATAGGGTGGGCTGCCAAGGGGAGCGGAGTTGTCCCTTGGCCGGCTGGCCGGCCGTTGCCCATTGAACTGTCAGTCATTGATCAGCACCTCACGCACAGCCAGGCCATTGCGTTTCATCCCTGGGATCGGCCCACTTCTTCGGCGGTTGTTCGCTTGGTCTTTCGGAGTCGCCCAGCGGCAATTGTTTGGTTTGTAATCGTCGTTGTTGTTAATTCTGTCGATACTCGTTCCTGTTGGCCTGCTACCCATATCTGCCAAAAAGTTTTCAAACTTGTACCAACGCTCACACACCCGAATGCCTCTAGCTCCATAGTTTTTGTAAGCAGGATTATTTTTGTTGTCGCAACGCTGAAACATTGCTGCCCAAGAGTTGTATGTGCCGCTAGTTTTTCCCGTTGCATGGCCGTGAGTCTTCTCACGCGCAGCAGACAATTCTTTCCTTAAACATCCACATGACTTTGATTGCCCGTTACGCAAAATCTTTGAGACAACAGACTTCTCTTCGCCACAATCACACCGACACCGCCATTTTGCGTTGCTGTTGCTTTCTTCTTTTCCAATCACAACCCAGCGCCCAAAACGCTTCCCTGTCAGATCTACAATCTTGCTCATTTAATCCACCATGACTTCATGAACAATGATTCCGTGGAAGAACAAAGCCATCTTGCGTTTCAAAATAAATTCTTTGGTCTTTGTAGGCGCGCTTTTAACGTCCTCATAAATCTTTGTGTCGTTGCGCATATAGACGAAATCGCAGATGTAATCGACCGCCCTTTCCTTTCGTCCTGGCACGTTCTGCACTGGTAGCAATGGGATCCGCACTTGAAGTTGCAGATCCACGATCTCGCCAGCCTTCTCCATGGCTTTCAGTTGCACATAGCGCTTCGCCTCGGCCTTCGAATCGAACTCGACACCATCGACCGTAGTAGCTTTCGCACCGTACTTGTTGCGCTTCTGCGCCTTCTTCTCGGCACGCTGCGCCAGAGCGGTCTCGCGCGAGACTGGCGCCGGCTTTGCCGATGCGGCGTTGATTCTGGATTGGAGGGAAGAGAACTCTTCCGGAGACATGCGGAGCATCAGGCGGCTTCCTTGATCCCAAGCGAATCCAGCTCGATGGCAATCTGCTCGATCAGCACGGCATCCTGAAGCTTCGCCTTCGCCACCCCGACCAAGGCATCCTCGATCACATGCAACAGGCGAAGGACCGCATCAAGTTCGGCCTCGACCAGCGGCGTACCATGTGCCAGCTTCTTCTCGACCACCTCAACCGACGCCAGATTGATGTCCGGGCGCAGACGTGAAATCAGGGCACGGAAGCCCGCGCAACACCAATCCACGCGGACAAACTCATCCTTGGCGTGCAACCGCGTCACGGGATAGCCCCGATAACACTCGATTTCCCCGGTGCGCATTGTGTGGAAGCAGGACCGCATCGGATCCAGCCAGGATTTCACCTGCCGGCGAGTGACTTTCTTCATGCCGGAACTCCCGCGCACGCCGGGCAAACACGACGGCGATAGGCGCCCAGCATCACGAAACGACTGCCCCCGATAGTCGGATACCGCGTCTTGCACTTCGCGCACTGGTATCCCTTCAGGTTCATCCAAGACAAACGCCGGCCTTTCGGCGGGGCCTCTTTCGCGCTGTTGATGTCCGTGCAGTTGATCATGCCGCCCTCGCCTGCCGCTCGAACTCCGCGAACACATGCACATTCGCGATCAGCCACGCGAGGAAGTCGGGGCGGAAAGCCTCTCGGTTCTCCTTGGCAACACGCACAACAACGCTCGAATCACTTTGCATTCCCTGCTCCTTTCGCAGCGCAATACCGGCAGTACCGCGCATTACGCGCCACGTCCGGAACCGCTTTCACCAGGCCCCGCCCCTTCAGGAAGAGCAGCGCCCATGACACCGCGGCATGGCTTCTGCCAGTCGCGAACCTGATCTGCGCTTCCGTCTTGAAGCCCGGTACACGCAGCAAATAATTCAGCACCGCTTCCGTCGCCCCGCCTGTCCGGATCTCCCCGGCTGGCCGCGAACTTTGCCGGCGCTTCGCCTGCTGCAGCGCTGACACCGGCAAGGTCAGCAACTGGCCCAGCATCGAACAGGGGTCCGGAAGAGCATCGGAGGCCTCGACTTCGATATCGACCACCACCGCATGCTTTTCCGAGATAGCTCCCATTCAAAAATCACTCCCCGCCCGCCATCTTCTTCAGCATGGGAAACTCACCGAACATCACGCGCTCAAGCAGCGAACGCACAAACTCCGACTTGCCGACGCCCTTCAGGGTCGCCATGGTGATGATTGCGTTCTCCAGATCCTCGGAAACCAGGATGTCCAGCCGGCGGTCCGCTTTGCCCAATGGGCTCGACACTCCGGAGCGGGAAAGGGATGTCGTGGCCATCTATGCCGCCTTTCTGGATTTGCAGCGCGCGTCGTGCAGCTTGCGCAGCGCTTCGCCGTCCGACCAACGCACGTCTGAATACTGGCCCTTGGCCAAAGCACAGACCCAAGCCTGTGACTTGCCGATGGCCACTCCGATTTCCGCCTGCGTCATGCCGGATTCCTGCAGGTCTTCAATGATGTTTTTCCAGTCCATGCCATGATTATCACAACTGTGTTTTGTGAAGTCAAACACCATTGTGTTGACTTGTTAAAACACTTTTGTGATACTGATTCCGTGGAAGCAAGATCAACGAGCGCAAAAGGAGCCCACGATGAAACCGACGAACGAAGCCCAGGTTAAGGCAATCAACGACGCAGACGCATGCCTGAACAACGTCGATCTGCCGAACTACTCCGACCTCATGAAGCAAGTCATGGCGCAAAACGAAGCGCTGGCCAAGAGTGTCGTTCTGGTCGAAGTCAAGAACGTCTATGGCAACGAGACGATTTACCCGGCCAACAACGCCGGCCGAATCTTCGCCGCCATCGCCGGCAAGAAGACCCTCAACACGTCTGACATGATCCGCATCCGCGAACTCGGCTTCACAGTCGAGCAGGCCATGAACAAGATTGCTTTGTGAGGGGATGGCCATGGCAACTACCTATCGCACCAACATGGCCAGCGCCAACACCCGCGCTGTTCGCAAGGCCCTGGCCGGCCGCGTCGAGTCCGTCACCGTCAAGAGCTACGACTACAGCAACGGATCTGGCGAAGTCTCGGCCAAGGAAATCGAGCCCCTGATGTCGGCCCGCCAGATCCTCATCGATACCGGCAAGTTCGATGTGACCGAGATCAAAACCTACTCGGCACTGGACCCGCGTTTCTTCGTCGCAATCAAGGAGGCATGACCATGAAGACCTACGAATTCACCATCTTCTTCGCCCTGATCTCCGGCGGCATCGTCGCCCATGTTTTTCAGATCCAGGTAGCCCAGCCGATCGAGTGGGTGAAGAAGAACTCCGACGGTCTGGCCAAGAAGTGCTGCACCGGAGTCGTCAAGGACTATTGCGCGCTCAACGTGAAGGAGGTTTGACCATGCCAACCACCATCCTCGATAACGAAAACATCGAGCAGGCCCGTCGCCGTCGTTTCACCGAAGAGGCGACAATCGACGCCCGTGTGGCTGCCAGCATCATGACCGCGTACAGCGTCGTCGTGCGCACGGCAGAGATCACGGAAACGGTGAATGTTCTCGCCTTCACAACCTGCGATGCCATCGTGCGCGCGATCGACATCCTCTTCGACGGCGAACAGCCAATGCCCTGCAACGGCCTGCGCATTTCCGCCTATCCGATGCTGAAGAAGGCGTCATGAAACCGATCCGCCTCTTCATCGCCGCAATGCTCTGGCTGACTCGCTTTGAGTTGGCCATCGCGGAAACCTGCAGCACCAACCTTTCCTACATCCGGCGCCTGCGCTCGGATGAAATTCACTGGATGACCGAGCAGACCCGCTTCCGGTCCTCCATTCAGCCGCTATCAACTACCAGGAGCAGCAACGCATGACTACCGCACTGCAAACACTGACCAGCAAGCTTGCCTCGCGCCTTGAAATTGGCGACGGCAGTGGGCTGATCGAGACACTGAAAGCCACGGCATTCAAGGGCCAAGTGTCCGACGCACAAATGACCGCGCTGATGATCGTCGCGAATCAGTACGGCCTCAATCCTTGGACAAAGGAAATATACGCTTTCCCCGACAAAAACAACGGCATCGTGCCGGTTGTCGGCGTCGATGGCTGGAGCCGGATCATCAACGAACATCCGCAGTTCGACGGCATGGAATTCAAGAGCGACGCCGAAAGCTGCACCTGTGTCATGTACCGGAAGGACCGGAAGCATCCGGTGCAAGTCACCGAGTACATGGACGAATGCAAGCGTGGCACCCAGCCTTGGCAGTCGCATCCGCGCCGGATGCTGCGCCACAAGGCGCTGATCCAGTGCGCCCGCCTCGCATTCGGCTACACCGGGATCTACGACCAGGACGAAGCGGAGCGCATCGTTGAGGGGACCGAGGGCATCGGCGGCGCGGCCAGTGGCACAGTGATTCAGGGCGAAGTCATTCTGGAGAATAAACCGCTGCCTCCCTATTCTGCGGCCGACTTCTCCAAAAACCTGCCCTTGTGGCGCGACCTGATCGAAGCCGGGAAAAAGACCCCGGACCAGATCATTGCCACGGTATCCACCAAGGCCACGCTGTCAGACGAGCAGAAAGCCAAGATCCGCGGCGAATCGAATTCCACCGCCGGAAGCTCTGCACAAGCTGTGCAAGGGGGTGCGGGTGCAGCCGCGTCGAACCCCGTTGTCACCTTCGCCAAGGTCGAGAAGAAACTGCGCGAGGCCAGCGAAATCGATCTTCTCGACGCCTGCGCCGACCTGATCCGTGAAATTGCGGACGAGCAGCAGCGCAGCGAGCTTGAAGACATCTACCGCGCCCGCCGGGAAGAACTGAACCAGTAACGGTTTCGGGACGGCGCGCAGCCGAAGGCAGCCTTGGCGGGGTTCTCTCTGGCTTCCCCGCGAGGGATTGGACTGCAACACGCTGCGCGCCCGACCACTACACAGGAGAAAGTCATGCAAATTCTGAATCTCATCCAGGGCACGCCGGAATGGCATGCCGCCCGCGCCAAACACTTCACCGCCAGCGAAGCGCCGGCCATGCTCGGACTGAGCAAGTACACGACGCGCGCCGATCTGCTCAAGCAGAAAGCAACGGGGTTTGAAAAGGTAGTCGATGCGGCCACGCAGCGCCGCTTCGATGCCGGCCACGCTGCCGAAGCTGCCGCTCGCGCCCTGGCTGAAAACCAGCTTGGCGAATCGCTGTTTCCCGTCACCGGCACGCTCGAAGTCGAAGGGCTGCCGCTGCTGGCCAGCTTTGACGGCCTGACCATGGACGACAGTGTTGGCTTTGAAAACAAACTCTGGAATGCCGAGTTTGCCGCCTACGTCCGCGACAACAACGACGCCCCGGAAACGCACTATCCGCAACTCGAACAGCAGCTACTGATAAGCGGCGCGAATTACGTTCTCTTTTCGGTATCGGACGGCACGGAAGAAAACACCGTCTGGCTCGAATATCACTCACGCCCGGAGCGCCGCGCGCAATTGATCGCCGGCTGGAAGCAGTTTGCAAAGGATCTGGCCGAATACAAGCCCGAGCCCGCTGCAGCGCCGGTCGCCACGGCAACGCCTATCGAAAACCTGCCCGCACTGTGCGTCTCGCTGGTCGGCGCGGTTCAAGCCTCGAACCTGCCGCAATGGCGTGATGTCGTCGTCGCTCGCATCCGGGCCATCAACACGGACCTGCAAACCGATCAGGATTTCGCGGACGCATCGGCCATGGTCAAGTTCCTTGGCGATGCCGAAAAGAGCCTCGATCTGGTGAAGAAGCAGGCGTTGTCGCAAACCGCAGACATCGACGAGCTTTTCCGCACCATCGACAGCATGCAGGGCGAAATGAAGCAGAAGCGCCTTGCCCTCGACAAGCGCGTTACCCAGCGCAAGGACGAAATCCGCGACGAGATCCTGCAGGAAGGGCGCCAGGCGCTTCGCGATTTCATCACCGAAACGGTCAAGCAGTTCGGCCTGATGATCGAGCCCATCGTGACAGCCGACTTCGCAGGGGCCATGCGCCAGAAGAAGACCGTCGCCACGCTCAAGGATGCCGTCGCAACCGAACTGGCCCGCGCCAAGGTCGAAGTCAGCAGCCAGGCCGTCGCCATCGATCACAACCAGCGCAACTACGCGCTCCTGGCAGCCGGCCACGAGTTTCTGTTCGCGGACATCAAGCAGCTTCTGCAACAGAGCCCGGAAGCCTTCTCGGCCATGGTCGAGAACCGGATCACCAAGCACAAACTGGAAGTGAAGGAACGGGAAGAGAAGGAAGCCCAGGCCAAGGCCGCTGCGGAAGTCGTGCCAACCCCCGCGCCAACGGTAACGGGAGTCTTTGCCGCCGTCGACACACACAATGTCCAGCCGATCGCCAAGCCGGAAGACAGCGGCACCCGAATGAAACTCGGCGAAATCTCTGCCGCGCTCGGTTTCACTGTGACCTCAGAATTCCTCGCCGGGATCGGCTATCCGGTCGTTGCCACCGACAAGAACGCGAAGCTCTACCGCGCCTGCGACTTCCCGACCATGTGCCGCGCGATTTCCGCGCACGTCCTGGCCGTCGCTGCCGCGCAGCAACAGAAAGCAGCATAACCCCCCTGCGGGCCACACCGGGAACCCCGGTGCGCTGTAGGCCATCCGGAAAGCGCGTAACCGGACCCAATTCCAGCAAAAGGAAATGTAATGGCAAACCTCATCGGCCTCTTCTACATCGGTGACAACGCCGACCTGCGCTACATGCCAGACGGTACGCCAGTCGCGAATCTCCGCCTTGCGTACAACTACGGGCCAAAAGGCGAAGACGGCAAGCGCGCCTCGCAGTGGATCGATGCGGCCATCATCGGCAAGCGCGCGCAAAGCCTCGCGCCCTACCTGACCAAAAGCACCCGAGTCTTTGCAGTTACCGAAGACCCGCGCATCGAGACATGGGAAAAGAAGGACGGCGGCACCGGCATCAAGCTCGTCGCCCGTATCGAGTCGATCGAGTTCGCCAGCAACCGCGACTCGTCCGGCGGGAATACCCCAAAGCCGGCACAAGGCAAGCGCCAGAGCTTCGATGACATGGGCGACGGAGAGGTTCCATTCTGATGAACACGACCGTCCGAAAACTCGATTACCGCTGCCTGGGCAACTTTTGCCAGCAGGCCAGCCACTGCCGGCGCCACACGCGCCCGGAGAAAGGCCAGATCATCCCGCTCGCTGCCTTCGATGTGCGCGACAAGCCGGAAGGCCGGTGCGACGGGTATGTGCCGCGCATCATGGAGCCGATTCGCGTTGAGAGTGAAGGCGGCGAGCAATGAACATCACTGAACTGATCGAACGCATGCGCGTCTTTGAGGCTGACCACGAGCCTGACGGCTGGCCGGCTATTCGGATGCGCGAAGTATCGGCGCTGTGTGATTCCCTGCTTGAACAGCAGCGGGTGATTGAGAAGATGCGGGAGGCGCTTATTGACGAATACAACTATCAATGCGCCCATTGTCACGAACCAAACCACAACCTAAGCGAAGCCCTCGCCCGCCAACCCGACCTCTCCGCGCTGCGTGAGCATGATGCGGAGGTCTGCCAAGAGTTCGCCAACTTTCTCGGCATCGAGAAGCGCGAGGATGTGGTCAAGTGGATTGAGCACATCAGGAAAGGAGAGTGAAGATGACAATAGTTCTTGACCAAAACGGAAACCCTGTTGAAGCAGGCAACGTCGCTGGTGAATTGATAAGCCTGCGTTCAGAGAACGCCAAGCTCAAGGCTGAACTTGAGCAGTGGCAGCGCAGTGTGTGCGATCAAGGAGAAGTTATCGAAAACCTCAAGGCTGAACTCGCCGCAGAAACCAAAAAGTTTGAAGCGGCGATAACAACAAACGAGCGCCTTCTGTCTGACGTTCGCTGTGCCAACTATGAACTTGCCGCAGCGCAGACAGATGCGGAGCGGTATCGTTGGCTTCGCGAGCTTCCGAACGCGGATAGCCTGAATGTCAGATTCATTGGGTGTGATCTTGACTCCGTAATAGACGAAGCAATCGACGCCGCAATGGAGGCGAAATGAACGAAGCGTTTGAGAAATGGATAGCTGACCAAGACAAATACAATCCGCCAACGCACAAAGAAGCATTCCGCGCCGGGATGCTGGCGGAAGCGGTGCCGCAATGTACTCATGAATATGAGATAGATTCGGACCATCCGAATCATTCGTGCTGTCAGAACTGTGGTGAGATTTTAAAAGATGGCGTTCATGTGCAGCCAGTCGCGCAGGCGCGCAGTCGTGCCGGGATGCTGGCAGCTGCTGAGATGGAAAGGAGTAAGGGGAATGACAAATCGACGCGATCAGTACCTGAAGATGATCGAAACAATGGCATCAAACAATTGGGACACATCCGAACTCATCCAATGGATGAATGACGACCAGCGGAAGGAAGCAATTCTGTCCTTTACCGAAGGCCCGGCGAGGCAAGTCGCATATGCCTTTGAATCTGCCATCAAGCGGGCGACGGAAAGCACGATCACCGTGCCGCCGATGACACTGCGGCCAACCGAACGCTGTCCTAGGTGCGGATATACGCAGTGTGTCAAGGAGTAAGGGGAAATGACTGACGACCGTATCGGAGAAATCTGGCGACTGCCTGAGAACTATTGCAAGCCGCTTGCTTTTGGCCGCGCTATCGAAGCCGAGTGCCGGGGGGTGCCGGATTACGTCTGGATGATCGGCACAAAAGGATTCATGGCGCTGTTCGCCACAGAGGAGGCCGCTAACGATTGGCAGCAGATGAACGGCACCAACACACCCGCGTCGTACATTCAGCCTGTGAGCATTCCAGTGATCTCCGCCGCGCCGAAGCCTGATCCTGATCGTAAGCATGAAACCGTGCCGACGATGGCCGAGCCTGCACTGGCTCGCTACAACGCAGCGATGGAAGGCTGCACCGAGCATAACCCGGTTGAGCGGCTGCGCTTCTTCCTGTCGATTGCACTTACTGGGCAAGACTGGCTGGACGTTGAGCGTTTCATTGACGACTTGAAGGCGACATCGCAGCCTGAGAAGGCCGAACCAGTCGCACAGTGGGAGAACGCACGGTTCGTCCAACGTGTCCTTGAAGGAGCGCAGGGTATAACCGAGCAGGATAAGAAGGATGCCCTGCGAATGGTGCGCGAATTCAGGTCGTTGGTGCATGCCTCCGCAGCCCCGCAGCCTGACCGACTCAAATCTGAGCCGGTTGCCGGGCCAGACTTCTGTGACAGGCCAACGCGCCCTGCGCTTGAGGCGGTGTTCCGGGATCGCCCGGAGTATTTCGAGCCTGACTGTGAGTGCGGAGCCGTGGCAAGCGAGCATTGCCCTGCGTGTGAGCCTGTCGCGCAGGAGCCGGTGGCCTTCTACATCTACAAGGAAACAGCCCCTCGTCTTGGAATTCAGAACGTAGTCGCAGACTCGCTGCCGTGGGTGTATGACCAAGACCCGTCAAGCGGATTCAGTGCGCGGCTGAAAGTGTACCTCGCCCCGCCCGACCAGAGCGCGGAAGTGGAGAGGCTGAAAGCCGACTGGCTGAAACTGTACGAAGAGTTTGCCAAGGCAAACAACGCCAATTACGCCCGCATCGCAGAACTTGAGCGGCAGCGCGATGTCTTGGCAAAGCTGCTTTGCCGGTATCGAAACGAAACGCCGCCAGGGCATCAGCCGCACATGATCGCGCACGAAGTAGACGCCGCACTCGCCAGCGTGAAGGGTAACGCCGAGGTCACCGGCGTAACAACAGGAGAGAACGATGCTACATGACACGATAGCGAAGCAGATTCCACAACTTGCACGCGGGCAGGTTTGGTGCCGCCAGTGTGGGAAGACAAGACGAGTTGATAGCGCAGAGGCTATGCGCAACGGTTGGCCGAAGTGCTGCGGCTGCACCATGACAATCGACAGTCCGGAAGAACAGAAGCGGCTGGCAAAGAAGGTGCCCAACGCCTGAGATAACCGGAAGCCCGTCAGGGCTGTCCGGTTGATTGAATAGTTGGGCAGACGCCCGGAGAGGACTGAGATGGCTGATGCACAAATGAAAAGTCTTGGGAATTGCGACAATTCATCGTGGTATTGGGCTGAGCCAGGTATTTTTGAGAAGCCAGGAGCCTATTACTGGAACGGCAGCGAGAACATACACGCTGCCAGCAAAATTTCTGCACTTGAAAATAGGGCAGAACTACTAGCCGAAGACATTGAGTGCCTACAGAAATGCCTTGATGACGCCGGAGCACCAAGAGACGACGGTAATGGAAACGCATATTCGATGTGGGGCCGCGTGCTGCGCCTAATAAACGATACGCCCAACGCCGCTTTAACCGGGGCGAGCCGGAACGGCGAAGCGTCCGGTTGAAAGCACAGTTATGCCACGACGGATCAGATGCCCGCACGGACTTGATGTTGATGGACCTTGCGCAGCCTGCGTGCAGGAGCGCACCGGAAAACGATTGATGGATATACGACGAATGAACAAGCAACGATTCACCCCCGGCCCGTGGCGCACTGGCGCTGGCGATTTCCCGACGATCTACGACCGCAACCACGATAAGGTGGCGCACTGCCTAATGCGACCCGAGGACGAAAGCGGCCACCCGCAACTGACGCGGCTGGCGAATGCGAAGTTGGTAGCGGCGGCCCCTGACCTGCTAGCTGCGGCACAAAAGGCGCTAAACGAATGCTGCGACCTGATTTCGACGGATGCCGGCAACGCGCTGGCGGCAGCGATTGCGAAGGCATTGGGGCATAACGCCGAGGTAAATGGCGGGCGGCTTGCCGACCGTCCAAGCGAAGCGGT
>CAYTMO010000007.1:0-31778 GCA_964439045.1 uncultured Candidatus Saccharibacteria bacterium
ATATTTTGGAATAAACAAAAACAAACTAGAGGTGAAACTTGCCTATTTTTTAAACAACCTCAAATACGAAACAAGATTTATTGAAAGCCTTGAATCCATACTCATGGATAAGTACAAAGAAAAGAAAAAAGAACTTGGAGACTTTTCCAGTAAAGCTACAGTAAATATTGAGGAACTAGAAATTGAAAAAATAAATAAAGTTGACGCTTTTACAAGCACTCAAAACGCAATTATACGAAAAGAGATCGAGAAACAAATTGAAAAATTAGAGAAACAAATTGAAGATGCAAGAACTGAAATAAGTAAAATAAACGTAACCGAACGTGACATAAAGTCATTTATTAAATATACGAAATATTTAATGGAACACCCTGAAAAGATGCTTATAAAACAAAAGAATCTTACTATTTTGAAGGCTCTTTTTGGGTTAGTTTTCGATGAACTACCAACCTATACTGAAATACTTAATGGAACACCTAAATTATCTTTAGCCTACAAGCTATCTAACGAGTTTAAGGATGATAAATCCTTCACTGCGGGCGATGAGAGAATCGAACTCCCGCCAACGGTTTTGGAGACCGTTGTTCTACCACTAAACTAATCGCCCAAACTCCGCACAGTCTACATAGCAGACAAGTGCGGAGCATTTGAGAAACGCGAAATAAAAATTCGCACGTCCCTCTGAGATAACCTCATAGAAGTTATCCCTATCAAAGAACACGCAACAACAATTGTTGCAAAGGCATTATACCTTTTATCAAAAATTATTGAAAGGTCAAAATATTTTTTAAAACAAAACAAAAACCCCGTAAAGGGGCTTCTGGAAAAAATATCAATAAAAAATTACTTCTTTATTTCTTTATGCTTTTTCTGTACGCGACACCATTTGCAAAACTTGTTTAGTTCCAACTTTTTGGTTACGGTCTTTTTGTTCTTGCGTGACCAGTAATTGATATGCTTGCAAGTTCCGCAGGCAAGTTTTATAAGTCTTTCTTGTGACATAGGTATACATTAATACAAAATACTTTAAAAAGCAATAGATAATAGGTAAATATTTATTTTACAAAACGGGTAATTTCAGGATTTATACGATAAAACCTTTTAATTATAGGGTTAATTCTAGTAGTTATTTCATAATTTATAGTATCAGAATCTTGCGCCATTTGGTCTGCTTCTGCGTAATGCCCATTTTTACCACCAATTATAGCTACTTCGTCTCCTGCTTTTGCTTTTAGGCCAGTCACATCTATAGCTATCATATCCATAGACACCCTACCTATTATCTTGGCTTTCTTGCCGTTTACATTAAAAACTCCCTTGCTCGACAAAAGCCTAGGATATCCGTGCCAGTACCCCACTGGAATGACAGCGACTTCTGAATTGCGTTTTAGCTCTTCTGTAAGGTCATATCCAATCCTTGCGCCCTTAGGTAAACTTTTTATTTCAGTAATTATTGTTTTCCAAGAAAGTACCGGTGCAAGGTGGTACTTTTTTTGGAAAGCTGTTTTGGTTTCTTTTGAAGACCAGAGTCCATACATACCTATACCAACTCGTACCATATCGTAATGGAGTTTTGGAAAGAACATAGTAGAGGAGCTAGCACAAATATGCTTCAAAGGTTTGTATCCTGCTTTCTGAAATGAATGGTGCCAAACTTCCAATCTGCTTGCTTGTAGCATTGTATACTCGAGTCCATTCAAATCTTCCCCTACAGCCAAATGGCTATACAAGCCTTCTACCTCTATATTTTTACTTTTCTTTAAAATTTCTAAAACTTTTACCAAGTTCTCCATCAAGAAACCTTGCCTACCGAGCCCAGTATCCACCTTGATATGAATTTTAATTTTTTCATCACCATTTACACCTTTTATACTTTTTAATACATTTAAATTTTCAAAACTTGAAATTGTAACAGATATATTTTTTGCACGAGCTTCTTTAAAATACGCAGGGGATGTGTAGCCGAAAACTAAAATCCTAGTCTTAATCCCGGCACTGCGGAGCTCCAATGCTTCTTCAAATGAATCCACTCCTAAAAACTTCACACCAAGCTTAACTACCTCTTGCGCAAATGGCACAAGCCCGTGCCCGTATGCATTAGACTTGACCACAGACATAAAGATAGTGTCTTTTTTTAGCAAACTCTTAAAAATTTGATAATTATTTTTTATCGCTTTTTTATCAAGCTCTACCCAAGTTCGTAATTTTGTTTTTTCTATTTGAGATAATTTCATTTTTTAATAACCTTTATTGTTTATAATACTTTCTAGTAATTCCCTTGGGAAGATCTGTGGACTCTCGTATAATGCTTGATGATAAAGCACAGTCGAAGGAGTAAGCCCTGGCAATGTGTTGACTTCTATCACACAGAGCTCCCCTGTCTTGATATTCATAAAACAGTCAATCCTAGCGTAACCTTTTATCCCTATCTTTGTAGCCAAAATTTGAATCAACTTTCTAGCATTTGATATTGCTTTTTGACTTACTATTTCTTTAGGTGGTGGGGTGATATTTATCCCTGTACCACCTTGAAACTTTTCTTCTAAAGAAAGCACTTCTCCCTCCGCCACAGTCAGACTTGGGTTAAAAGCATATAATGTTTTATCCTTTTCTAAAAGACCGATAGTCACTTCGATAAAACCACTTCTGCGTACATACTTCAACTTCCCATTTTTTACTTGTATTTTGTCTGTTTCTACAAATTTTTCAAAAAGTATTTGATCTATCTTTTCTGTTGGCATTTCTATTATAGTATCTTGATTTTTAAGCACACCTGTCGGTATGAACTTTTCATTTCTTATCAAGAACTTCAAATAATTTTCCAAATCTACACTCGAATACAAATGCGCAATACCAGAAGAGCAACCGTCAGAATTTGGCTTTACAATAAGAGTTTTTGCATCAAATTCTTCTAATAAAGAGGTCCATAAATCCTCGAAATTCTTTTTGTTTACTAAGTCTTTTATTAAAACCAATTTTTGCGGAGCAATACTTATACCTTTTATATTTGCATTTCTAATAAATTCCCCAGTAGCGTACTTATCCATACACAACTTTGACACATTACTATCTGAACCATTGTATTTTATTTTTTTTGTTTCCAATATTTTCTGAATGTTTCCATTTTCACCATCACCTCCGTGCAAACCCAAGAAAACAAATTTGGACTTTTCGACAAATTCTGCGAAAGATACTTTGCGAGGCATAAAAAACGGCTGGCTACAATCAGAAGGACTTAGAATCAATTCTTCTTTTACTATGTCTACCAATTTCTCTATTCTGCTCTGATCTTTTT
This sequence comes from uncultured Candidatus Saccharibacteria bacterium, assembly GCA_964439045.1. Taxonomy (GTDB): domain Bacteria; phylum Patescibacteriota; class Minisyncoccia; order Phycocordibacterales; family UBA9973; genus UBA9973. The sequence continues at coordinate 3,296 of CAYTMO010000007.1, forward strand.
GTGCATTTTTTGCATTTTCAATAATTTCCTCCACAGTATGATTTAAAATAAAGGCATAAGGCAATTCCCAGACATTATTTTGAAAATCTAACAAATATGGTTTTGGTAGATAAATATCTGACTTTAATAACTTCAACCACACATTTGTACCGCTCATCAAAGATACTTGCCTTTCTGATGTTGGCCCACCAAAAATTACAGAAACTTCTTTTCTTTCTTTAGTACGCCGTAGTGAGGACGAAGGCGACTTATTAATCTGATTTTCAAAAAAATTAATTTTCTGTCTAATACAAGAATTTTTTACAACATAGCCGAGCAAATCACTATGACTCATACCGATACGAGAACTTTGTTGAAAAAGAAAGCTATTTTGCTCCATTCCAGACACAGGATTGAAATCTGAAAACCAAATATTCCCATCATCAAGTACCCAGCCGTCGAAACGCGCAAAGTCATTCATACCAAAAACTGAAAAGATTTGCTCCGCTTGTCTTCTAATTTTTTCTACTACTTCATCAGCAAAACGAGGTGGGCAATGATATTTTACTTGATTAGTAGGTAGATACTTTTTACGAAAATCAAAAATCCGCCCTTCGTGATAAGCCATTTCTATCTCGGTGGGTAGTACTGCAACAGGTAAACCTAAATTGTTTTGTAAAATTATCACAGTAAACTCTTTACCTTCGGCAAACGGTTCTATTACTACTCTAGTATCCATCCTCTTTGAAAAAATCAAATTAACCTTTTCTATTGCTTGCTCTGGAGTGTTCACAGAAAATACTCCAATACTGGATCCACCTGTAGCTGGTTTTACTATGGCTCTTTTAATTTTATTAGTTTTAAAAAATTCTTCTATTATTTTTTCATTGTCTTTTGAATAAATTTTAAGCAAAGCCGAAGGCAAAGTAAAAAATCCTTTACTTTTTATTGTTTTATTGGATTCATATTTGTCTGAAGAAACTTTGCAAGCGTTGCTACTGGAGCCTACAAAAGGTATTTTGTTTTTTTCTAAAATCTTTTGGATCTGCCCATCTTCTCCAAATGGTCCATGCATTGCTGGGAAAACAATATCTACAGATTTTAATAATTTTATGAGTTGAGTATGGTTTAATGCCTTTGCATTTTGTGCAAGCTTGAAATCAAAGTCAGAAGGAGTGTTGGAATAAAGCTGAGATTTAGAAATCTTGTAAGCTCTTTTTTTAATATCAAAATAAATCGGTACTATATCTATCTCTCCACTGTCTAAATGGTCGAGCACACTGCGAGCAGAATTTAATGATATACCTCTTTCTAGCGATGGACCTCCAGTAAGCACAGCTACTTTGAATACTTTTTTATCTATCTTTGGCATATCTTTGCAAAAGTTTAATTTTAATATTTCTTTATTTTACAAGACAAAACCAAAAATAGCAAAAAAGTTGTGGAAAACACAACTTTTTTGCAAGAAACCTTTAATTATTTAACAGGCAAGACTATACTTTCTAAATCCTTCGGCACATTGGTTAAATTTTTATATCCATTTTTAGTGATAAGTATCATATCTTCTATTCTTATTCCACCGAAACCTTTAATATAAATACCAGGTTCTATTGTCATCACAGCGCCTACCGGAAGCGTGTCTTCACTCTTTGGTTTAAAATTTGGCCATTCGTGGATGACTGTTCCTACTCCGTGCCCAAGCCCGTGCTGGAAATTGTTTTTATATTTTCTTGCAAGAAATGCGCGCGCAGAAGTGTCTATCTTTTTTGCATTTTTTTCGCCTTTGCCTATTATATCAAACGCGCGATTCATAGCTTCGAGCACATCAGCATAAACCTTCTTTTGTTTTGCATTAGGCTCACCCCAGAAATATGTACGAGTCATATCTGAACAATAATGATTCACCGTAGTGCCGAAATCAAGCATTATTATGTCCCCTTTCTTTAATTTGTTTTTACTTGGTATGTGGTGAATATCTGCTGAACCTTTGCCAAAGGCTACAATCGGTGAGAAAGACAAAATTGGAGCATTGTATTTAACGAAAGATTTCTTTATAAAATTCTCTACCTCTATTTCTGTAATTCCAGTTCTTAAATATGCCAAAACATCACGAAGAACTTCTTCGCTTATCCATTGAGCTTTCATAATATTTGCAAGCTCTATCTCACTCTTCACCGCCCGCACTTCGTGTAATAATTTAGTTTGCATTTTTACTTTTCAAAGCCAATAAAGAAAGCTTGTACAATACTCTCGCCCCTACATTGCCATCCCATTCTCCATCTTTGCCTGATGCGACTTCGCACAAATCAAAACCAATAATTTTTTTGCCTTTATCTAAAATCTTTTCAAATAAATAAACAACTTCTTCTAAGGAGAATCCACCCAGAACTGGTGTGCCGGTATTCGGAGAAAGGTGTGGAGCCAAGCCGTCAATATCAAAAGAGATATATACCTTGTCTGGCAACTTAGAAACTATATCTTCGCAAAGATTCGCCCAATTTACTCCTTCAAAAAGCTTTTTCCTGATTTCATATTCTGTAAACATTTCTACTCTGCCGTTTTCTCTATCTACTACTTCTTTTTCGCCTTGAGAAAAGTCTCGTATCCCCACTTGTACCAACTTTTCTACATTTTCTATTTTTAAAGCATTATAAAAAATTGATGCGTGAGAATATTCGAATCCTTCGTACCCTTCGCGTAAATCACAATGTGCATCTATGTGTAGTATTCCGAACTTTTCGTGTTTTGTAGCAAGCGCCTCGATATATCCCAAAGGAGTGCTATGGTCTCCTCCTACTACTCCCACAATCTTATCTTCATTGAGCAACGAAAGAGTAAGGTCCTTTACATCTTGTTTAAAGAGTAAGCATTCGTGATTGATAGCATTTTTCAATTCCTCGTCTACCGTTCCAGCCATATATTTCTCTAAATATTTTTCTACCTTTTCGCGAATTTCTTTATTTTTAGAAAATACTTCTTCTGGAATATCCATCATCGCTATGCCACTTCGCCAAGCAGTTGGACTTATTGGATCATAAAGGTCGATTTGTTGTGAAGCATCCAATATTGATTTTGGCCCATTTGCAGCACCAGTCTTGTAAGACACAGTCACCTCCCAAGGCAAAGGCACAAGCACGAGCTCTGACTCCTCGGTACTAAAAGGCAAACCAAAGATACCGTGACTATGCAAACCATTTTCATTTTGATCAAAACCCTCCAACTTTTTATTTCTCAAATCCTCCCTTTCTTTTTTATTTTCTTCCATATTTTTATTATACTATAATTTACGACAACCTATTTTTAAAATCTTTATAACTAAATTTTTTAATTACTTTTATTTTTTTACCTTTATTCATTATTGCAATTGACGGCAAATCTACTCCATTAAAAGTATTATTCTTTACCATTGTATAAATCGCCATATTTAAGAAAACCAATTTGTCTCCTATTGCTAAAGGTTTATCAAAAGAATAATCCCCTATCACATCCCCAGTCAGACAAGTAGGACCTACCAAGCGATACACATTTTTGCTCCCCTCTTTTGCAAAATCTACTCCAAGTATCCTTGGTAAATAGGGTATCTCAAGCACATCCGGCATATGGCAAGTCGGAGACACATCAAGCACAGCTATATTCATTTCATTCTTCAAAATATCCACCACAGAGCCTACCAATACCCCAGCATTCAATGCTGTAGCCTCTCCTGGCTCTAAATAAACAGTAAGGTGCGGATAGCGAGATTTGAAATTCAAAATAATTTTCTTAAGCAATTCTAGATTGTAACCATTGCGAGTAATATGGTGCCCACCGCCGAAATTTACCCATTTCATATTTGCCAAAAATCCTCCGAACTTTTCTTCAAAAACTTTAAGACTCCGTTCCAACGCATCCGCATCTAATTCGCACAAATTATGAAAATGAAGTCCTTCTAATCCTGCTAAATTATCTTTAGCAAATTCTTTCAAAGTAACTCCAAAATGGGAATACGGAGCCGAAGGATTGTATATAGAAACATCTGCCTCACTGTGTTCTAAGTTTACTCTCATACCGCAAGATACTTTTCCTCGTCTCGCCGAAGCCTTGGCGGAGGCGGATTTGTTGTATTTCTTTATGACATCCTTAAAATTATCCCATTGCGAAAAAGAATTAAAAACCAAATGGTCAGAATACTTCAAATATTCTTTTATATTTTCTTTTGTATATGAAGGTGAGAAATTGTGAAGCTCTTTGCCAAAGTATTCCTTACCTAGTCGTGCTTCGTTAACAGAGCTTGCTTCACTACCTGAAAGATATTTACGAGCAAGAGGGAAAAAGTAAAACATAGAAAAGCCTTTAAGCGCCATAAGCACATGTGCTCCAGTTTCTTTTTCTACTTGATTAAGAATCTTAAAATTCTTCTCAAGATGAGTTTCGCTTACTACATACACCGGAGTCTCGACTTTTTTAAAGTCGTTCTTATCCCACCCCTCTTCTGTCACCCACGGCTCTATAAATTTTTCTTTGTTATGCATTTTAATATTCCTTCTTCAATGCCTTTGGTAAATCTTTTAATTTTTTAATTTCTGTAGTGAGGCCGGTTTTTGCCATTTCTTCTATGTAGATTTTTGAATCAAAAGATTTGTCTTCTGTATTTTTTACACCTACACCACCCCACTTACCAGTCAAAACCAATTTTGCAGTTGTTACAGTCGGTATAGCTGTGGTGTAGCCTATAGCGTTACCATTGGTTTCTTTAAAAGACTTTTGGTGATCGCAAACATTGTAAAGATACATATACTTTTTCTTCCCATCTTTTATACCTGAAATAATATTTCCGATATTGGTCTTGCCTTTGTAGCTTTTGTTGAAGTCTTCGCCTGTTGGTAAAATCTTTTTTAAAAACTTAACTGGCACAATCTTTTTACCTTCATAATCCACTTCATCAATACGAGTAAGTCCTACTTCGTAAAGCACGCGAAGATAAGTCAGATACGCTGGTGAAAATGTCATCCAAAATCTGATTTGCTTAAGTCCCGGAATATGCTTGGTAATAGTCTCCATCTCTTCGTGATACATAAGATATGGGGTAAACTTCCCTGCTTCAGGGAAATCGAATTCAAAAAAAGCTGCGTCGTCATCTATAAGTCTTCCGCGTTTTACCCATTTGCCATTCTTCCAATACTCAACTGGCAAGATAAGTTCACGAAGATTTATTTCTGGATCGAAGTTCGGAGCAAATTTTATCTTCTTGTCTTTGCTACCACCATTACAATCTAGGATATCTATTGTTTCTATTTTATCAAAAAGGTAATCTCTCGCATATGCAGAATAAATATTTGTTACTCCAGGATCAAAGCCAGACCCAAGTATTGCAAGGAGTCCTTTCTTTTTAAATTCTTCATTTTTTGCAAGTTGTTTTTCATAAGAGAAGCCATATTTTGTAGGATCTTCATAGCAAGCAGTATCTATATAGTTCACACCATACTCAAGACAAGCATCCATAACTTCCAAATTGTCATAAGGGCTACCCCAGTTCACTACCAAAACAGGATTCACTTCTTTTAAGATTTTTAAAACATTTTCTTTTTTACTTACATCGCCTTGATGGATTTGCAAAGTCACTTTGCCTTTAGTCTTCTTTAATATTGAATCACGAACAGCTTCGCATTTGGACAATGTTCTTGAGACTAGATGAATTTCTGAAAAGATTTTTGGAAACTGCGCCATTTTGTGCAGACCCACGCTACCTACATTCCCGCAACCTATTACAAGTATTTTTGACATAATTTTTAAAAATAATTAAATAATAACTAAATATAGCTTAGTATTTATGAAGCTTAGTGTCAATGTGGTTATTTGGTAGATTTTTCTCTAAAAAGCTATATAATTTAGAAATGCAAGAAAATAACAAAAAAATAATAGTGAACAAATTCGGAGGTGGGATTTTGAAAAAAGAATTAATCCCTTTTATCGAACAGAGAATAAAAGAACAGATAAACAGTGGTTTCTCTCCTATTGTAGTAGTCTCTGCGCTCCCAGGAGTTACAGATACTCTCTTAAAAAAGGTTTCCAACAAAAGCCCTCAGATAAAAGATCAGACCGTTTCTGCTGGCGAAAAAGAATCTGCGAAATTGTTTGCAAAATATTTAAATGACTTAAAAATACCAGCACAAGTAGTAGAAGCAGATGAAATAGTCATTACAGATAATAATTTTGGAAATGCAAATATTATTTACAATATTTCCGCAAAGAATGCCCAGAAAAAGTTAACTTCTTTAGACAAAATTCCTGTTATCCCTGGTTTTATTGGTAAAACAAAAAACGGCGAGACTACTACGCTAGGGCGTGGAGGCACAGACACTACTGCGTGTTTTATCGGCTCTGCACTAAAAGCAGAAAAAGTGATTTTGTGGAAAGATGTAGGAGGAGTGCTTTCTGCTGACCCTAGAATAGTAAAAGAGGCAAAGACTATTCCATTCATAAGCTACCAAGAAGCAGAAGAAGCTGGAAAGATTATTCACAACAAAGCTATCCAATATGTAAAGATTCATAATACTCCTATAGAAATAACCTCTCTTGCAGATCCAAAACAAAAGACAACAGTAGGCACCCCACTTCGCCAAGGCTACGCGGGGCAAGGCAAAAATCAAAAAGGTGCAAAAATAGTAAGCTACAAAAAGAATCTTGTCCTTTTCCTAATCACCGATGAGACCAAAAAAGAAAACGATATGCTCCTCGTAGTCTCTCAAGCTTTTGCAAAATACAAAGTGGATGTGATTTTGATAAGTAATACTAGATACAGCTTCCAAATCGTGGCAGACAATGCGAATGGCAAAGCAGACGAAGTATATGCTGAAATAAATAAAAAGATGTCTCAAGTGGAGACTTACCCTGTGTCTATGGTATACCTTGTAGGGAACTTTGACGTAGAAGATGTAAATGAGTTCAATACCCTCTTGATAAAACAAAAAGCGGATATGGAAATCAGTGCATTCTTGTACAAAGACTGCACCCGCCTCGAAGCTGTGATTAAAACGAAATCTCAAGAAGAATTAGAAAAGATTATAAAAAGTTTACATAAGAAGTTTATTAAATAACTGCCTACGCATAAAGCTTTGGCGAATCAAATAAATAATATGACAAAAAAATTCAAAGTAGGGATATTGGGAGCGACAGGGATGGTGGGGCAGAATTATATACGATTGTTGGAAAATCATCCTTGGTTTGAAGTTGTATACTTGGCAGCGTCTTCGAGCTCCGCGGGGATGAAATATGAAGATGCAGTAAAAGGGCGCTGGCAGATGCACTCACCTATTCCAGAAAAAACTAAAAAGTTAATAGTAGAAGATGTGGCTAATATAGAAAAGGTGACAAAGAATTGTGACTTCGTGTTCTCAGCTTTCGAAATGCCAGATAAAAAATTAATAAAAGATACAGAAGAAGCATATGCAGAAGCAGGTCTGCCTGTAGTCTCAAACGCATCTGCAAACAGATGGACTACTGATGTGCCTATGCTCATACCAGAAATAAATGCGAGCCACTTAGAAATAATCAAAATTCAACAAAAAAATCACAACTGGAAAAAAGGTTTTATTGTAGTAAAACCAAACTGCTCCCTCCAAAGCTACATCACTCCTATTTATGCATTGGAACAAGCAGGCTATAAAGTAAACAAAATAATCCTCACTACTATGCAAGCAGTATCTGGTGCAGGCTATCCTGGAGTGCCGTCTCTGGATATGATAGACAACATTGTGCCACTAATTGGTGGCGAAGAAGAGAAGACAGAAAAAGAACCACTTAAGATTTTAGGTACCATTGTGAATGGTAAATTTGTAGATAATAAAGAAATAACCATCTCTGCTACTTGCACCAGAGTACCAGTGACAGATGGACACACTGCATCTGTATCTATTAAGTTTACTGGCAAGAAACCAACCAAAGAAGAAATATTAAAAATTTGGAAAAACTTCAAAGCAGAACCTCAAAAGCTCAAACTCCCCTTTGCCCCAGAACAACCAATAATCTACACATCTGAAGAAAACAGACCTCAACCCAAGAAAGATAGAGATATAGACAAGGGTATGGCTGTGACAGTAGGCAGGCTACGAGACTGTGCAGTATTTGACTACAAATTTGTAGCCCTCTCACACAACACCGTCCGTGGCGCCGCAGGCGGAGGAATATTGAATGCAGAGTTATTAATTAAAAGAGGTTTTATAAAACAAATAGATGGAACAAAATAAATCTACAACAGAACAAATACCGACAGCATTAGAATCTTTAAATAAATTTAAAGAACTACTTAGAGAACTAGAAAGAGAAATAAAAACTGTTCTTTCAGCAATGGGAAAAGGCAAACCTTTCGAACAAGCTTTAAGGTACATTTATGAAGGAGAGAACGGATATACTGGTTTAAAAATAGCGAACGACATCATACACAGTGATGAAGCGTTGTGTAAAATTTTTAATATTAGTGATATATATAATCTAAGAAACCAAACTAGTGATGACTTTTTTGAAAACTTTTTTAAAAAGTTTTTTCTAAAAGAATTAGATAGAATTAGCGCGTTGAAACTTTATTCAGAATTCCCAAGATTAGATGATTTTGATAAGCGTGATTTAGCAGAGGATATGAAAAAAGAAGGGCTCGAGCCTGCACAAGTAAAAATATGGTATTCCAAAATGAAAAATTATTTAATTAGTCAACATAAAATATACCTAGAAGACAGATCATCTGAAGATAATGAATTAGAACTCGGGAAAACTAAATTTGATTCAAATATATATAACGAAAGCCAGTTTGCTAATATAAATAGAATAGGAAACAACGAATACGCCGGTTTACCTAACGCAATTAGAGGTGGTGTAATTTTTGATCAGCTTGAAAAGCTGGGCTTTACGAAAGAGATGGCAAGGTTAGAAAAAAGCCAGTGGTTGCATTCAAGTAAAATTATTTTCCAAACTCCTTTTTTATTTTCCCCACGAAGTCGAGCTTTTCCCAAGTGAAAAGCTCGACTTTTTTGATGACTTTTTTACCTTCGGAGTTAGTGAATGTTTTGGTTACAATTTCTGGTTTTCGCCCCATATGACCATAGCTTGCAGTCTCGCTGTATATCGGATTTCGGAGTTTTAATCTTTTTTCTATTCCATAAGGCGTCATATCGAAAATCTTTGCAATCTTTTTTGCAATTTCTATATCAGTAAAATTTTTACCTGTACCGAAAGTATTTACATTGATACTAATAGGATCTTTCACCCCAATAGCATAAGACACTTGCACCAGCACCTCGTCGCACACCCCTGCCGCTACAATATTCTTGGCTATGTGCCTCACAGCATACGCAGCACTACGGTCTACCTTGCTTGGGTCTTTACCTGAAAAAGCTCCACCTCCGTGCGCTCCCTTGCCCCCATATGTATCTACTATTATCTTTCTCCCAGTCACTCCTGTATCTCCGTGTGGGCCACCTATTACGAACTTGCCGGTAGGATTGATATGGTAAATAATTTTTGAATCAAATAAATTTGAAATGTTTTTATAATGTACTTTGACTTTAGGAATAAGAAATTCCAATACATCTTTTTTAATCTTAAATTGCATCTTTTCTTCACTATTTGCTCCGTTTTCAAATTCATCGTGTTGAATAGAAAGCACTATAGTGTGCACGCGGAAAGGTTTGTGATTAATATCATATTCTATGGTTACTTGAGATTTTGCATCAGGTCTCAAATATTTCATAACTTTACCCTCTTTTCTAATCTTTTTTAACTCTTGCAAGATTGTGTGTGCTATATCTATTGGTAACGGCATAAAGTTTTCTGTCTCATTCGTAGCATAGCCGAACATCATACCCTGATCCCCTGCACCTTGTAGAACCTTACTTTTCTTTACGACACCTTGATTAATATCTGGAGACTGCTCGTGTATTGCAGATAGCACTCCACAAGAATTCGCCTCAAACATATATTCTGACTTTGTATAACCTATCTTCCTTATCACTTCTCTGGCTATAGCTTGCACATCCAAATACGCCCGAGAACGCACCTCCCCAGCTACAACGACTTGCCCTGTGGTCACTAGAGTCTCACAAGCTACTTTAGAATCAGGATCGAAAGCTAAGAAGTTATCTACAAGTGCATCAGAAATCTGATCAGCAATCTTATCTGGATGCCCTTCCGAAACCGACTCTGATGTGAATAAATATGACATAATATATAATAGAAGTTACTATAGATGCCCAGTTCTTCTTGATGACGCTCTTAATCTTTCAGCTTTAGCTTCTTTGTCAGCAATTTCTTCTTTAGACAAACCACCCTTTTTTAATTTTGCTTCTATCCTACTTAACGTGCCCTTTCTTCCTCCAACAGGTGTCTTGTCTAAATTTTTCTGTAATGATGTAATTGTGTCTTTGGCAACTTCTTTTATTACTTTTACTTCTTCTTCTTTTGGCTCAGTTCTTTGTAAACTTGGAATTTTATTTTCTCTAACCATAATATTTTATAATTAAGTTAATAATACTAATTATACTTTATCCAACCATTCTTTGTCTTGCCTTACTAAAAGCTTGGCTTTGTTCTTTTGATCTTTTAAGATTGCTTCTACTGTGCGTTCCATTCGCACTCCTTGAGAGCCTTTGACCAATATCATATCACCACTTGCTACAAATGTTTTAAGAAATTCCCCTGCCAAATACGAATTTGAAAATTCAAATATATTCTCACTCGGCATTCCCGCTTCAAAGGCCCCGTCTTTGATAGATTGTGCACGAGGGCCTACTACACACAAAATATCTGTCTTTATACTCGCAATCTTACCAATATTTTTATGAGACTCTTCAGTGTGCTTGCCAAGCTCTAGCATATCTCCAAGCACTGCGATCTTTCTGCCTTTATTCTTAACTTCCTTTAAAGTATTTAGCGCAGACTCACAAGCAAAAGGCGAAGAATTGTAAGTATCATCAATAATAAAAGAATCATTGATACCGACAAGGAGTCTCATTCTACCAGCTGGCACATCGTAATTTTTTAAAGAATTTATAGCTTCTATCATATTGAGCTTGAGCCCAGAAGCCATAGCAAGTGTTGCCAAAGATGCATAGATATGATTCCTACCGAAGACACCAGAGACTACTACAGGTAAACTATTACCTCCTTCCTCTATTCTATAAATTACACCTTCTGGAATACCAGAATCTTTTAAATACAAAATCTGATCTCCATTGGCCAATATTTGAGCATCTTTTTGAAAGCCATAAGTAACAGTAATATTCTTTGTTTTACTTTTCATACCTAATACTGCTTCATCGTCAGCATTGAGCACTAAGAGTCCATCTTTTTTCAATGTCTTAATGAGCCCACTTTTTTCTTCAATTAAATGCTTGCGAGAATTAAAAAATTCTATATGTGCTGGAGTATCTCCTATAGCTGTAATTATTACTACATCAGTCGCAAGCCACGATGCAGTCTCTTTCATATCTCCTGGTTTGCCTACTCCTACTTCAAGTACGAGCCACTCTGGATACTTGTGAGGATAAAGGAAAAGCCACAAACCTTTAAGTATATTTTTAATCCAAACCACAGGGCTACTCCAGCCATTTGGCACACCAAGTATAGTAAGAGGAAGTCCAATCTGACTATTGTAACTCTTTTCACTTTTACGAACATAAGCTATATTTGACAACACTGCATAGACTGCGTCTTTAGTAGAAGTCTTACCGACTGAACCAGTGATAGCCACTACTTTAGGTTTATACTTTTTCAGTATTAGCTGTGCTTCCTTTTTTAATATATATGTAATTGTTTTTTTGAATATTTCTTTCATAAATTTAAAATTGTTTTATCTATCTGGTGGTAATTCGTAATAGTTTATCAGAAACTTCGTAATATCCAAAAACGGATCAGACCAAGTAACAGATGCATACGGTACACCTTTTGGATTTACCGCATAGAGGAAAACTATAAATTTCGGATCATACGCCGGCAAATATCCAAAGAATGAGTGCGTATGCCTGTCTTCATAATAACCACCTCCTTCGCTATTGGCAACCTGCGCTGTACCTGTTTTTACTGCAACACTATGATGTTCGAATTTTGCTGTTCCATTTTTCAAAGACTTATCCATCACCGTCACAAGCATTCTGGTTATTTCTTCGCTAGTTTCTTTTGATATTTTTGTTAGAGTCGTAGGATAATCCAACTTCTTTTCTGTGCCGTCTTCGTATTTAATTTTTTCTACTATATGTGGAGTTACTAACTTCCCACCATTACCGAGCGAGGCGAGTGCTCGAACCATTTCAACAGGAGTAAGTGCGATACCTTGCCCGAAAGCCGCATTAGCATATTCTAGCTCTCTAGGACTATTCAAATTCGCCACGAGTCCACTTGTTTCATTTGGCAAGTCAATTCCAGTTTTATTTTTAATTCCATAAGAGAGCATATATTCACGCATTTTGTCTTTGCCTAAATGCTGATATGCAAAAACCATTCCGGTATTTAAAGATTGATTTAATACATCTTGCATCGTAGTACCGGCTCCTCTACCCTTTTTATCGAAGTTAAATATCTGCTTTTTTTCAACTATTACTGAGCCTGTGTCGTTATACTTTGTATTGGCATTAATAACTTTTGCATCTATACCTGCAGCTATTACTAAAGGCTTAACGACAGAACCGAATTCTAAAACATTCTCTACCATTGGATTTGAAAAAGTAGATGCATTTTTTACTTCAGAAAAATTATTTAAATTAAAATCTGGCTTCACGCTAACAGCATAAATAGCTCCAGTAGATGGATCCATAATAATTCCTCCAATAGAGTCCACACTGTATTTATCTTTTACTGCTGATAGCTTTTTTTCCAAGAAAGTCTGCACATCTGGCTCTAGGGTGGTTACAACATCTCCCTTTTTAACTTCGTCTTTAAACAAAGTTTTATTTATATTTGAAAATACTTCAGCAAAAAAGTTTATATACGGATCGTCCTTGTCTCGAGACAATACATCGTTATACTCTCTTTCTATGCCATACCTTCCACTTAATTCATCTCCCTTGTATGCTACAAATCCTAGTGTGTGTGATGCAGTATTACCTCCAGGATAAAAACGCCATTTTTCTTGATGGATATTTACTCCTTTTTCTTTTAATGCTGAGATCTTGTCTGCTTGCTCTTTAGAAATACGAGTAGCTACTTCTTCATAAGGATCATCTTTTTTATTTGCTTTTATAATAAATTCTTCATAATCCAATTCAATAATTGCGGACAATTTTTTATATAAATTTTCTGGGTCAATGATAGAAGCTGGAGTAAGTGCTACCTTAAAACCCAAAGTCTGAGTAGCAGCAGATACTAAAGTACCATCTTTTCGAGTGAAATATATAGTTCCTCTTTCAAATATATTAGATGAGGGTGTCACATATTGTCTATTTCCTTCTTGAATATATGTCTTACTGTGAACCACTTGTACTAAAAACAACTTACCAATAAGCACAAAAGAGAAAATTATAATACAAATGGTAAAAATCTTTATTCTAGAAATACTCTTAAATTTCATTTGAAGCTTGAGCTAAGCTGACAACAGGTTGCCTTGTAGCGAAACTAGTTTTTACTTCACGAAAGCCCATAGAATGGGATAAAGTTATATCAATATTGTTAGAAAGGGCTAAATACTCAAGCTCTAAATTACCTACTTCGCTAGAAAGCGCCAAGGCTTCTTTCTGAAGAGCTTTGCGTTCTACTATATCCCAAAACATATTAGCTAAAATTAAAACATAACAAAGAAGAAGTATTCCAGAAGAAATAAATAAAATATTCAAAATCTTTCTTTGAATGTCTCCGCGGTCAATTACACTAACATTACTAGCGTAACTTTCTACTTTTTTTATTATTTTTATTTCAGAATTTACTTTTTTCATATTTCTTAATATTTTTATAATTTTTATTTTATTTTTTCCAAAACTCTTAACTTTGCACTTCTTGATCTATTGTTCTTTTTTAATTCTTCTTCTCCGGCTATTATTGGTTTCTTATTTATTAAAATTGCTTTACTTTCTTCTTTTTTCTTTTTATAAAAATTTTTAACTATTCGATCTTCTAAGCTATGAAATGATATTACTGACATACGCCCACCTGTTTTCAAAATATTAAATCCTCCTTCCAAACCATTTTTTAAAGTATTCAATTCATCGTTGACTGCTATGCGCAATGCTTGAAATGTCCTCGTAGCAAAATGTATTTTGCCTTTTGTGTACTTTGCTTTAATTGAACTCTTTATAACTTCTACTAAATCAAAAGTCGTTTCAATACTCTTTATTTCCCTTGCTTCTACTATCCCTTTTGCTATTCTCCTTGCCAACTTTTCTTCTCCGTAACCATAAATAATATCTGCTAGGCTTTCTTCGCTCCAAGTGTTTACTATATCTTTGGCTGTTACATCCTCATCTACTGGATTCTCTTTCATTGTCATAAGCAGCGGTTCGTCTCTCATAAAAGAAAATCCTCTTCCTGCATTTTCTAATTGATCAGAACTCAACCCAAGATCTAAAATTATTCCGTCTACCTCTCCACCAGGAATATCTAAAGCATTTATATTTCTGAAGTTTTGATTGATAAAATTGATTCTACCTTCTAATCCTTCAAATTTATGCTTTGACTTTTCCCAAGCGCTTTTGTCTTGATCTATTGCTATGACTTTTGTATTTGGAAATCTTTTTAAGACTTCTAAACTATGCCCTCCACCACCAAAAGTCCCGTCCAAAATGATGGAACCATCTTTCAAATTCAAACCGTCTATTGTCTCTTTTAAAAGAACACTTGTATGCACGCTTTCCATACTATTCTTCTTTCGCTAACTTTTCTGCTAATCTTCCGGCTTCTTTTTCTGCTTTATCTTGATATTCTTTCCAAACTTTCTCATTCCATATTTCTACTCGATCTTGCACTCCTATTACAGCAGCTTTGTTCTTCAAAGATATTTTGTCTTTCAGGAATGGAGGTATAAGTATGCGCCCAATGGAATCAACTTCTACTTCTACTGCCCTACCAAACATATATCTGTTGAAACTTCTCTGATCTGCTCCAAGAAAAGAAAGATTGTTTTCAGAACTTGAAAGCTTCTTACTCACCTTCTCCCATTCTTTACCTGTAAAAACAAACAAACATTGATCAATACCGGGTGTAATAATAATTTTATTGCCTAATTCTTTTCGAAACTTTGCAGGCAAAGACATTCTATTTTTCTCATCTATTGTGTGTATGTATTCGCCGATTAACATAAAATTATTTATTTCCCACTTTTTCCCACTTGTTTTACATTGTATACCACTCCTTCCCACATAGCAAAACACCCATCTGTGGATAACAAATGGGTGTTTTGCTATAATAAAAATATGGATAAATTACCAAAAAAAGAAAGGAGGTCTGACGAACAGGTAGGGACAGGACCTACTTCAAATTCTGGCTCACCTTCAACAGATGGACCTAGATTAATAAGAGAAAAAGGCAAACCTGGCGCTGGTGGTACAATCAACCAGACAACAGATACAACTAAGCCACCTAAAGAAAGTGCATCGAAAAAATAAAATTTATTTAATTATCTTTATCTCTTATAAAGATTTTTTTACCAAGCCAAGTAAGTAGAGATACTACTATTGCACCCAAGACTGCTGCGATGAATCCATCTACTTCAAACCCTTCGATAAATGAAGACACGAACCAGAAAAGTAGACCATTTATCACGAAAGAAAATAATCCGAGGGTAAGTATAGTAATAGGTAAAGCAATGATATGCAAAATTGGTTTTATCACAAAGCTAACCACGCCCCAAATTAGTGCCACAATAAGCGCAATATAAAAACTAGATACAGTAATCCCTGGCACAATATAGGCTGCACCAAGTACTGACAAAGCCACAATTAACCATTTTAAAATAAAATTCATAAATTTAAATTTTTAATTAATAATAAAGATTATTCTTGTCTTGGTTTCATAAGTGGGAACATCACAGTCTCACGGATAGATTCTCCTGCAAGTACAGCGAAAAATCTTTCTCCAAAACCAAAACCACAAGTAGGAGGCATACCGTGTTCTAGCATCTCTACAAAATCCCATTCCGGCATCATCGCTTCATCATCCCCTCTTTCAATTAACTTTTGTTGTAATTCAAATCTTTCGCGTTGATCTACTGGATCATTGAGCTCGGAGAAACCATTGCCAAGTTCGCTCCCTGCGATAAGTGGCTGAAATCTCTCGGTAAGTTCTGGATTACTAGGTAGAGACTTTGAAAGTGGAGAAACAATCTTCGGATGATGTACAAGAAATGCCGGACCAGAAACAGTCTTCCTGCAATACTTCCATAATGTATCTATGAGTCTTTCTTTGTTTTGCCCTTCGTACTTAATACCAAGTTCATTTGCTTTCTTTTCCATCTCTTCCAAAGTAGCAGACAAAATATCTATGCCAGTTTTCTCTAATACTGTTTCTCGATAATCAAGCCTTGGCCACTCATCTGCCAAATCAAATTCATATCCACGCACAGAAAACTTCGTCGTACCGAATACTTCTTCTGCAATATATCTATAAAGTTTCTCTATCAACTTCATACCATCTTGGTAATTTGCATAAGCCCAATAAAACTCCATATTAGTGAACTCTTGCAAATGGTCAGGGCTAGAGCCTTCGTTTCTATATACTCGTCCTATTTCAAAAGTCTTAGGAAAGCCTGCTGCCATTAGCCTCTTTTGCCACAACTCGCCCACTGATATGCGGAGATATACTGGCATATCGTAGTCATTGTGATGAGTCTTGAAAGGCCTTGCTTCTGCTCCACCTGTAGTTACCTCAAGTGTCGGAGTCTCTACTTCTAGGAATCCTTCATTAAGCATAAAGTCTCTTGTTGCTTTCCAAAACTTTGTTTTCTTCTCTAGTAGCTCTCTTAATTTTTCATTAGTTAAAATATCCAAATATCTTTTTCTGTATCTTTCATCGTCATCAGTGATACCGTGCCATTTTTCAGGTAATGGTAGAAGTGTCTTGGTGAGGATTCTCCAGTCTTTCGCTTCACAAGTTTTCTCTCCTCTTTTTGTAGTAAAGAATGTTCCTTGAATCTCTATAAAGTCCCCTATATCTATAGTCTCAATAAATAAATCCAACTTTTCATCTCCCAACACATCTCTCTTGAGTAATCCCTGAAAGACTCCTGTGCCATCGTTTAATGTAATAAAAATAATAGACCCTTGACCACGAATAGACATAATCCGCCCAGAAATCCATTTTAAAGTATTGTCTTTTTCTAAATTAATAAAATCTTCCACTGCCTCTTTTAAAGAAATTTCACGCAAAGATTCTGCTGGGTATGGATTCATACCTTTTTCTTGTAGAAGTTTAAGTTTTTTTATTCTAACGTCTTTTATTTCATCAATTGTAGACATTTTTATTTACACACACTTTAAATTAAATTTTAAGATACTTTTATGATTTTGTATTTCACTACACCACGCGGAGTAGTGACAGTAACCACATCTCCTTTTTCTTTTCCATATAAAGCTAAACCAAGTGGAGATTTGTTAGAAATCTTTCCAGCTGCCATATCTGCTTCTTGGTGTCCTACTAAAGTATAATTTATTTCATCCTTACTTCCGTCTTTTACTACAACTATTTTAGAACCAACAAGAATTACATCTCCACCAGAGTGAACCACAATTTCAGAATTTTGTAATATTTTTTCTACTTCTTTAATTCTCGCTTCAAGCTTACCTTGGTCTTCGCGAGCTTGATGATATTCTGCATTTTCTGATAAGTCTCCTAGTGACTTTGCATAAGCAAGTGTCTCTATTATTTCTTTTCTTTTTGGACCTTTTAAATCTTCTAATTCAGCAACTAATTCTTTCCTTTTTTCTTCTGTTATATAATCTGTTCCTTGACTCATTTAAAAATACTAGCCTTTTTAAACACAAAAGTCAAAAACTATTTAAGACAAGACTTAACCTTTCACTCGCAAGCGACAGAGCTTGCTAAAAATTATAAGTATGATAATATAAGACGTATGTCAAAAACAGTAATTGAAGTAAAGAAGAATCCAAACGAAAACAACACGAGCATTTTGCGTCGTTTTTCTCGCAAGATGATTGAGTCTGGAATCACTCAAAAAGTCAAAAAAAATCGTTATAACGAGAGAGAGGAATCCAAGCTTAAAGCAAAAAACAGTAAACTAAAAAGACTAAAAAGACGAGCAGAAGTAGAAAAGCTTCGCAAACTAGGAAAAATGAAATAAAAGTTTTTTATGGAAGAAAATATTACTATAACAAACAAAACAAAAGGTAGGCTTCCAAGCTTACCTTTTGTTTTTATAAAAAACGATGTTTTAGGAGAAAGTTATTCCCTCTCTATCGCCTTCGTAGGGGAAAAAAAATCACAAGAAATAAATAAAACATATAGAGGCAAAGATAGACCAACAAATGTTTTATCCTTCCCATTGTCCAAAAGTGAAGGTGAAATAATTTTATGCCTAAGTTTAATCAAAAAAGAGTCTCTTGATGTAGACAAAAATTTTGGTAAAAATTTTCGAGATTTACTTTGCTTTTTAGTTATCCACGGAATGCTTCATTTGAAAGGAATGGAACATAGTAGTAGAATGGAAAGAGAAGAAAAATTATACTGTGAAAAATATGATCAGAAATATTGGAGTGGGAATAGACGTAGGCTCATCAATGACAAGAGTCGTGGTGGGCGAGTTCATCAAAGGAGAAAAGTATCCTAGTATTATTGGTATTGGTGAAAGTGTAACCCACGGTATGAGACACGGATATGTAGTGTCATTTAACGATGTAGTAAATTCTGTCAAAAGTGCAGTGGCGATGGCAGAGAAAACTTCTGGAATAAAAATAAAAAAAGCATTCGTATCTATCGGTGGCACAACACTAAGAGGAGATATAAGTACTGGTAGCGCTATCGTGTCTAAAGCAGACAGTGAAGTTACTACCCTTGATCTAAATAATGCATTAGCAGACTGTGAAAGTAACCTTAATTTAGGGAACAAAAAAATCCTTCAGGTCTTCCCTATTTCTTATAAACTAGACGGCAAAGAGCTCACAGGTCGCATAGAAGGTAGTATTGGAAATAAGCTTGAAGTAAAGGCTTTATTTGCTACTTGCTCAGCTATTCATTTTGAAGATCTATTAGGAGTAATAGCTGAAGCTGGCATAGAAGCCATAGATGTAGTAGCCTCCCCAATCGCAGGAAGTCATATATCATTGTCTAAAAAACAAAAAATAGTAGGAGGAGCATTAGTAAATATCGGAGCCGAAACAGTCTCTATGGCAGTATTTGAAAATGACACACTCATATCGCTTCATAGCTTTTCAATAGGTGGAGGAGATATTACAAACGACATTGCATTAGGGCTTAAGGTAACACTAGAAGAAGCAGAGAGTTTCAAACTAGGGAGTAATATTGGAAATTTTTCTAAGAAAAAAATTGATGAGATAATTGATGCAAGACTCTCGGATATATTCGAACTCATAGAAAATCATTTGAAAAAAATAAAAAGAAATGAACTCTTGCCAGCAGGAATAGTATGGATAGGTGGCGGAGCAAATATTTTAGATCTTACTGAACTCTCAAAAAACTTTTTGAAGCTTCCTTCGAAAGTCGGTACCACAGATATGTTCGGTAATATAAAAACAAAACTTAAAGATTCATCTTGGTTTACTGTTTTAGGTCTTCTTATGGATTCAAAAGAAAGTATAAATTATCGAGAGAATAAATCGACTTTTTCAAACCTTTTTAAAGACATAAAGATAGCTATAAAGTCGAGCATAAAGCAATTAATGCCTTAAAAAATAAGTAATAAATATGTTTTTGGGCTACAGAGCAAAGCTTTGCTTTTTTTTATTTTCTGGTATTATAAAGGCTATATAAGTTAAATTAAATTTAAGTAATATTATGCCTAAAGTAAACCCAGAAATAGAGAGTTTTGCACGAATTGTGGTCATCGGAGTCGGAGGATCAGGTAAAAACGCTATAAACCATATGATAAACTCCAAAGTTAAAGGAGTGACTTTTATCTGTATGAACACGGATACTCAGGACTTGCACAACTCCCTCGCTGAGAAGAAAATACACATTGGTAAAAATCTTACTAAAGGACTCGGTGCCGGAATGAACCCAGAAGTAGGCAAGAAAGCTGCAGAAGAAACAAAATCAGAAATTCAAGATGTAATCAAAGGTGCAGATATGATATTCATCGCTTGCGGTATGGGTGGAGGCACAGGCACAGGAGCAGCACCAATAGTGGCTCGTGCAGCAAAAGAACAAGGGATCCTTACTGTAGGGGTAGTAACCAAGCCTTTCTTTTTCGAAGGACAACACAGAACAAAAATTGCAGAAAAAGGAATAGAAGATTTGGCTAAAGAAGTAGATGCAATAATAATAATTCCAAATGATAAATTACTTCAAATGGGTGACAAAAATACAAATTTCAAAGATGCATTTGCTACTTGTGACAATGTATTACGCCAAGCAGTAGAAGGTATCTCTGATTTGATAACCACTCCAGGAATTATAAATGTGGACTTCGCTGACATAAGAGCTATTATGTCTGATGCTGGTAGTGCACTTATGGGTATCGGACTCTCTTCTGGAGACAAAAGAGCAGAAAAAGCAGCAATCCAAGCTATTAACTCTCCATTACTTGAAGTATCTATACACGGAGCAAAAGGTGTACTATTTGCAATCTCTGGTGGCGACGATATAACAATAAACGAAATCCAAGAAGCTGCAAAAATCATCACCGAGTCCATAGACAAAGATGCAAAAGTTATCTTTGGTACCATTAATGACGACAAACTAAAGAAAGGCGAACTTAAAGTAACAGTCATTGCTACCAACTTCCCTACTGATTTACCAAGAAAAAATTTGTTTAGTAATACACCTGTCAATCAAGCTCCACTAATCAAAGACGAGAATCCTGTAATAGTAAAAAAGGAAATACATAATAGTATAGGGAACTTAAACAATACTACTAATATAAACCCGAGCGCTACTCCAACTTCTAGTAATCAAAACTTAAACAACAATGACTTCATTAAAAGAGTAGAAAAGAAACCAGAACCAGAAGAAATAATAATAGAAGATGATGGTGATGACTGGAGCGCTGTTCCAGCATTCTTGCGAAGAAATAAAAAATAAAATAAATACATATTTTAAATAAATATTGTATAATCAAATAATGAAAAACTCATATGATTTAGTCATAATAGGTGGAGGTCCTGCGGGTGTGTCTGCAGGTGTTTATGCTGCACGCAAAAAGTTAAAAACTCTACTGATTCTCGCAGAATGGGGTGGACAAAGCATAGTCTCAGAAAAAATTTACAACTGGATAGGGACTCCGTCTATTGGAGGAAACGAGCTTGCAGAAAATTTTAAAAATCACATTTTAGCTAATGCAAAAAGTGAGGCGAATCCGGATTCTACCCTAGAAGTTAAAGAAGGTGAAAAAGTAAACAATATACAAAAGATTTCTGAAGGTCTTTTTGAAATTCAAACAGAATCTGGAGAAAAATTTCAGTCAAAAACTATCTTGATTTCTACTGGCAGTGGACGCAGGAAGCTCGAGGCCAAAAACGCAGATAGACTCGAGCATAAAGGACTCACCTACTGTGCTTCTTGTGATGGTCCACTTTTTGCTGATATGGATGTGGTAGTTGCAGGTGGTGGAAATGCTGGGTTTGAATCAGCCGCACAGCTCCTCGCATACTGTAAAAGTGTTACCCTTCTTCACCGAAGCGAAACATTCAGAGCAGATGAAGTAACAGTAGAAAAAGTATCTAAAAATCCAAAATTTAAAGCAATAAAAAATGTAGATATCTTGGAAATCAAAGGTGAAAAATTTGTAGAAGGCATAGTCTATAAAGATAAAAATACAGGCATAGAAACTGAGCTTCCGGTTTCTGGTATCTTCGTTGAAATTGGCCAAATACCAAATACATCATTTGCAAAAGATATACTACCACTAGACGAAATAGGCAGAATCAAAATAGACCCAATGACTCAAAAAACAGAAGTATCTGGTATCTGGGCTGCTGGTGACTGTACCAACGTGCTCTATCATCAAAACAACATAGCTGCAGGCGATGCTGTACGCGCACTAGAAGACATATATCTCGCTATTCATACTAAATAAGATTATCGCATCTTTGTCTTAAAGCATTTAACTCATCTTCTGTTGGCGTTAAATTCTCTCCACTATTTAATCTATACATTATTGCTTCACTGTTATCTATATGTTCTAGCCCCAATGCGTGGCCGAATTCGTGTGCCAAGACTCTCAATAATTTGTCTCTATTTTCAAATTGAAAAACATTTATCCTAGTGCCTAGAATATCGCTCTCGTATATTCCCTCTTCAAATTCTTCTCCATTTTCACTTCCGACTTCGTTAAATTTCCTCACATCAAGGTTCAATGACGAAGCCAAACTGTTTAAAGAATTTACTAATTCGTTTACACTTGAGGCTTTAACATTCAAGCTCTTTTGTATTTGATTTATTTCTTCAATCTCTCTATTTATATATAATTTTTCTTGCTCAAGCCTAGAATACTCTTCTTTTGTGGCACCACCTTGATTGTTCCAATATTTTACTTCTTTTTCGTATTGATTTTTACGAGATTCGAGTAGAGCAAACCTAGCCTCAAAAGTCCTTTTCATCTGTGAGTACTCTGTCCTTGCATTATCAAACTTTGTTTTTAAAGCATCATAAGAAGCTCGAGCTTCGTCCACCGCTCCACCGATTGTTTTCAACTTTTTAGTAGATTCTTGCCGAGAATCATAAATTAAATTTATCTTTAGACTTTCAATATTTTTGTTTTCTGTATAATTGAACAACTCTTTATTCATTGGTTTTTCCCAAACACTTTCTGCTTCTTTCAAAACACTAATGAATTCTTGTTCTGTTAATCCAAACCTATTATCAAAATTCCCTAAGCTGTATTTTATAGGAGCTACACAAGGTAAGTATTGATGCCTCAATTGAAAAACAGAGACTTTAATTTGAGGATAAAAATAAAAAACTACTCCAGCCAAAATTAAAAGTGCGAAAAGATTTTTAAATAGGTTCTTCACTTTTAAATTATACCACAGGGATAAAACAACTTTTTATTAAAGTTTACCTATCCAAAGTAAAATAGATGGAAAAGTTATAAGCCCGACTAATATAATATTTAAAATTCTGTACAATAATCTCCTTGTACTTCGAAGAGAAATAAAAGCGAAAATAATCATAAATACAGGAATCAAGGAAGTGATAGAGTCTTTGAGTGATGCAGTGAATGAAAAATTGAAATTCATTATAAAAACAATATTTGAAACACCAATCAAAATCCCTGCTATAGGTATAAATTCTGCCAGAATACCTTTCTTTTTAAGAATATTGTTGTCTTCTTCTTGATATGAGGTCTCTAAGTCAAAACTTAATCTTTTGTTTAAAAACATTGTTCCAAAAATAAAACTTTTATAGACACCATATAAAAACATTGGGACCAAAAGCACGCCACCATAAGACACCGCGACAAATGTACCTAGAAATACAGTATAAGCAAAAAGATTTTTGAAAATAGGTTGATTGTTAGCTATAACACTAAAATCGCTAAATACAAACAAACTCGCAGTAACCATCAAACCTAAAATTAGAGATAAAATAGAAAATATTTTAAACCGTTTTATATACAAAAATAAACCAACTAAAATTAACGCTAAAGAATTTGCAATATAATAATAAAACACATACACAGAACTGAATTGACTAGTACCATAAGTAACTGAATCACCCAAAGTAGCCTTATACCACCAATATGTAAGCCACAAGGCACCAAACCCAGAAACCATTATAAACAAAGCTAAATCCTTGAATCGTTTTTTTACTATTATTTTCATAACACTATTATAACAAAAATCAAAAAAATGTTATATTATTAAAATGTCATTGGTAGAAAAATTTGATGAAAAAGGAAATAAATTAAGCCCAGAGCTCGTACAAGGTACCATAAATTACCTTGTAGATATAGATGGTACTGTATGTGAAGATATCCCGAACGAAGAACCGGAAAGGATGCTGACAGCGAAAGAGATAGAGGGAGCAAAAGATGCAGTGAATAAATGGTTCGCTGATGGGCATATCATCACCTTTTTCACTTCTCGCACCGAAATACACAGGAAGAACACTGAAGCTTGGCTACGCGAACACGGCTTCCAATACCACAATATAATCTTCGGCAAGCCACGCGGAGGTAATTATTACTTCATAGACGACAAATTAGAAAAAGGTATCAAGTTTACTGGAAAATTCGAGTAATTCTTATTAATTACAAAATGTAGTAATATATATTTATATGGAACAGAAACAACCACAACCACTAACCCCTCCAGAAGTAATTAATCCAGATTTGGATATTGAGTTTATGGAAGAGGTAAGGAAAGAATACAAAGAAGAAATGGCTTATGTAGAAGAAGCTTATAAAAACATTCCTGAAATCATTGAAAAAATAGGTAATGATGATTTGATACCAGAGAAAATTAAAAAAATGTTACTTATAATGCACGGAGAATTTGGTACGACACATTTTGCCAACGAAAAATATAAATTAAAACCTTATTTTAAAACTAACGATATCTCTAAAGAAGATTACAAAGATAGTGTATTTGATGATTTAGAGTTTTTAAAAAAATTTATACAAATTTGTTTACAATTCGAAAATAAAGAATATGTAACCACTTGTATTACTATAAAAAAATTAGCAGAATTCTCTTTATTTAATAATTTTAAAAAAATATATGAAAATATGCCCTCAGAATACGAAATAGACGAATTAAGAGCACTTTATATTATAATGGAAAAATTAAAAAAAGACCCAAATATAGAAGCTTTAAAAAATACAGCGACAAAAGGAGGACCAAATAATAGGGTCGCCGAAGAAATATTAAAAAGTATTTTTTAATATTTAAAAGAATATTTAAAGTCTACCACTAGCACGAACGGTTCTTGCTATAGACTGTTGCAGAACTACAACCCCAACAATTTGAGCACTATTGGTGCAAGTGGGTCTGCAGAAAGACCATATACCATTACCCCGCCCAACAACCCTGTAACAGATATTGAAACTAAGCCAGCAACTGCCAACAAAATACCGAGAGAACGATTAGAAAGAAATCCTTCTAATTTTAGAGATGCACTGATGAGAGTTTGATTTTTAAATTTAGGAACAACATAAGCATTCAAGAGAGACATAACCTCGCTCAATAGAAGCACCACATATACCCAAGTCGAAATATTAGCAAACAATTCGTGCATTTCTACAATATTTCTATCTGGGCGGACCAACTCTTCTGCAATCTCCCCTGTCGTTAAAGATGCGAATGCCCCAAGCAGACCAAAGACCAACAACACCTGACGGACTTGCTTCCAAGCAATTCCAGAAAACCATCTTTCAAACGGAACAATTTTTATAAAAGAATATAGAATCAAAAGTGCTATCGGAAAATGAACAAAAAGTGGGTGAATATTGTATGTCATATATAGAAGTATAATTCATAAACTTTAAAATGACAATAAAAAACTAGCCCCATTCGCAAGAACGGTTCTTGCGAATTTCAAATTTTAGTGACTAAGAAACATAAGTTCCTTGTATTATCTGAAAAGTGACAGTTTCTCTCTCTTTCAGTTCTACTTCACCAACTGTTTCAAAGACTACTCCTGCAGCCCGAGCTATATCTTCGAGCAAATCTATGTGTCCTAAATCTTCAGAAAAACCAAGAAGTATTGAACCTTCTGGCTTGAGATAGTTTTTTGCTTCAGATAGAAACTTTCTCGTTGCCCGGTAGCCTGGGTCAAAAAGTTGCATATCGCGTAAGTCTATTTTTGTTCCCGGGTCCAAAAACCCAAATGGCAAAGCCCAGAAAATCGTATCAAACTTGTGCTCTTTACTTACTCCATCCAAAACATCTCCCTCCATTACTGAAATCTGTTTATCCAAACCTAACTTTTCAACATTAAGCTTGGTTGTTTCTGTTGCAAAAGGGTTGATGTCTGTTGCAACAATCTTCAAATCTGGATTTGAAAGTCCAACCAAACAACTTATAACGCCAGCACCACAACCAACCTCACAGAAATCTGACTGTCCTTTCACATATTCCTGAACAAAATCTGCAAACCAACGAGTTGAAGGAAACGGACCTGGATTGAACACAGCAGGATGAACCACAAAGTCCTTTTGGTTGATAGTAACCATAGTCCAATCAGATGTTTGATTTTGCTGTAAAAATGTTCTCGACTGCTCAACACCTGCCTCCTTAGGGTCATCAAATCTGAGTAATTGCCTGAGATAGGTTTTTGTCTTTTCAATATCAATTTCTCCGTTTGTTTTTAGTTTAGTTTCTGCATCTATAGAGAAGTTTATTCGGTAGTGTCTTCGTAGTTCAAAATATGTATCCAAGTCATCAGGACCAAAACCACCCAAAATAGCAATGTCGTTCATTCCGTAACCAAGCAATACATCAATCTTCTTCATAAGATTTGCCTTGGTCTCTCGAATACCTGCACCTTTACTATTATCAAGAAGAACGAATGCCTTATTTTTTGTGATGGTGTCCCTAAACTTTTTGTCTTCTATGAGATTGAAGTTTGCATCAAAAAGAGGAACATCAGCCAAGAATGTCTTGCAAGCAAGCTCAATAGTTTCAAAGTCATCTGGCTCGACATCATTTGCTTGAAGATATGCTACATAGGGCATTTTCTTGTGAATAGTCTTCATATCCTCTTGAGGTCTAGGAGAGTTCTTGAAAGAAAAATGTAAAATAGGAACAAATCCCTCATAGTACTCACAGGTTTGGAAAATAAGTTTTATGCGTTCCAGTGTTACCTCATCAGAAAGTGTCTGGTGATTAGCAGAGACACCCACACATATTTTCAAAAGCGGGTCTCGTTTGTTATCTCGCATAAACTCACCAATAAGCTGTACGTGCTCAGGAGTTTCTGCGTGAAATTGATAGAAATAGTAACTTACATCTTTATTGAAGAAGTGCTTGAACTTATCTCGCTTTGCATCAAAGTACTTCTTATTATATTTATTACTCTTGATAATTATAGGGATCCTTTCGATAACAGAAATACCGAGTTTTGCCACCTCTGACACTTTTGATGGGTTATTTGTAATTAGCCTTATTTTCTCAACTCCAAGGTCCTGCAAGGCTGTTTTAGCCCACTCATAACTTCTCTCATCAGGCTTATGACCCAGTAGTACATTTGCTTCAAAGGTATCAAACCCTTTTCGCTGTAATTCATAACTACGAATCTTCTCGAACAATCCGATACCTCTTCCTTCTTGCCTCAAATAAATCAATGCTCCATTTCCACTTTCTTCAATCATCTCAATTGAACGATGCAACTGTTCTCCACAATCACAACGCAAACTTCCGAATGTATCACCTGTAATACATTCACTATGCACTCGAACCAAAACAGAATGCGTAGAGTTAAAATTTTTAGTTCTTAAGATAATAGTTTCTTTACCAAAAGCATCTGAGTACACACGCATAATAAAATCACCAAACTTAGTCTCAAGCTCTGTTTCAGTGAAGATATTTTTTCGACTAAAAGTTTCTTTTTTCATTTAATAAAAATTAATATATCTATACATACGGATGTATGAATTCCTTATTTTCAGCCTTCTCCTACGCGCTATTGAAGGTGACCCTACCGGGAATCGAACCCGGATTACCGCCTTGAGAAGGCGATGTCCTAACCGTTAGACGATAGGGCCAAATATTTTATTATCACCCTCTGTAAGGCGATGTTATAACCGTTACCTGCCTGCCGGCAGGCAGGGACGATAGGGCCAATATACAGATACTAGCAAAGTTTTGGCTTTTTGTAAAAACTAAAACCTATGTGTAACAAGGATGGTCCTTGCGGTTTATTTTCTAGAGTAAAAAGGTAAGCAAGTGTTTCGTATCTATCTACGCCAGACAAAAATAGCCCAGAACACAAATAACACAAGAGCAATAAACAAAACGGTTTGTGACAAGCCAGAATGAAGCAACCAAAAAACAAATCCAATTATTAAATCAAAAACAAGAAACTTTAAAAGATTAACCAGACCCACAATCAAAGAAATTAACATAAATTAATTATAACACCATAAATCAACCTTAGAAATACTGAGGTTTGTATAAAATTTGATAAAATATTTACTCACAATAACATAATAATACCTGAATAAATTACCTAGAAACAACTAAAAATGTTCCGTTGTCTATATCGCACAAAGTAGAAGTATGTAATGCATAAAAAAATTCTTCCAAAGGAAACCAGCCTGTTCGTGCTTGTTCCAATGGATTAGTAATAAAAACCTTTCCTTCATCATAACCATTTACAATTACAAAATGGAACCCTCCTTCCTTGGACCCAAGAGCTCTACCGTAAATCAAAGCAAGAACAGGGTTATTATTATCGATTAGATCGGAAGAGCACACGACTGAAC
>CAYTMO010000008.1:0-28748 GCA_964439045.1 uncultured Candidatus Saccharibacteria bacterium
TTTAAAGCCTCTATTTTATTATTAATAATCTGACATTCTATTAAAATTTGTTTTGATTTTTGTAAATCTTTGTTTTCTTCCGCTATGTACAACTCTCTCATTTTTAAAGCTAGCTCTTCTTTTAGATATTCTGTCTTTAAATTATTCAACAATTCTTCTACTTCTTTACTTAGAGACGTTTTACCTTCATAAAATATTTCAGCTTCAAAAAGTAAATCTTCTTTGACTTTTGAGAAATTTTCCAAAATCTTGTCTATTTTTATTTTTAAAATATCTTCAATTTCTTGGGTTAATTTTAACACATTCAAACTAGATTGTTTTAAAGTATTTTGCCAAAGAACTATACCTAATAATCTTCTTATAATATGATCTTTTTTGAGAATATTAACTGTGTGATTGCTATTATCTTCAGAATTGTTTTGCACAAGAGACGAGTCTTTCGACATTTCATTTTTTAATTGTTCTCTAATATCTTCTTCAGGAATACCAATCTTATTGGATACAAGAGAAATAAAATGAGATTTTTTAATTGGATTTTTTATCAAAACAAGGTACGGAATTACTTTACTTTGTACTTCTAATTTTGTTTTTAAAATATCTTTATCTTTATTGTTTAATATATATCTATCAATTAAAAACTCTATTATGTGTTTGGAATTCCTTACTAATTCGCGCCAAGCGTCTGGTCCTTTTTGTGAAATCAAATCCGCTGGATCCATTCCTTCTGGTATTTCTGTGGCTTTTACATTCATATCAGAAAACAAAGCAAGAGCGAGAGGTGTGGCACGCAACGATGCAGCAAATCCTGCTTTATCTCCATCAAAAATAAAAATAATGTTTTGTGACAATCGACTAATCAACCCTAAATTATTCACATTATTATCTTTAGACTTATCACTATCTGCAAGCGCGGTGCCTGAGGTTGCTACAGTGTTTTTAAACCCTGCTTGATGAGAAAGAATCAAATCGAACTGTCCTTCTACAATAATAGAAAAATTATTCTTACGAATTGATTCTTTGGCTTTATCTATACCATAAAGCACAGCAGATTTCGAAAAGATTGGAGTCTCAGGAGAGTTTAGGTACTTTGCCTGACTTACCGCCTGCCTGCCGGCAGGCAGGTCATCTTCAAAAATTCTTCCTGAAAAAGCAATTACTCTGCCGCTAGAATCTGAAATTGGGAACATTACTCTACCTCGAAACCTATCATACAGACCTTTTTCGGTTTTCTTGGCAAGTCCGGCTAACTCTATTTCTTTATCACTAAAATTTTTATTTCTTAGATAAGTATATAATGTGCGCCAATCATTAAGAGCGAAGCCTATTCGGAAATCTTTTATTGTCTTATTATGCAACCCACGAGATTCTAGATATGCTAGAACTTTTTTATTATCTTTTAGATTATTTTCAAAAAACCTTGTTGCTTCTTCTGTTATTTCATACAACCTTTCTTTTTCTGAAATCATAGAACTATTCTGTCCTTTATCCCAAGCAGATATAGTAACTCCAGCTTTCTCTGCAAGAAGCTTTAATGCTCCTTTGAAGTCCAAGCCTTCGAACTCTTCTACGAAAGTAAATATGTCCCCTCCTCTAGCACAACCAAAACAATAGTAAGTTCCTCTATCAGGAGAAATAAAGAAGGACGCTGTTTTCTCATTGTGAAAAGGGCATTTTGCTTTTAAGCTGTTACCGTACTTTTCTAAAGTTATATAAGAAGAGACTACGTCTTCAATTGTTAGTCTCTCCTTAATTTGTGCTACAGGAGAGTTTACCATATTTTTAACTATTATCTATAGTTGATGTTTTATTTTTTGGAGAAAAACCAGTACCAGCAGGAATCAGTCGTCCTATAATTACATTTTCTTTAAGTCCTCGCAAATAGTCAATTCCTCCTTTTACAGCATTTTCTATTAACACACGGTTGGTGTTTTGGAATGAAGCAGCAGAAAGCCAACTCTTAGTACGAAGTGACACTTCTGTAATACCCAATACTATTATGTCGCCTTTTGCTTCTTTGCCTTGTATTTCTCCCATTCTGATATTCTCTTCTATAAGCGCAGTGTTTTCTACAATGTCTCCAATAGAGAAATTGGTTTCTCCACCGTCTTTTATTTTTCTACGAGAAAACATTTGTCTAATTATTATCTCAGTGTGTTTTCTAGAAATAGAAGCACTTTGAAGTTCATAAACTTTGTTTATTTCTCGAATTATATATTCTTCAACTAATTCTTTGCCCCCATACTTAAATATTTCTGTAATGTCCGCTGATCCATCTGTGAGCAACTCTCCACATTTTACTTTGTCTCCTACTTTCACAATAGGTACACGGTAAAAGAGTATTGGATATTCTATTTCATTTGGCTTTCCATCGGCTTTACTTTCTGAAAGAACCTTTATTACTTTTTCTTTACCTTCTTTATCTTTTACTTCTATTACCACACCATCAGTTTGAGAGACTACCGCAGGATTTTTAGGAATTCTTTTTTCAAAAATTTCTTCAATACGAGGAAGACCAGTTGTAATGTCAGTACCTGCTACACCTCCTTGGTGGAATGTACGCAAAGTAAGCTGTGTTCCAGGCTCACCAATAGCTTGAGCTGCGATAATACCTACTGCTTCTCCAAGTTTCACAAGATTGTTTCGTCCCAAATCTAAACCATAACATTTCTGGCAAAGTCCGTGTGCAGTATGACAAGTAAGTGGAGAACGTACAAATACTTCAGTAAACCCAAGTTTTTCTATTACGAGAGCCTCTTCTTTAGTAATTAAAAATCCTTTTTTGTAAACCACATTACCTTCTTTGTCTTTCAAATCACCTGCAAGCATTCTACCTCTAATGTTCTTTGAAAGAGGGATTTCTATACCAGAAATATTTTCACTAGTTACAATCTTTCCTTCTTTAGTTCCACAATCTTCTTCTGTGATAACTACGTCTTGTGCTACGTCTACGAGTCTACGAGTAAGGTATCCAGCTTTTGCAGTGTTAAGAGCTGTATCAGAAGCTCCCTTACGAGCACCGTGAGTAATAACGAAGTACTCAATAGGAGACAAGCCTTCTTTGTAAGATGGAATAATCGGGAATTCCAAAGTTTTACCTTGGTTATTTTGAATAAGACCTTTCATTCCACTCATCTGAACAAGCTGGCCCATAGATCCTCTTGCGCCAGAAGTAAATAAGTCGTAAGCAGAACCGTTTTTGTCTAGTGTCTTAGGTAAAACTTTTTCTAAGTCCTTCTTTGCTTGAGTCCATATCTCAATGATTTTTTGGTATCTTTCTTTGTCTGAAAGAAGTCCGTCGTTCCACTGACCTATGATTTCTTCTTCTAACTTTCTCCCATTTGCTACGATAGAAACTTTTTCTTCTGGAATCTTTACGTTATCTAATCCCCAAGTAACACCAGAAAATGTTGCGTATTTGAATCCAAAATTCTTTATCTTGTCTAAGATAGCAGGTGTACCATCCATACCAGAGTGCATTATAAGCTCGTCAACAAGCATTGACATTCTTTTTTGGTTGATTTCATCATTAATAAAAGGAAAATCACTTGGTAAAATACTGTTAAATAATAATTTACCTACTGTAGTCTCAAAAATCGCACCATTAAATTTCTTGTATTTTTCTTTATCTGTAGCTAGAACTTTTATCTTTGCACGAAGAGAGACTATTCCATATTCATATGCAGTAATAGCGACATTAGGACTTTGGAAATGTTGTCCTTCTCCAGGTTCACCATCTACAGACTTGGTCATCCAATAAGCACCAAGCACCATATCCATTCTTGGGTTAGCAATAGGTTCTCCGTTTTGAGGTTTAAGCAAATTTTTGTTTGCAGCCATAAGCTCTTTTGCTTCAAATTGTGCTTCTTCTGAAAGAGGAATATATACTGCCATCTGGTCTCCATCAAAGTCCGCGTTGAAAGCCTGACATATAAGAGGGTGAACTTGAATAGCATTACCTTCGATAAGAATAGGATTAAAAGCTTGAATACCTAAACGGTGAAGTGTAGGCGCACGGTTAAGCAAGACGTACTTACCTTGTATAACTTCTTCAAGCATTGCCCACACTTCTGGAGTTCTTTCTTCGATTAATTTGTTTGCACCACGAATATTAAAAGCAAGTTCTGCTTGCAAAACTTTTGAAATTACAAAAGGACGGAAAAGCTCAAGCGCCATATGCTTTGGCAATCCACATTGATTAAGTTTAAGTGTTGGACCTCCAACTATCACAGAACGCCCTGAGTAGTCTACGCGCTTTCCAAGCAAGTTCTGACGGAATAATCCTTGTTTAGACTTTAAGTTATCTGATAAAGATTTTAATGGTCTCTTTTGAGATTGACTCATTGCAGCAGAATCATTTTGTTTTGCGATAGAGTTGTCGATAAGAGCATCTACTGCTTCTTGAATAATTCTTTTTTCATTTCTCAAAATAACATCTGGTGCATTTATTTCTTTAAGCTTCTTTAGTCTATTATTTCTGTTGATTACTCTTCTGTACAAATCATTTAAATCAGAAGTAGCGTGGCGTCCACCATCAAGTGCCACCATAGGACGAAGTACTGGAGGGATCACTGGAATATTAGTTAAGAACATCCATTCTGGTCTGATATTTGCATAAGTCATCGCACGAATAAGGGAAAGTCTTTTTTGAATTTTATCCTTTTCTGCAGTACTTGCTTTTGCTAGCATTGCTTCTGCGTGAGCTTTTAATTTTACTAAATCTAAATTCTTAAAAATAGAGTAAATAGCTTCAGCTCCAATACTTGCTTCAAAACAAGTGCCGTACTTTAAAGAATAGTGATGAAAAGAAATTTCGTTTAATACTTTTCCTTCGTAAATTTCTGCTATTTCTTTTTTGGTAACAGAAAGCAAATTCTTAAGCTTCTCTCGAGTTTCATCGTCTACGGAATTTTTTACTTTTGCTTTATATTCTTTTTCAAGTCCATCTATTATGCTGGTCTTTTCTTCTTCGTGAACCTTGGTAATGATATACCCTGCAAAATATATAACTTTTTCTAAATCAGAAACAGATATATTAAGAAGTATACTCATACGAGAAGGCACACCACGCAAAAACCAAATATGAGAAACTGGAGTAGAAAGCTCTATATGCCCCATTCTTTCACGTCGTACAATAGAACGAGTAACTTCAACTCCACACTTTTCACAAATTATATCCTTATAACGGATTCTGCGATATTTCCCACAGTAACATTCATAATCCTTTTCAGGACCAAATATTTTCTCATCAAAAAGACCTCCTCTTTCACTTCTACCTGTACGATAATTTATAGTTTCAGGCTTTGTGACCTCTCCATAAGACCATTCTTTTATTTGCTCAGGACTCGCAAGCTTGAGTCCAATGTAATCAAATTCAGTTGTATTTAGAGTTTTCATTATATTTTTTTCAAGTTAACGTCAAGTGCAAGACCACGCAAATAATTGAGCATCACATTGAAGGACGCAGGAGAATTTGGTGATTTTATGACTTCATTTTTAATAATAGAATCAAAGGTAGCAGATCTACCTGCAATATCATCGGATTTTATCGTGAGCATTTCTCGTAATGTATAAGCAGCGCCGTAACCTTCGAGAGCCCACACTTCCATTTCTCCAAATCTCTGTCCTCCACCTTGAGCTTTACCTCCTAATGGTTGCTGAGTGATAAGAGAGTACGGACCAATCGAACGCATATGAATCTTGTCCTCAACCATATGGTGAAGCTTCAACATATACATATACCCTACCGCTACATCTTGGCCGAAGCTTTCTCCTGTTCGTCCGTCAAACAACTTTACTCTACCGTTTTCTGGGAATCCTGCTTTGACCAACTCAGCACTTATTTCTTCGTGTTTTGCTCCTAAGAATGGAGGTACGATAGCCTGATAACCAAGAGTGTTCGCTGCGAGTCCAAGATGCATTTCTAAAATCTGTCCTAAGTTCATACGAGAAGGCACACCAAGTGGTGAAAGAATAATATCTACTGGAGTACCGTCTGCCATATATGGCATATCTTCTTCTGGCAATATTGTAGAGATAACACCTTTGTTTCCGTGTCGTCCTGAAAGCTTGTCTCCAACAGAGATGTTTCTAATTTGAGCTACTTCAATAACTATCTTTTTAATTATTCCAACTTCCAAAGAGTGGCCCATATCGCGGGAGAAAATTTTAACCCCTACAATACGTCCACGCTTGCCGTGTTCCATACGAAGTGATGTATCTTTCACATCACGAGCTTTATCTGCAAAAATTGATCT
This sequence comes from uncultured Candidatus Saccharibacteria bacterium, assembly GCA_964439045.1. Classification (GTDB taxonomy): domain Bacteria; phylum Patescibacteriota; class Minisyncoccia; order Phycocordibacterales; family UBA9973; genus UBA9973. Next base: position 6,255 of record CAYTMO010000008.1, read on the forward strand.
AAGAAGTCTTTCTTCTGGGGTAAGTTCAGTTTCTCCTTTTGGAGTAATCTTACCAACCAAAATATCATTTTCTCTTACCTCAGCACCAACACGCACAATACCATCTTCATCCAAATCTTTTAATTTAAGCTCTCCAACATTTGGTATGTCACGAGTTGTAATTTCAGGTCCAAGTTTAGTATCACGAACTACACAAATAAACTCTTCTACATAAACAGAAGTAAACTTACTCTTTTTTACAATACGCTCTGAAACAATAATCGCATCTTCATAGTTAGAACCAAACCAAGACAAGAAGGCTACAAAGATGTTTTGACCTATTGCAATTTGTCCTCCAACAGTACTTGTAGTGTCAGCCAAGACATCTCCTTTTTTAACCTTATCTCCCATATTTACTAATGGGCGTTGATGAAAAGAAGAAAAGTTATTATTTCTCAAAAAGTTTACTAATGGATAGGTGGTTTCTTTTTCTCCTTTAACAATGACTTTCTTTGCGTCTACATAAGAAACAACTCCTTCATTGCCTGAGATTACTAATCTACCTGTATCTCTTGAAGCAGATTCTTCTATCCCCGTTGCTACAAGTGGTGCTTCAGGCAATACGCAAGGTACAGCCTGCTTCTGCATATTACTTCCCATCAGTGCGCGGTTTGCATCATCGTGTTCCAAGAAAGGAATCATAGAAGTAGCAATAGAAAAAGCTTGGTTGGTAGCCACATCCATAAAGTCAATTTCTAAAGGAGAGATTGTTCCTGGTTCTGTTTTTATACGAGCTGCAACTCTTTCTTCTGTTATCTTTCCATTTTCATCATAAGGTACTCCAGCGTGAGCAATGTTGTATTTTTCTTCATCGAGCGCATTCAAATACACCATTTCACCAGTAACCTTGCCGTTTTTTACTTTTATATAAGGAGTCTCAATGATTCCAAAATCATTTATCTTTGCGTAAGTAGCAAGGTGGACGATAAGACCAATGTTTGGACCTTCTGGAGTGTGAATAGGGCATACGCGTCCATAGTGAGAAGGGTGCACGTCACGAACTTCAAGTCCTGCACGTTCACGAGTAAGCCCTCCAGGACCAAGCGCAGACAAAAGACGAATATGTTCTATTTCTGTTAGAACATTTTCTTGGTTCATAAACTGAGAAAGCTGGTTAGTTGTGAAGAATTCTTTTATTCGAGCTTGAAGGGGTCTTTGATTTATTATGTGTATAGGGAGAGCTGTATCTACATCGATAATAGACATTCTATCTTGAATATTTCTCTTAATTTGCATCATACCGGTACGGATCTTTTGTTGGAGCATTTCCCCTACAAAGCGCACTCTTCTTTGACCCAAGTGATCTATATCATCTGATTTTGCAAGAGGATCATTATTTAATTCTATTATATGCCTTATTACAAGCATTAAATCCTCTTTAGAGATAGTTCTACGAGCAAGCTCCTTCTCATCCATTCCTTTATCAAAACGATTATTAAATCGATATCGTCCAACTGGAGAAAGATCGTATCTCTCTGCTGTAAACAAAGAATCAATAAATTCTTTCGCATTGTCCGCTGTAGCCATATCTCCATCTCTTAACCTTTTGTGTATTTCTATATATGAATCATTTAGAGATTTTGCTGGATCTTTTGCAAGACAAACTTTTATAGTCTCTTCAAAAATCTCATTATCACTAAAAGCTTTCAAAATCATTTCGTCGGTATGATAACCCATTGCTCGCAAAAGAGTGGTTGCAGGGAATTTCCTTTTCTTGTCTATTCTTATATAAATTGCCCCGTCTGCATCTGCCTCTATCTCTATCCATACTCCACGTGCTGGTATAATCTTCGCTCCGAAAAATTTCTTACCTTTACTTTCTATTTCTGTAAAGAAAACACCGAAAGAACGCGCAAGCTGAGGTACTATCACACGCTCTACACCATTTATTATAAAAGTTCCGTGAGGAGTCATTAAAGGAAATTCAGACATAAAAATCTCCTGTTCTTTAACAGTTCCTAAGATTTTATTCGTCAGCTTAACACGAGCTTTAAGCTGTCCTTGATAGGAAAGCTTGTTTACCTTCGAGTCATTCTCATCACTTTTAGATTCTCCTAGAGAGAAAGAAGTGAATTCGAGCTGAAACTTTTTACCTGAGTAATCAATGATTGGAGAAAATTCTTTAAAAACTTCTCCTATACCATTTTCGATAAGCCATTTGAAAGAGCTAACTTGTGCCTCTATCAAATTTGGAAATGCGGTGAGAGGCTTTTTATACCTCCCAAAATACTTCTTTGGACGAATAGTATCGTTTTGCATATTTACAAAAATGTTAAAAAAACAAAACTAAAAAGCACACTATGCTTCCTAGCTTTTCTATTAATACAAACGTTTTCTTACATCCGAGACTCAATCGATCAATCAACCTAGAGTATACTCATTTTTCACCCTTTGTCAACCAAAATTGGGGATTATTCTACAAACCTTTTTCTGCCTCAATAAAAATCTCTATATCCCCTTCTAATACATCTTCTACTTGAGAGGTTTCTACTTCTGTTCTGTGGTCTTTGACCATTTTGTAGGGGTGCAATACATAAGAACGGATTTGATTCCCCCATTCTATGTCTGTGCCTTTGTTTATTTTCATACTCTCTTCAAAAGTCTTTTTCTCTTTTTCTGCAAGTTTAAAAATTTTTGCATAAAGCATACTCATCGCTCTTTCACGATTCTGCTCTTGAGACCTTTCGCCAGAAGCGTGCACAGAAATATTGGTAGGTATATGCACTATTCGCGCTGCTGTCTCTCTCTTGTTTACATTCTGCCCTCCTGGGCCACCTGCTTTTGCAAATTCAATTTTTAAATCAGCTTCCGGAATATGGAAATCTTTTTCTTCTAGCTTTCCAAACTTTGGTAAAACTTCTACAAGAGAAAAAGAAGTGTGTCGTAACTTTTTTGCATTAAATGGAGAAATTCGCACGAGCCTGTGCACGCCATTTTCATTTTTTAATTTTCCATACACACTCTTCCCTGTTACTTCAAAAGAAACATTCCTATACCCATTGTGATCATTTTTGTGTTCGTGGATAAAAGAAATTCCAAAACCATTCTTCTCTGCATACTTCATATACATTTTAAGGAGCATAGCAGAAAAGTCTTCTGCATCGTCCCCACCTGCGCCTGAGATAATACTGACTATGGCATTGCCTTTGTCATACTTACCTAATCCTTCTTTTTTGTTTTTTAATTCTGCAAGTTCTTTTATTACATTTTGTGCTTTAATTTTGTCAGTCCAAAAGTCCGCCGAAAGCATCATAGCTTCAAGCTTTTCAATTTGTTCGTCTATATTGTTTTGCATCTCATTTATATCTTTTTCCATAAAATTCCCTATCGAAACCTATTGCTACTTTATCAAAAAAAAGTCTTATTTGCTATGTTTTTCTATACTTTGCTATACTTAACTTATAAATATATGGAAATTCACAGAACAATAAATAAAGATTACATACACCACAGCACTTCAAAAATAAGTGATGTGTTAAAAGAAGTTGTATTTGGTATAGAGGATGGTATGGTCTCTACTCTTGGATCTATAACGGGTATTGCTATAGGTAGTAATGGCAACCACGCTACAGTCATCCTAGCAGGAAGTGTCATCATCGCGGTAGAATCTATCTCTATGGGTATAGGCTCGTACCTTTCTAATAAATCAGAAGAAGAAATGGAAGAAAGAAAAATAAAAGAAGAAAGAGAAGAAATAAAAAACTTCCCAAAAGAAGAAAAAGAAGAACTGTATCAAATGTACATCACAGACGGTTGGCCAGAAAAACTCGCAAGAGAAATGTCTATAGAGGCATCAAAAAATGAAGAACTGATTTTAAAAGAAATGACAATGCGAGAACTAAAAATAGGAGATAGCGAAAAATCTGTATCTATAAAAGGTGGATTGTTTATGTTTTTTGCATATATCATCGGTGGACTTATACCACTTTCTTCTTACTTAATCTTCCCTATCAATATTGCTATACCTGTATCTGTCGGCATCACCCTTTTGGGACTTTTTGGACTAGGAATGAGCACAACAAAGTTCACCAAACAACCTCTGATAAAATCAGGCCTACGCGTACTCATAATGGGCGGCATAGCTCTAGCCGCCGGCCTCGCTGCCGGTATACTTATAGGAGAGTAATGAGCCGAAGATGGGAATCGAACCCATGTTTCTACTTTACGAAAGTAATGTTCTGCCCCTGAACTACTTCGGCATATTTACGACGAAAGAACGACCTTCTTTCACCCTTGTGCTTAAAACCCTATTTTGTCTACCTTTACCTCTATTTGATCCGCCATATGTTGCAGTTAATGAATCACAGTTCGGACAAATCAATCTTAAATTACTTTCAATATTATTCCTCCAGTTACCATCAATATGATCAGCAACCAATGGAACTAACCCAGTTTTTTTATTTACTTCAGACCAACCACATACACAACACTTGTTTCCATATTTTTCCCGCAAATATATCTTAACGGAAGTAGAAACAATACCTAACTTTTGCAATCCACTAACTTTACCTTCTTTCCATTTTTTTATATATAAATCACGCTGATATTTCTGTTGACATATATTACTGCAATATTTATACCCTGCTCTAGGTGTTTCTTTAAAACACTTCAAACACTTTTCTCGATTCATCTTTGGCAATGACATTAATTAATTATATTATAATTACGACCACAGTCAAATCTAAAAGTGGTTGCAAACTGCATTATATTCATAGTTATTTAAAGGAGCCGTTGATCGGGATTGAACCGATGACCTCGTCATTCGCTTACACCACTATTTCGCTCTGTATGAGCTTATGAGAGGGCTAGACTGTATCTTAATCCTAAAAATGAAGGATTCCCTTGTCAGTCGTTCGGGCGAAAGTTTCGCCACGGTCTTACCCATTTTCAGGGCTTTAACCGTTATTCGGGATTCACAAGATTGTTACCAATCAAGTGGGCAGAAAAATGCATTCCACCAATGACGTGCTCTACCAACTGAGCTACAACGGCATATTAACTTTTCGATCTACCAAGACAGTTACAACAGCAAACTATTATTTAATTTTCAAAACTATACTTTACTTTGTATAACCCTTTTATCTACCAAGACAGCCCTGCCTGCCGACAGGCAGGTACAACGGCGAAACCAAATACATCAACTACTTGATATTACACGATTATACTATATTTTCAAGAATTTGCTTATTAGAGATTGTTCGCTATATATGCTCGAGTGATAGAACCGAAGTACCCTACAGCTGGTGTTATACCAACACTTGCTTGAAATTCAGCCAAAGCTAAACGAGTTAATGTCCCAAAGTATCCAGTCGCACCTACTTCTGCCAAGTTTTGGGCTACTACTCCTTTGTTTTGAACAATCAAAAAAGATTGGAGCTTAGAAACACTCTCTCCTTTACTTCGCAATGTAAGATTCGTAGATACAGATTTGACCATAGCTATAACATTTGTGTATCTTAGAGTACTTTCTACTGTTGAATTTGTTGCAGGTACATTTGTGGTTGTTTGTGCGGGTGTATTTGTTGTACTGGTTATAGGTGTAGTGTTTGTATTCGTAGTAATGTTATTTGTATTTGTTGAATTATTTGTAGTTGTGTTTGTCGTTATAGTAGTAGTTGTAGTGGTATTTTGAGTTGGAGCCGCAAGAGTGGTAAAGTGCATTACGCCTGCGTATTGTTTATGATAAGCAGGTACAGCATCAGGACCAAAATTTACAACTGCTCTAAAATAATATCTGGTATTGGAATCTAGTCCAGTTACACCTTTAGCAAAGTAACCATTAACAGGGCCACTTGATTCTGATGTCATATTTAAAATACTTTCATCTTTCCCATATTCAAAATAAACTGTTTGACCGGTAGGCACGAGACTATTTACATCCATCAAGCCGAAAACCATAGCATTTAATGTAGCAGAATTATAGGTAACATTAGTAGCATAATCAGTACTAAAATTCGGCCCCGGCAAGCTATAAGAAGCAGCAGAAGCTGTACTTCCGAAACCCGATAGAACGAAAATTAAGCTTATTAAGAATATATTTTGTATTATTTTTTGCATAAATTTATTTTTAACTTATAAATTTGATTAAAAAAATTTATTTTATTTTACCCAACATCTCTGCAATTTCTTTTCTTAAATTTTCTGATTCTTCAGATATTATATCCAGAAAATCTGGAATAATTTCAAAGAAAAAATCCATTAATTCTTCAGGTGGCACTTTCATTTCAATCAACCTTTCGTATTCTTTCAAGTCTTCTTCTTCTAAAAGGGGAAGTATCCTGATTAAAACTGCTTGAAAAATTATTTCACCTATGCGTGCTATAGTTTCTTCTTGCCTGTCTTCTGGCAACTTGTCTATATTAAACATAGTAATAATGCTTTCTCGAACTTCTTCTTGTGTTTTTTTTGAATGGGTACTCATATAGACTATTTATTAATTATAATACAACTTGTAGCTTTAGACTGCTTTTTTGTAATCATACTCTTCTTTATCCTTATCACCATCCTTTCTTTTTTCTTTCATTCCTCGTCCGATTGCTTTCCTCGTTCCAACAGCTACTCTTCTCTCACTACCGCCAGTAGGAGAATCCACAACAGCAATAGAAGCAAGCCCGTTACTAAAAGTCATTGCCCCTTCAAAAAATGATTCGAGGAATTTAAGTTTTTTCTTTTTATCTTTGAATAAACGTATTTTTGAATAAATATCTTCTATCCCCGCTAAGAAGTTTTCTGGTTCTACAGAAAAATCTATGTTACTTTTTAACATTAAAGATTCAGTCTCATATTTACTCTTTTTAACGTCAATAAACTTCTCTAATGCTACTTTTGCTGCAAACCTACCCCCAATCACAGCAGCCATAAAACCACCACTTAAAACAAAAACCGTGCCAGTCCCTAATACCATCGCTGCGTATTTTAACTTTTTTAAGTCTATTTGGGGAACATCCTCTTGTGCAATCGTCGAATCTAAATCACCTTTCTTGAAAGAGGGTTGTTTGTCGGAAACATTTATATTGACTGTTTTAAATTCAGGGATTTGTGTTATGCTTGTATTCTCTTCACTTTTTTTCTGTAGAAAAGGAACCTTTGCAATGGCTTTTTGTAAACGATCTACTCCTACTCTATTAACAAAAGCATTGGCAGCAGCCTGGAAACCAGTTATAACTGCGACTCGTGCGGCTAATCTTTTGAGTGCAATATTTGAAGAAATAAAACCTAATCCTGTAGCTGTAGACAAGAAAAGGCTTCCACTCACTGCCGCGTCGATTGCCTCTTTCTTGATGCGTCCTTTAGGAGTTTCTTCTAACTTTTTATATGATTTAATTGTATCAGAGGACAACATATCTAACCCAACAGAAACAGACAAGAAAAGCCCACTACTTAATGCTAAATTGAGGAACTTTTTCTTGATTTTATCCGTTGGTGTTTCTTCAAGATTTCTATAATATGCTACGGTTTTATCATAAAAACCACCCAAAACACCGTAAGTATTTACTATTTCTTCTTGATGTTTCTTTTTAGCTTCTGAAAAAATATTTAAAGCAATTTGATTTTGTTCTATAATGAACTGCAATTCTTCCTCTTCCGTGGGTTTGCGTTTTTGCATAGCCATTTCTATGTCAAACAAAATCTTAAGTTTTAGAGTTACTTGCTGAATATGATTGAATACTACTTTTTTATCAAACACAACGCTAGTTTGTAATTCATTTCTTAAGGGTTCATTAGGGATATGTTTACCATCATCATCTGCTCTTTCTCTATATTCTAGATTTGAGTCAACTGGATGCACACCGACCGCTTCTTTTATTAAAGATTTCCAGTTTATCTTTGATATTGTTTCTTCTTGAGACACAGTCTCTTGTCCTGAAATCTTGATATCAACTTTAGTCGGCTCTGAATAAGTGACATTTGTTTCCGAAAAATATGCTTGCTCTTTTGCTTTTTTTTCTTTGGCTTTGTTAAGTATTTTTAAGGTAAGCTCATCTTCTTTCTTTTTTAAAGACACTTTTTCTTCTGTAGAAAATTTCAAGTCATCATCCCAATGGGCTTTTGCCATACCTACCGTACCCAACTTGCCTAACTGTGACTGTTCTAACTTTTCAAGTTTATCTAATTCCCGCTCTGACCTTAATTCAAAAATAGCATCTATAATTTTTTGTCTTACAGATTCGTCCAATTTAAAAACTCTAATCTCATCTTCAACTGCTTGGCTCAATACAACAGCTGGTTCATTACTTTCTAACATTTCTTCTGGTACAAGTTGAATTCCACCTACTTCATCTTCGTTTACACTCTCGGGGGTATTGCTTTCCAACCTAGGAGAACGACGCAAAGATGGAATAGAAAAATCTGTAACTTCCTCAGCTTTTTTAGGTTCCTTTTTTCTAAAAAATTTAGCAAATGGATTTTCTCTTCCCATAGTTCCTACATTATATAACAAGATAAACATCTTTCCAACAAAAGTCTTATGATATAATGTGAAAGTCGATTATTAAAAATTTAAGAAGTTATTATTATATGAAAAAGATATTATTATTGGTATTGGGTTTTGTGGTGTTTGGTTCTGCTGTAGCATTTGCTCAAAATGAAAACTCAATAGGTCTTACAAACACTCAGACAGATACTAACATAGCAACCACTACTTCTATGCCACCTATGACCAATACTACTGGTATAGCTTGTGTAAAAGAAGCAGTAGTAGCAAGAGAAGCTGCAATAGGTACATCATTTAGTACTTTCTCTGCTTCTATGAGTACAGCATTGTCTACTCGTGCTACAGCGCTTGCAAATGCTTGGAGTTTAACCGACAGTACTGCTAGAAGAACAGCAAGAAACACTGCTTGGACAGAATACAAAAATTCTTCAAGAGCTGCAAAAAGTGTTTTCAAAACAAGTAAAAAAGCAGCTTGGAAAACTTTCAACGATGCATCAAAAGCTTGCAAAACTGCTGTAGTAGAGTACGAAGCAAATGACAACCTAAGTATATAACTAAAAGGAAGTATTTTTAAAAAGCCCCTCCGCCAGATGGCGGAGGGGCTTTTTATTATTTATTATTTATTCATTACATCACTAATTATTTTTCCGTCTGCCATCATTATCGTACGGTGAGCCTGTTTAGCATATTCTATTTCGTGAGTCACCATTATTATGGTTTGCCCTTCTTTGTTTAAATTCATAAACACCTCTAATACTTGCTTAGAAGTCTCGGAATCCAGGTTTGCAGTAGGTTCATCAGCAAATATTATTTTTGGATTATGCGCTATGGCACGAGCGATAGAAACGCGTTGTTGTTGTCCACCAGAAAGCTGACTAGGTAGATTGTTCATTCGATCCAATAACCCTACTCTATCTAATGCTTTTTTGGCTTTTATTTCTGCTTCTTTATCAGAAAATCCTTGCATCAAAAGTGGTAATAGTGTGTTTTCCAAAGCAGTTAATGAAGGCAATATCGCATAATCCTGGAAAATATATCCCAAATCATTTAATCGTATCATTGTACGTTCTTTTTCAGGAATATTTATTACTTCCATATCATCAATATACACTTCCCCTTCAGTCGGCATATCAAGCAATCCAAGCTGGTACAAAAGAGTGGATTTGCCGCTACCTGACTTACCAGTAATAGTAAGGAACTGGCCCTCTGGCACAGAAAAAGCCAAGTGATCGATAGCTACTATTGTTTGTTCTCCGCTTTGGAAAGTCTTTGTAAGATTTTTTATTTTTATCATATGTTTTTATCTACCTAATATTGCACTCAATGTATTCTGTTTTATAACAATTCTTGCGGGAATATATCCAGCAAAGATGGTAGCCACAAGAAGTATCCCTGCACGAATAAATGTACCACTTAAAGTAGCAACCAATATACCATCAGAAAAAGGGAAATTTATAGGATTAGTTACGAAGTATGGCTTTAGAAAAGCGAACAAAATAACCATACCAATAATGGTGCCTAAGGATGCATAAATCAAAGCTTGCAACATATAAGAATACAGTATCGCTCTCTGATGAATTCCTATACCTTTTAATATTCCAATATATCTACGCCTAGTAATAGCATTTACGAAAATAACAATAAAAATCGTAATAGAAGCAACAACAAGTCCAATACCAGAAATCGCATTACCTAAAATACTAAAAGTCTCTTTTATATCTTTCAAAAATTTAGGGAAAGCGTCTTCGGCTGTCTGCACTCGAGCAAATTTTTCTATACCACTTTTAAGTAAAAAATCACGGGCAGCGACAGGGTCTGTACCAGGCAAAAGCTGTATCGCTATTTCATTTGCATTCAAATCGTTTCTACCTGACATAGCTCGTACTTCTGAATCTAGTGCAATTATAGAAGTGTCGAATACATCTACCTTGCTACTGACTATTCCTTTTACTATATATTCTTTGCTTTTTTCACCGACTGTTACTTTTACTCTAGATCCTACAGACACATCTTTCAGTGTTTGGAAACCTGGTGCTTCAATAGGTGTAAATTCATAAAGCAAATTTTTACCCAAAACTATTTTATCCTGATCACCAACTTCCAGAAAAGAACCTCTCATTATAAATTTAGAAACCCCTGAAAACTTTTCTTCCTGTACTGGATCAATACCAAGGAATGAACCCCCTGCGCCATCACGAAGTTCACCAGGCTTCACGGTCTTCCTGTAATTGGCTTCTATACGAGCAGAAGAAGTATATCTAACTGTGTGATTTTTATACCCAGGGACCGTGCGAACGATATTCTCTACTTCGGGAGTCTGCTCTATGTAGGAACGGTTTAAAAAAGAAGAAATAACAATATCTCCGATGGCATACTTTTTTTGTGCATCTTCAGATCCTTGGATAAGCCCCACAAGAATTCCCGAAACCACAACCAAGTTCAAGAATGTCAAAGTCATTACAGACACGATGAGCGCCGTAGTACCAATACTTCCTCTTTTTATATCACGCTTCGCCAGAAACCATCCGACTTTAATATTTTGATAAAAAGAGTTTTCTAGTTTTTGTCTACTTTTTGAATTATTTGAATTATTGTTCATCAATCTTTTATTGAGCCTTTTGAATGAAAGCTATTTTTTCTCCCTCATTTACACCACTTACAATTTCTACTAGATTACCGTCCCCTTCTAGCCCTAGGACCACTTCTCTTTCTATGTACTTTTTAAGTTTTTCATCAGTTACTATGTTTATATAACTTTTACCATCACGCTCTACAATAGCAAGCTTTGGTGCAACTAACACATTTTCCTTTTTATCTATTAGTATTTTAATGTCAGCATTCATCCCAGGCTTTATTCTTGTGTCTTTGTCTTGCATTGCTATCTTTACTTTGTAATTTACAATTCCATCTGTAGTAGTTGCTCCTGGATCTATGTGCACTACAGAGCCAAGGAAAGGTGCCGTACCAAAAGAATCAATAGTAAAGGCTACCTCCTGATCTGTTTTAATTTTTATAATATTTGATTCGTTTATATTCGCTTCCAAATACAAATTGTCTATATCTTCAAGCACAACTGCTTCCTTTTGCATTTCAGCCAATTCTCCTAATTTAAAATTAACTTTAGTAATAGTACCCTTAGCTGGTGCTCGTAAAATAGTATTTTCATAATTTGCTCTAGCAGAAGCCAACTGACCTTCTGCTGAAATTACATCGGCTTGCGCTAGATCAAGTTCGAAGGTTCTTGCTTTTGCTTTTTTAACTTCGAGTTCAGCTTTTTTGGCATCTACTATAGCTTGTGCAGAATCTATCGCTTTATTCCTTGCTTCTATTGCTGTGTTTAAAGCATTCAAGTTTATCAAATAATTTGCAGATTTTTTATTTGGAATATTCACAACCCAAACCTCGTTTGAAGAAGCAGAGAAGCCAGACGGAAATGTAACATACAAACCTTCATTACCCAGTGGTGAGCTAGAAGAAGTGCTTATTTGCCCTCCGCCATTTGAAAGACCAGAGACTGAGAAATATCCTCCCGCACCAGTACTGTAAGTACTAATTTTATAACTTCCTTCATTTGTTCCACCATAAGTCCCAGAAATTGTAGGTGCAGTGCTAGATGTTGAAATATTACTCTCTAAGACTGCTTCTAAATCTTTATTCAAAAGTGTCTTCTTTGCATTTTCTACTATCAAGTCTTGTTGTTTTTTTGTATTTTCTAAATCAATCAAAGCGTTGCGCAAAGATACTTCTGCTAAATTTATTTCTTCATTACTCGTACCTGCAAGAATCCTGTCATATCTAGCTTGTGCTGCCTTAAGTGACCCTTCTGCACTTTTGACTGATCCATACAAAGTACCAGCGTCTAGCGTAGCTAAAATCCTGCCCTTGGATACCTTGTCCCCTACTTGTACATTCATTGTACGCAATACACCAGTACTGTTGAAACCAAGACTAAGTTCGGTATTACTAGTAATTTCTCCAGACGCCAAAACAGTAGACTCCAAATCCTGTAATTTTACAGTATCAATAACGACATTTTCGTTTATTTTTGGCTTAAAAATTAAAAAAAGCACTAACAATACAAGAGCCAGAAGCACATAAGTACGCTTCTTTTTCGCCCATTTACTAACAAAATACTTCATTTTTTGAATAATCATAAATTAAATTATAACATAAAATAATTTTTTTAAAAACTGACACAGGAAAATAGTTGAGAGTACAATATGTGGAACTATTAAACACACTTTTAAGCTAACTTTGAAAATCAATCTCGAAAGGATACATTCCCATACCGCAACTGCCTTGCAAAAGACCAACTTTTGGATTGCCTAAATCTATCTCAGTCATTCCAGTTTGTGGAAGCATTTTACTTACATTCATACTTGGAATACGCACAGAGGATGAACAGTCAAAAGTACCATTGGTATCAAATCTTAAAATAGTCGGAATATTTGCTTTAGCTGTGCTTTTCCTTGGAGTGTAGCCGCCCTTCGCAGTTAAGGTAATAAATTGAATACCGTCTTTAACTTCAACATTTTGTACTGGTTTTGCTACTGATGTGGAATTATCACCAAAAAAGACAATGCCCAATGCAATGACAAGTCCGAATATAATGATAATTGAAACTGTTTTGTTCATATGATTAATTATACTAAATTAAATACTAAATAAAGGACTGATAATGCCCAAACTCACGAGGCCGGAAAGTAATGCAAATATACCAAGCCCAATAACTATTATACCCGCAGATTTAAAAAATAGTGGTGCGTGTTTACTATGAGCAAAAGACGCCGAGCCAAAAGATAATAATGCAAGCATTGGTAAAGTCCCTAGTGCAAAAGCAAACATAATTAAGAAGCCCGACATAAATGACCCACTAGAAAGTGCCACGACTTGCATTGATTGAGTAAAGCCACAAGGCAGAAAGAATGTTCCAAAGCCGATTATAAGAGGCGTAAATGTTTTATGCTCAATTCTTCGAAAGAAGCCAAAAATCCCTGAAGGTAAAGTCACTTTATTTTTCTTAAATACTCCAACCAAATTCAACCCGAGCATAAGCATAACTATAGATGCAATAATTCCCAATACCGCCGTTAATGTAAAGCTAATACCAATAGCATTACCGATCAATCCTAAGACTCCGCCCAATAAAGCGAAACTAACCAATCGTCCCGTGTGGAAAAGTAAGAAAGTTTTCGTATCGCTCACATTATCTTGGGAGATTTTAGCTGAGAGAGACAATACCAGTCCTCCCACTATTGCAAGACAACTTGAGACAGACGCCACCAAACCAATAATAAAACTAACTAAAGGGGTTATTTTCCCACCTATACCCAAATTTAGAATTCCTGATTTTTGTAAAAGAAAAAATAAAACCAAAAATACAAGACCTATAGGTATCGCTTTCCAAATAACGTCATCATTGCTTTTTTCTTTGATGGATTTTTCTACCGACAAGGTATATCCATTTGGTTTTATTTTACTTGTTAGAATTCCTGCAATTTCTTCGGCACTCTGATTATTGTCTGTCTCAATTTCTACTATTTCTTTCTTCAGATTTACTTGGACACTTTTTACAAGATCTTGCTCACTTAAAATATCTTCAATCAAGATTTTGCACGATGCACAATGCGTACCAGAAACATTAAATGTATATTTATTCATAATTTTATTTTATAATTTTTTACTTTTAATTCTTAGTGAATTACCGACTACAGACACACTAGAGAAAGCCATTGCAAGCCCTGCAAAGATGGGATTGAGCAACCATCCGGTAATTGGATACAATGCTCCAGCGGCGAGCGGTATACCTATAATATTAAAAATAAATGCCCAAAAAAGATTTTGCTTTATACCACGCATTGTCATCTTGGATAACTTTATAGCTTTTGCAATTTTAATAATATCTCCACCCAATAGTGTAATACCAGCGGATTCTATCGCCACATCTGTCCCCGTTCCCATAGCTATACCCACATCAGCTTGAGCAAGTGCAGGCGCATCATTAATACCGTCTCCTACCATAACCACTACTTTATTATTTTTTTGTAATTCTTTAATTTTTCCAGCTTTTTCTTTTGGTAAAACTTCAGAGATAACTTCGTCCACACCTAATTGTTTTGCAATATAAGTTGCATTTAGATTGTTATCTCCTGTAAGCATCACCGTTCTAATGTTTAACTTATGCAACTTTTTAATTAAATCTATAGATTCTGGCTTTAAGATGTCACTCAAGGCTATCAAGCCTATTTGTTTTTTATCAGCCTCAACAATGATTACGGTTTTACCTTGTTGTTGTAAGTCTGTAATTTTATTATTTTTTAAATCTGACTCTGTCGGCTTGTGAATGTATATTGAGAGATTTTCTATTTCACCTATAACGCCCACCCCTTCTAAGGCTTGGAAGTTTTCTATTTTTGATAAAACAATATTTTTCTCAGTAGCCTTTTTTACTATTGCTCCTGCCAATGGGTGTTCTGATAAATTCTCTACACTCGCAGCAATTCTTAAAATATCCATATCAGAAAAGCTATTTTCTAAAGTAATCAAATCAGTTACTTCTGGTTTACCTTTGGTCAGTGTACCTGTTTTATCCATTACTACGATATTTGCTTTGCTTAATTTTTCTAAAGATTCTGCATCTTTAATCAAGATACCGTTTTCTGCGCCTTTACCAACTCCGACAATAATAGCTGTTGGAGTGGCGAGACCCAAAGCACAAGGACAAGCAATAACCAATATTCCCACAAAGGACAAAATTCCAAATGATAATGCTTGAGAAAAACCTAAAGAAGAAGTTCCTATCGCCACCCACAAAATCAAAGTAACAATAGAAATTATTAATACTAAAGGTACAAAAATATTTGAAATTTTATCCGCCAAGCTTTGAATCGGCGCTCTGGATCCTTCTGCTTGTTCTACCATTTTTATAATTTGTGATAGAAAAGTGTCTTTGCCTATTTTATTTGTTCTAAATTTAAAACTTCCTTGTATATTCATTGTTGCCCCGAAAACCATATTACCAAGTTTTTTATCTACAGGAATAGACTCCCCTGTTATCATAGATTCATCCACAGACGATTGGCCTTCTACTATTTCTCCGTCTACAGGAATCTTTTCGCCAGGCTTAACAATAATAATATCTCCTATCTCTACTTCAGTAATTGGAATTTCTATTTCCACGCCGTCTTTGATAATACGGGCAGTTTTCGCTTGTAGATTTAATAACTTTTCTATCGCTTCTCCAGTTCGCATTTTCGATCTCATTTCAAGATATTTACCAAAAATAACAAAACCAATAACTACAACAGTCACATCAAAATATGTTGCTTCGCTAAAATTTAGTAACTGCCTCATTTCTGGGAATAATACAACAAACACACTATAAGAATAGGCTACAGAAGTTCCTATACCTATCAATGTGTCCATATTTGCAACCCGATATTTTATAAACCTTAAAACTCCTTTCAAGAAAGATTGCCCAACCCAAAAAAGAGAAATAGTCGCTAAGGTCATCGAAATAACACTGTACAAATTCATTGGAATAGGAAAATTAGGAACAAAAGCAAACAACTGCGCACCTATTTCCCACATCATTAAAAAGAATACAAGCAAAGCAATAGGCAAAGCAAAATGCATCTTTCTTTTGATCTCTAGCAATTCTTTATTTTTTTCTTTTTTAGAATTATCCACATCCGTAGACAAATCTTGATCTTGGTGTTTATCTAAAGTATCTTCCTCATCAATAAAATCATAGCCGAGTTTATTAATCTCATTATTTATATTTGCCACAGTGGTCTTGCTCGGATCAAACATTAATTCTGCTTTTTCTGTAGCATAATTTACTTTAACAAAATCCACTCCGTCTAATTTGGAAACTTTTTTAGTAATTATTGCGGAACAACTTGCGCAATGCATACCTTTAACTTTTAATGTTTTGTTTGTCATATTTTTTAAAAATTAAATATTATACCAATCCTTTCTCCAGCTCTTAAAAACCTCCAAAGTATCTTTAAGAAAAGTTTCGACCGCATCTGCATTATTCAAAACCTCCAATCTACTTGATTTAGTTTTTATATCTTTTGTCATAAGTAAACCCATTTCGTGATGAGCGATTAATGCATTCAGAAAACGCAAATCAAAATTCTCATCATAAGCACCCAGTTTTACTACGATAGGATCTTTTACTTTGCGTGTATCTTTATACCAATCTTTTTTCCAAGTATATAATTCGTCTATTGCAGCAGGTTCATTAGTTAATATTTTTTCTGCCAATTCTTTTATTTCAACACGGTTAGAATATGTTTTAGCTTCTTCTGCTAAAAGCATTGCCCCTCTATGGTGAGCAATCATTGCATTTAAATATCTCAAATCTAAAGTCCGGTCAACTCTACCAAAGTCCATTTCAGATTTATCATACATATTTGCCTTATATTCTGGATTTGAATAAGAGCCCAATAGTACTCCTAATACTCCAGAAATAATGATTAGTGCTATGGCTAATGTTGTTGATATCTTTGACATATATTTTATTTTTTCTTTAGTTGATAAACTTTTAATATTTCATTAGTGGCTTTTTGTGTCTCACCTCTTTTTATTTGATTCACTACACAATGGCCTAAATGCTCCTTGAGTAATACATCTTCGACCCCCGAAAGAGCTTGCTTAATAGCTGAAGTTTGAGTAATGACATCAATACAATAAGTATCCTTCTCTATTAAATTCTCTAAACCTCGAACTTGCCCCTCTATTATTTTTAATCTTTTAATTAACTTTTGCTTATCACTTTTTTTATTATCTTTATGCATATATTTAAAGTGTATACCCCCTAGGGGGTATTGTCAATAATCAGTTTGTGTAATCAAGTTTATCAACATAACAAAAGACCCTCTTGTATTAAGAGGGTCTTTTGTTTAATCTCTCCATTATTCAACTTCCACCTTCACCTTCTTCTTTTTTTCTTCTTCAGACTTTGGCAAAATTACTGAGAGTACTCCATTCTTTGATTTGGCTATAATGCCGTTCTTATTTACCCTTGCTGGTAACGCGAACTCTCTACGAAATTCACCAAACTCACGCTCATATCGATACACCTTACCCCGCTTATCCTCAGCGCTATCTTCTTTCTCAATCTTGCCAGAGAGTGATAGATAGTCATCTCCGACTTCGACATTAATGTTATCCGCATCGATGCCTGGAATATTTGCAGTTACTCGAATTTCATTTTCTGTCTCCTCAACATCTACCTTTGGAAACAGTGTACTTACATTACCAAGACCACGATTGCGAAATAAACTTGGCGACATCATAGAAAACGGATCAAATGAATCATCGAAGAACCGATCAATCAAAGAGAGTGGATGCACAAAACCATCGCGCCTCTGGAGAGAATTATTGTCTGACTTTTTAATTACTGTATTCATAAAAGTAGTGTTAATATTAGATTTTAGTAATATTTTTAAACTTTTGTTTTAGATTATGTGGCATCAGAAATTGAACGAATGAATTTCTTGAGCCATTTAATATTTTTTATTAACATTGTTTGACTTAAGTATCACTAATTCTTTTTATATACCACAGTGAGCGACCACTTCACTGTATACCCTATTTAACGGTTCAAACTAGAAAAGGTGTCATTTACTTGTCTAAAAACTGAGCTTTAGTTTGCTTGCGCTTCTTATCAGAAAATCCAGCAATATCTTTTAGATAAGGATGTTCTTTAAGTTTCTTCCTTGTACGAGAAAGAGAAAGTTTAACAGCATTTTCTGTTGCTCTGGTCGCAATAGCAATATCCTTTATAGACATATCTTGTTGATAGTACATTAGAAGTTTATCACGGTTAGATTGAGGCAGGTCCTGAATCGCTCGCCACAACAGCTCAGCATCAGATTTTTTCTCAATATCCTCAGTTACTTCGTATGGAATATCATCAACCGCTTCGAATGGCACAGACTCAGGCTTGCGATAGTGATCAACAAGAACATTGTGAGCAATGGTGATCAAATAGGTTAGGTATGAATATCCTCGATTTTGGAAGCGATTCAAATATTGAAAACCACGCAAAAAAGTCTCCTGCATCAAATCTTCTGAAAGCATTTTGTTATGCCCAGTACGATACCAGAAATAGTTGAAAACCTTGTCAGAGTATTTGGTATAAAGCTTTTCATACTGATTTGGATTTTTCTTTGCAAGAGAAACCAATTGTATATCTTCATTATTCATAATTAAAATTATATCAAATTTATATATAACCTACCCAAAGAAAAACACCTAATATAAAATAAGTGTTTTTCGTATATGCGACTTAGTGAACGAAGTTGGAACTGTGATACAAAATCATAATAATTATATCTACATACCTGACTTGAGTAAAAGTGCTTTTTCCATAAGGTGATCCCCGACAATACCCCAATCGAAATATTTCTTATAGTCCTTCGGGTCTATGAGTTTAATTTCAGTAACCTCACCATCGGGGTCAGCAATAAATTCTCTAACTGGCTCTACAATACAAACCGAACGGGTTTGCCTAATAATTCTGTCTGGCTCATAAATATCTTGATACCCAATAAGCTGCTGTTTTAGCACCTTCATATTTGTCTCCTCTTTCACTTCACGAACAACCGCTTCTTCGTATGTTTCCCCTAGCTCAATACCACCACCGGGTGGCGTCCAATACTTTTTACTTTCTGCATAAACTATGACAAGTTTGTCATTAAAAAAACAAAAAGCGTGAACCCCTTGAAGGACTTTACCGCCTAAATCCTTCATAGGATCTTCTTCCCTATAAAGAACATCGAGTATTTGTCCTGAACGATTTGTAAGTGTAGATTTTATTTCCATAAATTAAATTATATCAGTTCTCCGTTCAATACACACGCAGAAAAAAGAACCATATTTCAATGGCTCTTTTTCAAATGCGCGAGCGACCGGAATTGAACCGGCGACCTCTTCCGTGACAGGGAAGCGCTCTAACCAGCTGAGCTACGCCCGCATAATACTTTTCTATTACATTATCAAACTACTTGCAAACATAAGCTTTTCGCTAACCAAAACAGCTACTCCTAAACTTTTTACTTTTCAAACAAAACACAGTGTCGATGAGTGGAATCGAACCACTGTCTAAGGCTTATGAGTCCTTCGTTCTACCATTGAACTACACCGACAAAAAGCAAACTGCCATACCATCCTCCATTAAAGCAATTAACCCATTTCTTCGAAATAAGTGACAAGAAACCTGTCACGTTTCGAATTGTTGCGGGGTTTGGAATCGAACCAAAGTCTCAAGGTTATGAGCCTTACGAGATACCACTTCTCTACCCCGCTATATAAATCAACAACACAATAGGACATCCTATTATTAAATACCTATTTATTCTACTTAAAATTCACAAAAAAGCAAATAAATTTAAACATACCCAAACTCGTGAAAGATTTGCTCATACAATGCAATTACCCTTTTTGCTTCTCTTTGAGATAATTCATAAGCAATACCTTCGTGAGCAATTCTGTTTCGTATAGTGTGTACTTCCCAAGCAGCACTTAAACTATGAAATTTATCTCTATCTGCTGCCTTTAATTTATCACCGAAACTCTCCCCTTTAAAACCAAGATCAGTCATAAGCCCAAACAGCATTTCATCTGCATCAATGATAGCAAGCTTCCAATCAGCTGGTCTTTCGGAATATAAATGCTCAAGAATCTTCTCCCATCTTGGATTTTTAATCTTCCCATTACCTCCCCCACCACCCTCCATTTTCTTTCTTTCTTCTTCTTTTCTTTTGTGGGCAAACTCTGCTATCTCGTGATGTAAGTGTTCGTGTTCTTTTTTTCTTAATTCAAACATTCTCACCGTCACATAGGCAATAACAGTCATAGAAAAAATTAAAATAAGATAAAGTATAGATTGAAAAATATCAATAAAAAAACCACTATTTATCCCTTCCTCTACACCCCTTGAGCCATAACCCAATGCATCATCATAACCTACAGAATTTCTACCACTACCACCACCTGAAATATCTCGCAAAAAAACATATATCTTATTAAAATAATATTCTACATTTATGAACGTAGGCTGTGGTACATTAGTAAAAAATGTTTGATCAGAATAAATATTTTGGTCTAAGTTTAATGGATCCATATTTATATTATAAAACTTTTTATCTATATTGTCTCAAACTTTTTGCCTATTTCAAATAATTCATTCTCACAAAAATGTGGTGCCATAAATTGTACAGAAAGTGGCAATCCTTCTTCTGTCTTTCCAGAAGGCAATGCTATAGCAGGTATTCCTACTAGATTTGCTGGAGCAGAAAATATATCACACAAATACATAGACACTGGGTCGCTCAATTTTTCTCCTAGTTTAAAAGGAAGGACGGGTACTGTAGGAGTCATAATAAGTCCCACTTCTTTGAATGCACCACCCAATTCTTTCTCCATAGCGTGTCTAACTTTCCAAGCTTTGTTGTAATACGCATCATAATAACCATGAGAAAGTACATAAGTACCTAAAATAATTCTTCTTCTTGCTTCTGTACCAAAACCATTTGATCGACTCTTTTTGAAACTCTCCCAAATGTTGCCCCCTTCCACTCTCGTACCATATCTAACCCCATCAAAACGAGAAAGATTAGTAGATACTTCAGCTGGCATTATTATGTAATACGCAGCAAGAGAATATGTGCAATATGGAAGTTTAATATCTATTATTTCATATCCATTGTTCTTAAGCTTTTCGACAGATTCTTTAAAGTTCTGCATTATAACTTCATCTATCCCCTTCTCAAATAAATGCCAAGGTATGCCTATTTTTTTATTATTTTTCTTATCAAACTTTGGTGTACGCATATCGTTCTTGATAGAAGTAGCGTCCTTTTCGTCATATCTAGAAAGTGCATTAAATATAATTTCTGAATCACGTACATTTTTACTAAATGGGGATACTTGGTCTAAAGAATTTCCCATAGCAATTATTCCATATCTAGAAAGTGTACCATAAGTAGGCTTGAGGCCAACAAGCCCACAAAATGCTGCCGGCTCACGCACGGATCCACAAGTCTCTGTACCCAAAGTAAACAAGGCCATATCGGACGCTAATGCAGCAGCCGAGCCACCAGAGGAACCTCCAGGCACACGAATAGGATCTATTGGGTTTCGTGTCACACCATATGCAGAAGTTTCAGTAGAAGAACCCATAGCAAATTCGTCCATATTAGTGCGTCCTAAAATTACAGCCCCTGCATCTCTCAAATCTTTTACCACAGTAGAATCGTAACTCGCTACATACTTTTCTAAAATTTTAGAGCTAGCAGATGCTTTGTGTCCAACAAATAAAATATTGTCTTTAATAGCAAGAGGTATACCTGTGAGAATTGTATCTGTACCATTTTTAAATTTCTCTTGTGCAATTTCTGTTTGCTCAGCTATATCTTCAAAAATTTCAAGATATGCATTGAGCTCTGTGTTCTTTGTTTTAATAACTTCCAAATACGCATCCGCGAGTTCTTTGCAGGTATATTCTCCCTTTTTCAAGCTCTGATGAGCTTTTTCTATTGTTAAGTTTTTTAAATCTATATTCATATAATTTATTTTAGTGGGCTTACAGAATTACAAAATCTTTTTTACTTTTACAAAATTATCTTGTGAATCGGGAAATTGTTTTATAATCAAATTACAAGATGAGTCATCGCTCTCGGACACATCATCCTCCCTCCAAATATTTCTATGCTCATATTCTACATCCATCTCTCCCACTCCTGGCTGCATAGGCAGGTCTACATCTTCTATTTGTTTTACATATGCCAAAATACCTCCCATATCAGAAAGTATTTTTTCTTTTTCTTCTTGCGTTAGTTCGAGTTTTGCAAGTTCTGCCAAATCTTCTACATCCTTAATATCCATATAAATGAGTATAGCAAAATACACTCTATCTTCAAAATACTATACAAACTGAATTAAAGTATATTATCCCCACACGACCCATTTATCAACCCCCTAGTAATAGGACCAATAAGTCCATCTTG